>JAFDVN010000077.1 GCA_018269025.1 Acidobacteriota bacterium | reverse complement strand
GCCGCCGAGCACAAGCACTGGTCGGAAGTCCTGGAAGCCCGCGCCCAGGCCCTCGACGACGCCCTGAAAGCCGAAGGCCTGAGCGGCGCGCCCTGGCAAGGAGGCTTCTTCGTCACCTTGCCGGTGCCGGACCCGAAGGGAACCTGCGAGCGGCTCAAGACCCACGGCGTCTTCGTCGTGCCGAGCCCCTGGGGCCTGCGGGTCGGGGTCTGCGGCCTGAAGACGGAGGACGCGCCCCGCTTCGCGGCTGCCTTAAAGGCTTCCATCTAGCCATTCCGGGCCGTTCTGGTAGGCTGGAGGGCCGCGGGGATATAACTCAGCGGTAGAGTGCTTCCTTCACACGGAAGAAGTCCCAGGTTCGAATCCTGGTATCCCCACCAAGAGCCCTGAACGCGAGTCGGGGCTTTTTTCGTGAGAGGCCCCCATGCCCTTCATCAACGCCACCCAAGTCCGCGCCGGGATGATCATCAACTTCGAGGGCGAGCTCTGCCGCGTCATCAGCGTGGAGCACCAGACCCCGGGCAACCTGCCCGCGCGCATCGTCACGAAGATGAAGCGCCTCAAGGACGGCATCAATCGCGAGAACCGCTTCGGCTCCTCCGACAAGATTGACAAGGCGAGCCTGGAACAGCACATGCTCGAGTTCCTCTACGAGGACGGCGACCATCTCGTGTTCATGAACAACGAGAATTACGAGCAGATGGAAGTGAGCAAGGACGCCCTCGGCGACGACCTGGTCTTCCTCGTGCCGAACATGCAGGTGGAACTGGAGTTCTACGAAGGCACGCCGCTCTCCGCCACGCTGCCTGAAAGCGTCGTCCTCCAGATCGTCGAGACCGATCCCGTGATGAAGAACGCCAACGCCACCGGCTCCTACAAGCCCGCGAAGCTGGAGAACGGCATCACCGTCGGTGTGCCGCCCTACATGGAGAGCGGCGAGAAGATCCGCGTGAAGACCGCCGACCGCACCTACATGGAGCGGGTGAAGTAGCACGGGCCATGGAATACTGAGCGCCCATGAAGCCCGCCGCCCCGCTTCGCCTGCAGTCCCTGCCTTTCCTGGCAGGTCTGGAAAGCGGTTTGGCGAAGGAGCTGACGGCCCTATCCGAACCCCACCGCTACGAAGATGGCGCGAAGGTCTTCCAACAAGGGGAGCGTATCCCGGGCGTCTTCGTCGTCGCTGAAGGCAGCTTGAAAGTGTTCCGCTCGGACGGCCGCGGCCATGTGCAGGTGCTGGACTTCATCCGTCCCGGCCAGTGCGTGGGCGAGGTGCAGGTCTTTGATGGCGGGGCCATCGCGTCCAGCGCCGAAGCCCATGGTGAAACCGCCTGCTGGCTCATCCCCGCCGCACCCTTGCGGGAACTGGCCCACCGCACGCCCCAGGTGGCCGAGGCACTCATCCAGCACTTCGCTGGAAAGGTGCGGCACTTGGTGGATCTGGTGGATTCCTTGAGCCTCCACAGCGTGCCGGAACGGGTGGCCCAGGTGGTCCTGGATGCCCACGCCCGCCAGCCGGACCGCCTTCTCGTGGAATTCCAGGAGACGCAAGAGGAGCTGGCCCAGTGCATCGGCGCCAGCCGCGAGGCCTTCTCCCGCGCCCTGCGCCTGCTCACGGATCTCGGCCTCATCCAAAGCACCTTCCCCGTCGTGAAGCTCGTGGACTTGCCCCGCCTGCGAACCTTCGCGAAGGGCTGAGGGCACCTCACCCCTTGGGCGCGAAGGGCTGAGGGCACCTCACCCCTTGGGATAGACCCGCAGGCTCTTCCACTGCTTGAGGATGACTTTGCCGGGCGCGAAGCCGCGGGGTTTGCTGATGTCGGCGATGCGGCACCAGTGGACCTCGACTTTGCCGGCGTCCCGGGCCTTGCTGTGGAAGGCGGCGAGCTCCGCGGCGCGCTCCAAGACGGCGCGGGGGGGTTCGCTCACCTTGTCGGGATTTCGGATCACTACATGGCTGCCCGGAAGGTTGGCCACATGGAGCCAGAAGTCCGTGTTCTCCGCGACCTTGAAGGTGAGGCGGTCGTTCTCTTCGTCCCCCTTGCCGATGAGCAGCTCGAAGCCTTCGATCTGAACCGAGCGGAACGCCTGGCCCTTTCCATCCTTGCGCTTGTCCACCTTGCGGTTCTCCATGGGTTTCGCTTTCGAGGATGCGGCCTTCGCCGGGGGAAGGTCCAGGGTGCCGCCGGCTTGGCGCGCCGCCAGGTCCGCGCGCTGGCGGGCCAGGGCGAGGTCCAATTCGGCGAGGCGCGCGAGCCCGCGCTCGGCCTTCTTCGCCTCCTTGAACCAAAGCTGGGCCGAGGACTCCGCCGTCTCCCCATGGGGCAGCACGAGGCGCGAGCCATCCGCGAGATCCACCGCGCCCGTCGCGCCCTTGATCCGCCACAGTTCCGCCGAGAGGGCGGAGGCTTGCGCTTTGAGGGCGAGGTTTACGCGATGGCGGTCGCGGTCCTTCGCGAGGGAGGCCTCCAGCCGGTCCAGCTTCTTCGCTTCTTGGGCGACGCGGCGGTCGAGGGCGGCTTGGCGCGGAGCCAGCACCAGGAGCTCCGCTTCCGCCCTGGACCACGCACGATGGCGGTCCTGGAGTGGGCCTTCACCCGGAAGGATGTCTTCCACCTCGCCCGCCAGCGCCGCTTCGAAGCGCGCGCCAAAGCGTTCCTTCCAGCGCTTCAGGGGAGGGGGTTCCTCGCTCGGCTGCGGCGGCGCGGCGGGGAAGGGCACCCCCAACCCCAAACGCGATCCTGCGCCCTCCGCTCCGTCGAGTCGAATGCCCGCCCGGCCGGGGATGGCCTGGAAGGCAAGGCGCACCGTTTCCAGGCGGCCTGTGATGGCGCGGCGTTGGAACACAAGCCCGAGCCAGCGCTCGCGGGGATCGCCTTCCACGGCCATCAACCGCGCGCCGGAAAGCCAGAGGCCCCAGGCGCGCGCCGAATCCTTGGTCGCCTCCGCCGCGAGCAGCTTCGTCGCCGGGTGGTCGCCCGGCAGCCGCCACAGGACCGGTTTCGGGTGCAGCAGGAGCACCCAGGTGTCCGCGTCGGCCTTCCTCCCCCAGCGCAGGCCCAGGGCCCGGGACGAGGCCCAGACGCCTTCCAAGGCCCAGGCCGGGTGGGTGCGCAGCTGCGCGCGGGCGAGGGCCAGGAGCAGGGGTGCGTCCATCGAAACGGTGAATCCTTGTGAAAAAGAGGGGGCGGCCCTCGCCTTCGAGGGCCCTACGCCGCATAATGCCTCAACTCCAGCCGCCTATCCGGATCCTCATGCCGACGCTCCCGACGACTGCCCCGCCCCGCCCCTTCAAGGCGCTCCTGGTGGAGGACAGTGCGACCCAGATGGCCCTCCTGCGCGCCGTGTTCCGCAGCCGGGGGCACGAGGTGATGGAAGCCCGAAACGGCGCAGAGGCGCTCCTGGTGCTGGCGGGCGAGATGCCGGACCTGGTGGTGAGCGACTGCTACATGCCCCTCATTGATGGCTACCAGCTTTGCCGCCTGTTGAAGGATGACCGCGCGACGCGCCACCTACCGGTGCTGCTGCTCACCGCCGAGACCCGCGGCCTCGGCCACTTCTGGGCGAAGACCTGCGGGGCCGACCGCTTCATCGTCAAGGAACCCGAGATGGATGGGGTGTTGGAGGCGGCGGAGGATCTGATCCGCACAGCACCTCCCAAGGATCCGGCCCAGGGGCCTGTCTTTCGCAATCCCGAGGATCTCGGCGTGGAGGCCATCCAGCGCCGCCTGGCCCGGGCCCTGGAGCAACGCCTCCTGGAAACGACGCTGAGGGATTCCATCGCACGGCTCTACTCCGAGGACCCGGACGCCCAAAGCATCGTCCGCGGCTTCGTGGATCTGCTCCAGACCGCCGTGCTACCCGGCGCTCTCGCCGTCGTCCATCGCACGGAAGAAGGTCTCGTCGCCCGGGGCGCCCATGGCCGCTGCGTGAGCGAGGCGGATCGCCAGGAACTGGGCCGTGCCCTGGAGCGGGCCATGGGGGTCAGCGGCTCCCTGGACATGCCCTGGGACGCGGCGATGGACCCGGAGGAACGGCGCCTCGCGCTCCGGGATCCGCTCCAGCTCGTGTTGCCCATCTCCGTGCCCGGCACGCCTATCAACGCGTTCCTCGGCCTGCTGGTGGAACGCCGCCTCTACCAGGAGCATGTGCGCCTTTTGGAAATCGCCTCCGACGAGCTGGGTCGTCTCCTCACCCTGGAAGCGAGCCGGCAGCGCCTCTACCACCAGGCCATCCAGGATCCGCTCACGGGCCTCTTCAACCGCCGCCACACGACGGAACTGCTCCAGCACGAAAGCATGCAGAGCTCGCGCTTCAGCCAACCGCTGGCGGTCATGCTCATTGACCTGGACCACTTCAAGCCCATCAACGACCGCTTCGGCCACGCGGCGGGGGACCGGGTCCTCAGCATGGTGGCCCAACGCCTCGCCTTCGGGCTTCGCAAAGTGGACCGGCTCGGCCGCATGGGCGGCGACGAGTTCCTCGTGCTCTGTCCCCAGACGGATAAGGAGGGCGCTCGCCAACTCGCGATGCGCCTTCTGGAGACGGTCACCCAGACCCAACTTCCGAACCTGCCCGAAGGACGGAACCTCTCCCTCAGCGCAGGCGTCGCCTCCTGGCGGGGCGAGGGCGACACGGTGGAGCTGCTCCTGGCTCGGGCGGATCAGCGGCTCTACAAGGCCAAGGCCGAGGGCCGCGCCCGGGTCGTGGCGGAAGACTAAGCCGCCGGGAAGTAATCGGGCGACCCCACAGCCAACCTCCGGTTCTAGACTGGGGGAATGGCTTCCGAGACCGGTCCCTCCTACGAGTCCTACCTGAAGGTCCCCGACCTGTTGCGGCTCCAGAAGCCGCTTTCGGAGCCCGAAGCCCACGATGAGCTCCAGTTCATCGTGATCCACCAGGTCTACGAGCTCTGGTTCAAGCTCATGCTCCACGAGGTGCGCGCCATCGTTGCCCACCTTCAGAAGGGCGAAGTAGGTCCGAGCCTCTGGCTCATGCGGCGCTGCCACGAGATCGTCCGCGTCCTCCAGCAGCAGTTCAAGGTCATGGAGACCATGAGCCCCGCGCACTTCCTGGAGTTCCGGGACTGGCTGAAGCCCGCCAGCGGCCTCCAGAGCGCCCAGTTCCGCTGCCTGGAATTCCTCTCCGGGTTGAAGGACGAGCGCTACCTCCAGCTCTATCCGGGATCGCCCGAGGCCAAGGCCCTGTTGGAATCGGCATTGAAGGAACCTTCCCTCTGGGACGGCTTCCTCGCAGCGCTCCGTTCCCGGGGCTTCGACACCTCGGATCGGGAGCCGGTGCTTCAGGCCCTCGTGGCCGTCTACACCGATCCCAAGCACCTGGACCTCCATCAGCTCGCCGAAGGATTCATCGAGTTGGACGAGGCCTTCCGGGTCTGGCGCACCATGCACTACCTCCTCGCCGAGCGCATGATCGGCTTCAAGCCCGGCACAGGCGTCGGCCACACGGATGCGATGGCCATGAGCGGGACGGAAGGATCAAAATCCGGGGGCTGTCCTTTTGGACATGGATCGCTGCCCCGCGAAGCGGGAGAACCCTCTTTCCAGGACCCGGGCGTGAAGTACCTGGCGAGCCGCGCGGACCTGCGCTACTTCCCACTGCTCTGGGAAGTGCGCTCGCGACTCGGGGGCGGGTATGGTGCCTGACCTCTCAGGCCGACGCGCCCTCGTCACGGGCGCGAGCGCGGGCATCGGCCGCGCGACGGCGCTGGAGTTGGCGTCGCGGGGCTGCGCCGTCACCGTCCTCGCCCGGACCATCGGCAAGCTCGACGGGCTCGTGCAGGACCTCAAAGCCGCGGGCGCGCCGGCCGCCTTCGCCCTGCAGGGCGACCTCGAAGACCGGGAGGCTTTGAAGCCCCGCGTGGAAGCCCACCTTCAAGCCCACGGCCCGATCCACATCCTCGTGAACAACGCGGGCGGGCCTCCCGGCGGGCCCATCCTGGACGCGAAGGAACAAGACTTCCTGCTCGCCTTCGGTCGCCTCCTTATGGCACCCCACCTGCTTGTTCAGCTTCTTGTGCCCGGCATGAAGGCCGAGGGCTATGGCCGCATCATCAATGTCGTCTCCACGAGCGTCCGGGAGCCGCTGCCGAACCTCGGCGTCTCCAACACCATCCGCGGCGCGACGGCCGCCTGGGCCAAGACGCTCGCCAAAGAGTTGCCGCCCGGGATCACGATCAACAATGTCCTCCCCGGCGCCACCGCCACGGAGCGCCTGGAGAAGCTGGAACTCGCCAACGCCGAGCGCACGGGCCGCACCCTGGAACAGGTCCGCGCCGACATGGTGAAGACCATCCCCGAAGGTCGCGTCGCCGAAGCCAAGGAGATCGCCGCCCTCATCGCCTTCCTCGCCTCATCTGAAGCCGCCTATCTCCGCGGCCAGAGCATCGCCGCGGATGGGGGGAGATTAAATGCCATTTGATCCGCAGATTATGCCGATGACGCAGATTCAACTGCCAATTGGCGTAATCTGCGCAATCTGCGGACCCCTATGAAGTTCGATCTCTTCTTCTCCATCTCCCAAACGCCCGTCGCCGGCTTCACGCCGGACGAGGCGACGATGTTCCGGAACTTCTTTGCGCAGGTGGAGGCGGCGGACGCACTGGGTTATGGGACGGCCTGGGTGGCTGAAAGCCACTACAGCAGCGAAGCTCAGAAATCCCACCGCAAGCCCGTCATTCCCCACTGGGAAGGCGAGGTGGGGCTCAATGGCGACATCTGTCAGCTCGCGACCCGGGTCTTCGCGCGGACGAAGCGCATCGAGGTGGGCAGCGCGGTCATGAACATCGTCTGCAACGGCGGGCCCCTCGCCCAGGCCGAGCGGGTCGCCACCTTCGCCGCCTACCATGGCCTCAATCCCGAGGAGCAACGCCGTCTCCATCTCGGCTTTTCCGCCGGCCGCTTCGACTTCATGAACCGCGTGACGGGCGTGGACGCGCGTTCGCCATGGGAAGAGGCCGCCTGGCCCGCGGTGAAGGGCAAGCTGTTTTGGGAGGCGGCGGAGATCTTCCTGCGCCTCTTGGAAGGCGAAACCCTCGCGTCGTCCGACATCCCGGAATACGGGATCACCCGGGCGGATTTCCGAACCGACGAAGAATGGAACCGCGTCCGCGACCTCGCGGGCGCGCGTGGAGACGCGCTCCCCCTTCCGCGCCGCTGGACCTTCGAGGCCACGAAGGTGATCCCCTGCGATTGGCGGCGGGAGCTGGTGCAGCCGGTGATCGGAAGCCACGATCCGAAGCTCCAGGACTATGTGAACCGCTTCAGCCCGGTGCAGGTCTTCAACCTCAGCATCACGAAGCCCGAGATCATCGAGGAAACCCACCGCCGCATGGCGGCCACCTACCACCCCGACGGCGGCCCTTGGCGGCGCGACCACATGCCCCGCACGGTCTTCGTCTTCCTCAACGCCGATCCCGCGAAATCGCCCGAAGTCCAGCGCGCCGCGGCCCAAGAGCAGGCCCGCGCCGCGCTCTCGGCCTACTGGAAGGCCCTGGACGGCACCCTCGATCCCAAGAAAGTCGAAGGCGCCGCCGACAACGCCCTCATCGGCAACCCCGAAGATGTCGCGAAGCAGATCCTCGAGCGCTTCCACCCGGACGACCGCCTCATGCTCTGGTTCGACTTCTTCGACCACGACAACGCGAGAGTCATCCGCGGCATGGAAGCCTTCATGGCGGAAGTCGCCCCGAAGGTGCGGGCTGCGATTAGCCAGGCGGCGCACCCATGACGAACCTCTATCCCGACTCGCCTCTCGGCAAGACCATCCCCGGCATCCCCACGGGGCGGGATGTGGAGTGGCAACCGCTGGTGGACTACCGGCGTTTCGATGTGAGCGAGACGACGATCCACGGCGCGGTGGCTTGGTGGAGCGGCGACAAGCTCATCCACAGCTTCGGCGGCCATGTGCTCTGCTACGGCCGCAGCATGATGAAGCCGCTCATGGTGAAGGTCTTCGCGAAAGAGTTGGAGGCCTGCACCTGGGAGCAGCGCGCCATCGCCGTCGCGAGCCACAACGGCGACACAGAGCATGTGGCCGCGGCCATGTCGCTCCTGCCCGAAGGCGAGCACGGCCTCATGCTCACGCCCCTGGATGTGCCGCTCATCCAATTTGGTCGGCAGGTGCGCCGGCCCCGCCGTTGGTACCACTGCTGCTCCGGCGAGCACGCGGCCATCCTCCGCGGCTGCCGCGCCAAGGGCTGGACGAGGGCCGGCTACATGCTGCCCCAGCATCCCTTCTTCAGCACCTACCTGGATCAACTCCGCCGCTTTCTCGGATCGGACTGGGAGCCGCTTCGCGTCGCCAAAGATGGTTGCGGCCTGCCCACCGTGAGCAACACCGTCGCCGAACTGGCGCGGCTCTACGCGGGGCTCGTGAGGGTGAAGGACGAGGACTGGATCTGGGAGGCGATGGTGCGCCATCCCGACCTCGTGGGCGGCTTCAACCGTCTCGATTCCACGATCCTCAAGGCCTGCGGTGGCAAGGTCATCGCGAAGGAAGGCGCGGACGGACTCCTCGGGATGGCCATCGAGCATCCCGACTATCCGGATGGCCTCGGCATCGTCATTAAGATCGCCCATGGCTGGAACGCCCAGGCCGCCTGGTACCTCGCCCGCGCCATCCTCGGCACCCTCGGCTTCCCCCTGCGCAACCCCTACGCCCTGCGCCGCCAAAAGGCCTTCCTCGTCCCAGGCATCGTGCCCCCGGACCTGCTCTCCAAGTTGGAACAGATCCCCACCTGGGACGACTGGGATCCCGACCAGGACCGCTGGGTCTACGCCTGGGAGGATTACGCCGACAGCGGCCGGGGGCAGATGGCATGAGCGGACTGGTGTCAGTCCTTCCCAACTTGTGGTCGCAATTTGCGACCACAAGACCACAGGTGCGCTCCTCGCACCAACCTCAAGGGAATCCTAGACTTTCACTGTGGTCCTCTGCGCTCCTTTTTCAATTTGAGTCCGCCCGATGAACACCCAGGATCGTCTCAACTTCGTGAACGGCGCCTTCGCTCCGGCGAAGGACGGGGCTTGGCTCGACGACCTCGCCCCGGCCACGGGCCAAGTCATCGCGCGTATTCCTCGCTCCACAAAAGCCGATGTGGACGCGGCGGTGGCGGCGGCGAAGACGGCGCTGCCCGCCTGGGCGAAGACGCCCGTGGCGGAACGCGCGGCGCTGTTGGATCGGGTGGCGGATCTGCTGGAAGCGCGGCTCGATGAAATCGCCGAGGTGGAATCCCGCGATACGGGCAAGCCCCTCGCTCTCGCGATGAGCCTCGACATTCCCCGCGCGATTTCCAATTTCCGCTTCTTCGCCGACCTCGTCCGCACCAAGACCGACGACGCGTCCATGATGGCGGACGCGCTCAACTACACCCACCGCTCGCCCGTGGGCGTCTGCGCCCTCGTCACGCCCTGGAACTTGCCCCTCTACCTCTTGAGCTGGAAGACCGCGCCCGCGTTGGCCATGGGCAACACCCTCGTCGCCAAGCCCAGCGAGTTGACGCCGCTGACCGCCTCCCTACTTGCGGAGATCTTGAACGAAGCGGGCTGCCCGCCCGGCGTCTTCAACCTCGTCCACGGTCTGGGCGCGGAAGCAGGCGATGCGCTCGTGTCCCATCCGGATGTGGCCCTCGTCTCCTTCACGGGCGGCACGGCCACGGGTGCGAAGGTGGCTGCGGCCGCCGCGCCCCAGTTCAAGAAGCTGTCGCTTGAATTGGGCGGCAAGAATCCCAGCCTCGTTTTCGCGGATTGTGATTTCGAAAAGACCGTCCCTGGCGTGACGCGCTCGGCCTTCCTCAACCAGGGCCAGATCTGCCTGTGTGGCTCGCGCATCCTCGTCGAGCGTTCGATCCACGACCGTTTCGTGGACGCGCTGCTCGAGGAACTGAAGGCCTGGAAGGTCGGCGACCCTTCTGACCCCGCGACAAAGATCGGCGCGGGCATCTCCGCCGCCCACCGGGACAAGGTGGAGGGCTATTTCAACCTCGCGCTCGAAGAAGGCGGGACCATTCGTTGCGGGGGGACACGGCCCCCGCTCCCCCCGCCGCTGCGAGATGGCTTCTTCCTGGAGCCCACCGTCATCACGGGCCTGCCCGCCACTTGTCGCACGGCCACGGAGGAGATTTTCGGCCCTGTCGTCACCGTGCATCCCTTCGACACCGAAGACGAAGCACTCCAGATGGCCAACGGCACCAAGTACGGCCTCGCCGCCAGCGTCTGGACTTCCGATCTCACCCGCGCGCATCGCGTGTCGCAGGCGCTGGAGAGCGGCATGGTGTGGGTTAACACCTGGTTGCATCGGGATCTGCGCGTGCCCTTCGGCGGCGTGAAGGCCAGCGGCGTGGGCCGCGAAGGCGGGCGGAACAGCCTCGAGTTCTTCAGCGAAGCCAAGAACATCTGCGTGAAACTGGACTGATATGAATCCGCAGATTTCGCAGATGACGCCGATTCCAAACCTGCAAATCGGGGGTTGCGTCCTTAATCGGCGCAATCTGCGTAATCTGCGGATAACGAAAGGTCTATTATGAATGGCCAAATCGTCGCCGGGGTCCTCGCCCCCCATCCGCCGCACCTGGTCTACGCGGAGAACCCGCCCCAGAACGAGCCCCGCTCCGAAGGCGGCTGGGAGGGGCTGCGCTGGGGTTACGAGCGTCTGCGGAAGAAGCTGGCGGAGACGGACTACGAGGTGCTCGTTGTCCATTCGCCGCACTGGAAGACGCGCACGGGCACCCATGTGCTCGCCGTTCCCGAACTCAGCGGCCTCAGCGTGGATCCCATCTTCCCGAACCTGTTCCGATACAAGTTCGATCTCAAGGTGGATGTAGAGCTCGCTCGGGCCATCGTCGCGGAAGGCCGCGCCTCCGGGCTGGAGATGGTGCCTATGGAGAACCCCGCCTTCCGCGTGGACTACGGCACCATCATCAGTTGCCACCTGGCCAATCCCGCCTGGGACAAGCCCATCGTGGCGATCTCAAGCTCCAGTGCCCACTTCGACTACAGCAACGAGGTCGGCGAGGAGGAGATGGCGAAGCTCGGCGCGGCGACCGCGAAGGCCATCGCGAAGTCCGGCAAGAAAGCCGTGCTGCTGGCTTCCAACAGCCTCAGCCACCGCCACTTCACCACCGAGCCTGAGCTGCCCGAGGATATGTCGAAGGAGCACATCTACCACCACGGCCAATACCTCTGGGACATGAAGGTCATCCAGCTCATGAAGGAGGGCCGCACCCGCGAATTGGCGGACCTCATGCCTGACTTTATTGACCAGGCCCTCAGCGAATGTCGCGACGGGTGCCTCTCCTGGATGCTCGCGGCCCTCGGCTATCCCACCTTCCCGGCGGAGGTCTACGCCTACGGCACCGTCATCGGCACCGGCAATGCCGTGGTGGGGTGGCATCCGGAAGACGCGATGGTCTGATATGAAGCCACAGATGCCACAGATAGACGCTGGGAAATCTGTGGTGGCCTCCCATCTACGTCATCTGTGGCTCAGGCTTTGGAGTTGTTCATGATCCTAAATGGCTACCTCGTCCCCGGGAAACCGTTGCCGCTGTTGGCGCCGGAGAAGAACCCAGCCTGGGCGGAGCTGCGGCGCGGCTTCGAGACGGCTCGGGAGGAGATCGCGGCGAGCGGGGCGGACCTACTGCTCCTCTATTCCACCCAGTGGCTCAATGTGATCGGCCACCAGATTCAGGCGGACCCGAAGCCGGAGTGGGTGCATGTGGACCAGGACTTCCACGCGTTCGGCACCATGCCCTATGCGTTCCGGATGGACCCCGGCTTCGCGAAGGTCTACGAGGCGACGGCCCGGGAGCGCGGCCTCCACGCGCGCACGGTGAGCTACCGCGGCTTCCCCCTGGACAGCGGCGTGATCCAGGCCCTCCAGTTGCTCAATCCGGATAACGCGATCCCCGCCTGCGTCGTCGGCTGCAACATGTACGCGGATCGCGCGGAAACGATCGTGCTGGGCAAGGCGGCGGCGGCGGCCATCGAGCAAGCCGGACGGAAGGCCGTGGTGGTGGCGGTGTCGGCCCTCTCCAACCGTGTCTTCCCCCGTCAGATTGATCCGAAGGAGGACCGCATCTATTCGGCGAAGGACGACGAGTGGAACCGCAAGATTCTGGAGATGCTCGGCGAGGGCCGCCTTGAAGATGTCAGCCAGGTGGCCCGGGACTTCGCGGCCCAGGCCAGCGGCGAACAGCGGGGCAAGGCCTTCTGGTGGCTCGCCTCCGCCATGGGCCAGACCAACGGCTACGACGGCAAAGTTCACGCCTACGGTCCGCTCTGGGGCAGCGGCGGCACGGTGGTGAGCCTCACCCCCAACTCAGCCAAAGACCGCTGCCGCGAATTCGATGAGGGTGAAGTGCAGACCTTCACGGGGGATCGCGGCGTGTTGAGTGCGGCGGAGGCCGCGCGGGCCACGGAACCCCCCAGTCCCCAGCCCCCAGCCTCCAGCCCGATCCGCACCGACGCCGCGCCGAAGCCCGTCGGGGCCTATCCCCATGCGCGACGCGAAGGCGATCTGCTCTTTCTCAGCGGCATCGGACCCAGACAGGCGGGAACGGACGCGATCCCGGGCGGGCCGGTGCGTGACGCGGAAGGCAGGCCTCTTCCCTACGACGCCGCGGCCCAAACGAAGGCAGTCATCGAGAACATCAAGATCATTCTCGAAGCAAGCGGATCGAGCCTCGACAAGGTCGTGGACTGCCAGTGCTTCCTCATTGACATGGCGCGCGACTTCAAGGCCTTCAACGCGGTCTACGCTTCCTACTTCACGACCATCCAAGCCACTCGCACCACCGTGGAAGTCCGCGCCCTCCCCACGCCCATCGCGGTGGAGATCAAGGTCATCGCGAAGGTCGGATGAAGATCCACGACCTCTCCCCCCGCATCAGCCCACGCCTCGCCGTGTGGCCCGGGGATGTTCCCTTTTCGCGGAGCGTGGCCCTGTCCATAGCCGAAGGCGCCAACCTGGATCTAAGCAGCATGACGACAACGCTGCATCTGGGTTCCCACGCAGACGCGCCCTCCCACTACGCGGCGGAGGGTGCGGCGATGGAAGCCGTGGACCTCGCGCCCTACTACGGCCCGTGCCAGGTGATGCGCGTCGCCATCGCCCGGGGAGAACGAATCCGGCCTTCGCACTTGAAGGGGGACATCCGAGCGCCAAGGGTGCTCTTTCATACGGGCACCTTCCCGGACCCTGAAGCCTGGAACACGGATTTCGCAAGCCTGTCGCCGGAGCTGATCGAGCACCTTCATGACCAGGGCGTCATCCTCGTGGGTCTGGACACGCCCAGCGTGGACCCCTTCGACAGCAAGGCGCTGGAGTCCCACCAGGCGCTTCGGCGCACGGGGATGCGCAACCTGGAAGGGCTCGTGCTGGACGCCGTGCCGGACGGGCTTTTCACCCTGGCGGCCTTTCCGCTCTGCATCGAAGGCGCCGATGCCTCCCCCGTGCGGGCGGTGCTCATCGAGGCGTAGCCTCAGCCCACCTCGACCGCTTCCTTCAGCGAAGGCCGCCACTGCACCAGGGCCACGCTGCCGAGGATGATGGCCATGCCGACCACCATCCGCGCATTGAAGGGTTCGCTTCTCCAAAGGCAACCCATGGCGAGGGCCACCACGGGGTTGAGGTAGGCGTAGGTGCCCATCTTCGAGGGGCTCCAGACCTTGGCCAGGTAGGAATAGGCCGACAGCCCTACCACGGAGCCGAAGATGGCGAGGTAGAGCATCGCAAGGAGCGCCTTCGTCGTGAGCGCCGCGTGCTGATGGCCGCCGGTCCATGGCGCGGCCAGGTGCCCCACCACCGCCGCCGTCGCCATCTCGAGGCCGACCTGGGTCATCAGCCCACCCTTCTTCACATGACGCTTGCCGTGGATCGTGCCAAAGGACCAGAAGGTGACGGCGAGCACCAACGCGCCCACACCCAGCAAGTCCACGGTGCCCGCCCAGGGCTCCGTGAGCACCCCGAGGCCGAGCAATCCCAAGGCCAAGCCGACCCAGGCGCGGCCATCCAGTTTCTCCTTATCCCAGAAAGCGAGGCCCACGGGCACGAGGGC
>JAFDVN010000076.1 GCA_018269025.1 Acidobacteriota bacterium | reverse complement strand
CCGAGCCTGGGACAGCGTCTCGCAGCGCTCCTCGGACAGACTCAGCATGTCGCAGGTCGAAGGTAAAAAGACACCACGCGGAGTGAAGCGGAGGAGCGGAGGGCAGCGGAGAAAAGCTTCCCTTCGTGGTCTTTGTGGTCTTTGTGGTCTTCGTGGTGAAGCCTTCAGGCCGCAGTCGGGGTCGGGTCCACGATGCCGTAGATGTTGTCCCGCTGCCAGGGCTCGAAACCGGCATCACGAATGAGGCGGAGCATCTCGCCCTTGTTGACGCTGTGGCAAGTGCCGGCGGCGCTGACGACATTCTCTTCGAGCATCAGGGAGCCCATGTCATCGCAGCCGAAGTGGAGCGCGGCTTGGCCGGTCTTCTTGCCCATGGTCACCCACGACGATTGCATGTGGGCGAAGTTGTCCAGGTAGATGCGGGCCACGGCGATGGTGCGCAAGTACTCCACATCCGTAGGCTTAGCGATCTTGCCTTCCCAGACGGTATGGCCGCTCTGGAAGGGCCAGGCGGCGAAGGCCGTGTAGCCGCCGCCATTGCCGCGAGCCAAGGCCCGATCCTGCTGTTCGCGCAGCACGCGGAAATGCTCGATGCGCTCGGCCATCGTCTCCGTGATGCCGAACATCATGGTGCCCGTGGTCTTCATGCCGACCTCATGGGCGGCTTCCATCACTTCGAGCCACTTCTCCGGCCCGCCCTTGAGGGGCGCGATCTTCTTGCGGATGCGATCCACGAGGATTTCCGCGCCGCCGCCCGGGATGGAGCCGAGGCCCGCGTCCCGGAGGTCGGAGATGGTCTTCTGGAGGCTTTGTCCACTGAGCTTCGCCATCATCTGGATCTCGACGGGGCTGAAGCCGTGAAGCCAGATGCCCAGGTCGTGGGTGATGTAGTGGACGAGGTCGAGGTAGTAGTCCCAAGGCAGGTCCGGGTTCACGCCCCCCTGCATGAGGAAGCCGGTGCCACCTAGGGCCTTCGTCTCCTCGGCCTTTTGTTTGACCTGCTCCTTGGTGAGCACATACCCGCGCTTGTCGCCAGGCTTGTGATAGAAGGCGCAGAAGGTGCAGTAGATCTGGCACACATCCGTGTAGTTCACATTGCGGTCAATGATGTAGCTGACTCTGGCCGGGTCGTTGTGGCGGTTCCGGACGGCGGTGGCAGCCAGGGCGAGATCCTGTTGATCGCCATGCTCCAGAAGGAACAGCGCTTCCTCCTCGCCAATGCGCTTGCCGGCGAGTACCTCTTCCAGGATGGAGGTCGCGGTGGTCACGGCCCTAGACCTGATAGCCGATGGCGCGGAGGCAGCGGTCGCAGACCTGCTCCTGACCCTCAATGCCATGGTTGAAGTGGCCGAGGGTGTAGGGGCGACGGCACTTCTCGCATTCCCGGGTGGGCTCGGTGGTGTCCTTGGGCGCGTATTCGTGGGTCGGGTCCGGCATGATCGCTCCAGCCGCCTAGTTTAACGCGAAGGAGGGCCCGCAGGCCCTCCTTCGAGGGGATCCAGGCGACTCAGGCTTCTTCGGCGACCAAGTCCTTGCGGGGCGTGGCCTCATGGCGGCCCTCCTTCCGCTTGGCGGCCTGCTTGTGGGCCTGAGATTCGAGCTTATCCATGGCCTCCGCCAGGCTCTTGTACATGTCCAGGCTCTCAGCGGAAGCGACGAAGGCGCTGGCTCGGGTCTTCAGCGAAACCTCAGCCTCGTGCCGGTGCTTTTCCACCGAGAAGGTGACATGGACATCAATGATGTCGTCCAGGAAGGTGGCCATCTTGACGAGGCGCTCCTCCGCCTGCGCCTTGAGGGCGTTTGAGACTTCCACATGGCGGCCGGTGAAGGTGACCTTCATGGCTTGCTCCGAAGACGGGGCCGGATGGCCCGGGGTGGAACACAAACGCCCGGGACCTCGTGGAGGATCGCCGGGCGCGGGAGGGAACGGATCATCGGTGGAGCGAGTGTAGGCCGGGGCCAACGGAATGCAATCGGAAAGGGGGTCACCTTCTCCGACGGCGGGAGGCAGGTGGGATTTTCAACTCTTCCCGGTATTTATTCACAGTGCGCCGGGCCACATTGATCCCTTCCCGGGACAGCAGCTTGGATAGGGTTTCATCCGAGAGGGGCTTGGCCGGATCTTCCGCCGAAAGCAGTGCTTTGATCTTGTGCTTGACCACCGTGGCGGAGACATCCTCACCGCTTTCGCTGCCCAGGGAGGCGCTGAAGAAGTAGTTCAGGTCGAAAAGCCCTTGGGGGGTGTGGATGGTCTTGGCCTTCACCACCCGGGAGATGGTGCTTTCGTGGAACCCCGTGGCTTCGGCCACATCCCGCAGCACCATGGGTCGCAGGCCCTCCACGCCACGGTCCAGGAAATCCTTCTGCAGGTCCACGATGGATGCGGATACCCGAAGCACGGTGCGATTCCGGTCCTCCACGCCCCGGATGAAATCCCGGGCCGAGCGGAAGCGATCGCGGATGAAGTCCTTCTCGGTCTTGGCTTCCGTCGCGTCCAGGAAGCGCCGGTAATCGCCGTTCACCTTGAGACGCGGCAATCCATCATCGTTGAGATAGATCTTCCAATTGCCATCGTCGCCCTTGAGCACGACCACATCGGGCTTCACCACGCGGTCGGAATCAAGGTCAAAGGCCCGCCCTGGCGCGGGGTGGAGGTGACGGAGCAGCTCCATGGCCGCGGACAGATCGTCCTCTCCGCATCCGAGGGCCTTTCGAAGCTTGATGCTGTCCCGTTGGGCGAGGAGATCGGCGTGGCGCTCGATGATGCGGACGGCCAGGTCATCCGGCTCCACGCCCGCATGACGGAGCTGGAGCAGCAAGCATTCCTGGAGCGTGAAACAGCCAATGCCACTGGGGTCGAATTCCTGAAGGAGATCCAGCGCTTCCCGAAGCGCCTCCGCCGAGCACCCCAGGTCCGCCGCCAGGGCGGTCGCATTCGTCTCCGAGGGATCGTCCGGCGAAAGCCGGAGAAAGCCCTTCGCGTCGAGCCGATCTATGAGTTTCTCAATCAGGGCGGCGCGAGGGTCTTCGTGATCCAGAGTCTCGTAGAGCTGGCCCACCAGATGGTCCTGGAGCGTCTCCGTCGCGCTGAGTCGGTCCTCCCACGACATGCGGTCCTCATCCGGCAGGCTGGAGGTGCGCGGCATGTCCGCGTCCCAGGAATTCTCCGCCCCGAATTCGGTTTCCACCACCTGGGCAACGGCCTCTTCCGTGAAGGCTTCGAGGTTCGAATCCGGATCCAGTTCCCCTGCGGATTCAGGCAAAGGACCGAGATCCACCGTGTCCACACCTTCGGGCATATCGGTCGCATCCACGCTGGAGACGGACTCCTGAGGCGCGTCCAGCACCTCCGAATCGCGGCCTTCTTCCAGCGCTTCCAGCGACGGCAGTTCGTCGCCGTCTTCCGCGAGTTCAAGGAGCGGATTTTCCTCCAGCTCCTTCTCGATGGTCTGGCCCAGCTCCAGCAGGTTCATCTGCCAAAGTTTCAACTTCAACTGCATCGCGGGCGTGAGCGCGAGGGTCTGGCTCTGGCTGAGTCGCTGGGAAAGGAAAGGGCCCGTGGCCATCGGTCCGCCTCAGTCCAGCTTGAAGCGTTCGCCAAGGTAGACTCGGCGAATGTCGGGGTCAGCCGTGATTTCTTCGGGCAGTCCGTGTTTCATGATCATTCCGTCCGCCAAGATATAGGCGCGCTCGGCGATCTGCAAGGTTTCGCGAACATTATGGTCGGTGATGAGCACGCCGATGCCCCGGGCTTTGAGGTCCGCGATGAGGCCTTGGATTTCCAGCACCGACTTCGGGTCAACTCCGGCGAAGGGTTCATCCAGCAGCATGATGCGGGGATCCGTGACGAGGGCCCTCGCCAATTCACAGCGGCGGCGCTCACCACCCGAGAGACTCATGCCCAGCGTGTGCCTCACTTTTTCGAGGTGGAATTCCGCCAGCAGTTTCTCGCAGCGGGCCACCTGATCTTCCCTCGGAATAGGCTGGAGTTCGGCGAGGGCCATGAGGTTCTCCCACACCGTGAGGCCGCGGAACACCGAGGACTCCTGGGGCAGATACCCGATGCCGAGCCGCGCGCGTCGGTGCATCGGCTCATTCGTGATGTCCTGGCCCTGCCACTGGATTTCCCCGTGATCCGGCGCTTCCACGCCGACCACCATGTAGAAGGTCGTCGTCTTGCCCGCACCATTGGGACCGAGAAGCCCCACCACCTCGCCCTGCGCGACTTCCAAGCCCACATCGCGCACGACGACGCGCTCTCCAAACCGCTTCTGGAGGTTCCGCGCGACAAGCTTCGGTCGTTCTTCAGCCATTCCCATTCCTACCACGAAGTCTCGCCTTCGCCGCGTACCCGGCCCTGCCAGCGCACGAGGGCGGGCGCGTTGGCGGGAAGGGTCATGTCCAACGCCTCCCCCTTCCCTTCGCCATATTTGCCCTTCAGGGTCGCACCACCCGAAGCGTGGATGGCCTTCACGACCCGGCCGGGACCGAAGACCACTGTCACGGTCGGGGCTTCCACCCGCCACCCCGGTCCCACGCAGGCCACGCCCCCGCTGAGTTTGAGGGACGCCTCATCACCATGGCCTTGAGCGGCGCGCACGGTGAGGTCCCCATCCGGCCCCGCTTCCGCGCCCTGAAGGCCTTCGGGGAAATCCAATTGCTCCCCGCGCCGGACGATGCGTGGACCCGAGAGCCGCTCCCGCAGGCGCGTCCAGGTGGCGGGATTGCCCAGGAGGGTCCAGGCACCAGCGTCCCATAGGAGCTGATTCCCCCGCAGGTGCCCCCCGCTGACGAGGCTGAGGTTCACCGGTCCCGCGACCACCCAGGCAGCGGGGGAACCCTGGGCCGATTGCCCGGTGAAGGTTCCTTCCTGGCTCCGCCCCAGGACCGGCCCGTCCAACTTCCACCTACGCGTGGACCGATCCACATCCATGCGCGGGGCCGTGAGGCTTCGATCGCCCCAGGTAAGGACCGGATGTCCTTCCGCGGCCGCGTGTCCAACCGGCAGCTCTTTGGGCAGGTCCCCCCCAGGCGCGTTGCGCATGAGCACCACCGGACCTTGCAATTTGAGCGGCGCGCCCTGGTAGGTCTGAGTCCAGGCGACGGAGCCTTCGAGCCGCAGGCCAGCTTCCGTCCATCGCGCGCCCAGCGCGTCGAGTTGTTCAGGGCCTTCCACCCCACGGCGCTCCGCATGAAACCCCTTCAGCTCGACCCGCTGAAAGGGAGCTCCGGGAGCCGGTCGGGGCGCTTCGCCGCCTGTGGCGGTGCCCTTCCATCCATCGTCCCGGGTAAAGCTGAGGGGCGCCGGCCAGCGCACGGTGGTGGCATCCAGATCCGCCACGGAGGCGCGAGCCACACCACCGGAGAGGGTCGCGATGGCGTCTTCGAGGTGGCCGGTTTCAAATCCCGGCGTGGCCCAAAGCCGCGCGGCCTCCATGGCCTTCAACGCGCCCGGTCCTGCGGCGATCCAACGGACACCCCCTTGCGTGACGACGAAACGGCCATCGGGCTGTCGCGTCCACTCCGAGGGGAGATGCCAGTCACCGCTGCCCGAACCCTGGCGGCTCGTCCAGACGAGGGGCTGAAGACCGGTCCAGATGCCGTCCTTCCAGAGCATCGCCGCGCCATCCCCCTCCATGCGCCCGGAGCCCAGCTCCTTCCCCTGCCCATCCACCAGGTCCAGGTCGAGCGGGCCGTTCAGGGTCCAGGCCTGATCCAACCGTTGGGCGGCAGGTGCCTTGAGGTGCCAAAGGCCGGTGCTATCCAGGAGCTGGCCTGTCACGCCCTTGAGGCGCATGTCCTGCTCCGTACCCTCCAGCGTGCGGTAGTTGAGCGTCATGCGCCCGCCGCTCAAGGCCTCGGTCAGCGTGCCTCGGGTGCCCGCCATGCCGGGGTCGAAGAGCCCCGTGCCGGTGAGACCCTTCAATCGCTTCGGCCCCTGGAGCATGAAGAGGCCGGTGAAGCCGAGACCGGCGGCGATGCACACCCATCCGAGCATCCGCCAGCGCGGATCGCGGTTTCCTGGAAGGGGCCACGCATTCATAGCGCCGCCTCCACCCGCCAACTGCGACCGAAGCGCGGATGATCGTCAGGCGCGGCGAGAACCCGGAGCGGGCCGGACTCCGGGAGCCTGCCCCGCTCGGCACCGGAGAACCAGACGAGCCCGCCCTCCAGGCCGCGCATCTTCAACCGCCAATGCCCTTGGCCGAATTCCTGGGGCGGCCCGAGAAGAGCCCCTTCCACCCGGGCAAGCGGGGGCGGAAAGCCTTGGCCGAAGGGTTCGAGACGGCTGAGGGCATGGCCATCCGGGATATCGGAAGCCTCGCCATCCATGGGCAGAGAAGGCGCGGCTAGATGCGATGCCTGTGCCTCCGCGCCTCGAAGGAGGGTCTGGCGAAGGAAGCCCAGGCGACTCGGTTCGAAGCTCATGCCCGCCGCGAGGCGATGGCCGCCTCCGCTCCGCAAGAAGGGTCTCGCCAGGTCAAGGAGAGCCCCGAGGTCGTAGCCATCGGGCGCCCGGAGGGAGCAGTGGGCGATCTCGTCCAGCACCGTGCAGACTGCGGTGGGTTTGCCGCTCTCGCGGCAGCGCTGCCCCGCCACGATGCCGATCACGCCCTTATGCGCGCCTTCGTCGAGGACGAGGTCGAAGGCGGCCCCATCGGGGTTCGGAAGTCGGTCAGACAAGTCCTTCTGCACGGCCCGACGCTCCAGGTTGAGCGCTTCCACCCGCTCGGCCAGCCGGGCCACTTCCGCCGCATCCCGGGACAGAAGCAGCTTCACCGCGTCTTCCGCGCCACCCATTCGTCCCACCGCGTTCAGCCGGGGGGCCACGCCAAACGCGATCGCCTGGGCCGTGGGAACGCCTTCGATGCGCGCCGCCTTGAGCAGCGCGGCGAGTCCGGGGCCATTCGCGCCACCCAGCGCGTGCAAGCCCCGGCGGACAAGCCAGGCGTTTTCCCCCTGCAACGGAACCATGTCCGCGATGGTGCCGATGGCGACGAGTTTTAGCAGTCCCTCCAGGAAGGAAGGCTCGTCTCCCAACAGGGCCTGGGCCAGTTTGAAGGCCACACCCACGCCGGACAGATGAGGGTTCGCGTAGCCGTCCAGATGGGGATGCACGACGAGACAGTCTGGATGCGAAGGGCCCAGCCCATGATGGTCCGTGATGATCCATTCCAGCCCCAGCTCGGCGCTGGCGGCGACTTCGTCCACCGAGCGCACCCCGCAATCCACGGAGATGAGAAGGTCCGGGTTCCGAGACGCTTTCAGATCTCGAATGCAGTCCAGATGCAGGCCATAGCCATCATTGAAGCGGTTGGGGATGAAGAAGGAGACCTTCGCGCCGAGCTTCTCCAGGACCCGGCTCAAGAGCGCCGTGGCCGTCACGCCGTCCACATCGTAGTCGCCGTAGATGACGATGGATTCGCCGCCCGCGATGGCTTGCTTGATGCGCTCCGCCGCCGCGCCCACGCCCGCGAGGGCCAGCGGGTCCGTGGCCCGAGACCAGGATGGGTCCAGGCGCCATGCCAAATCCTCCGGCTCATCCACGCCGCGCATCCAGGCGAGTCTCGCCGCGCGCGGATCCAGATCCCAGGCGCGGGCGAGGCGGGTCCAGGGTTCCAGGCCAGCGGGGGCCTCGCGGCGAATCCGCCAGGCCGGGGTCGCCATGGTCAGCCGACGCTGCCCATGCGGGCGAACTTCTGATAGCGCTGCTCGACGAGATCCTCGGCACTGAGATCCGAAAGCTCGCCGAAGGCCTCCGTGATGGCCTCCTTGAGCGCGGCGGCGGCGGCGTCCCAATCGGTGTGGGCGCCTCCCAGGGGCTCGGGGATGACCGCGTCAATGACGCCCAGATCCTTCAGGCGCGGAGCCGTGAGCTTCAAGGCCTCGGCGGCCTTCGGTGCCTGCGCGGAATCCTTCCAGAGGATCGAGGCGCAACCCTCGGGGCTGATGACGGAGTAGACCGCGTTCTCCAACATGAGCACCCGGTCCGCAACCCCCAGGGCCAGCGCGCCGCCGGAGCCGCCTTCGCCAATGACGACGGAGACGATGGGCACTTCCAGCTTCGCCATTTCGAGCAGATTCCGGGCGATGGCCTCCGCCTGACCGCGTTCCTCGGCCTCGATGCCGGGATAGGCGCCCATGGTGTCAATGAGGCAGAGGACGGGCCGCTTGAACTTCTGCGCCAGTTCCATGAGGCGCAGAGCCTTGCGGTAGCCCTCGGGCTTGGGCATGCCGAAATTACGATGGATCTTCTGCTTGGTGTCCCGGCCCTTCTCCTGGCCGATCACCATGACCGGATTGCCGTCTATCCAGCCGAGGCCGCCCACGATGGCCGGATCGTCCGCGAAGCGGCGATCGCCGTGGATCTCCTCGAAGCGGTCGCAGATGCGGCCGATGTAGTCCAGGGTGTAGGGCCGCTTCGGGTGCCGCGCCAACTGGCAGCGTTGCCAGTCCGAGAGGTTCCCGAACAAGTCCTCCCGGAGCTTGTCCAACTTCTTCTGGAGCTTCTCCCGCTCCTTGGCCTGGGAGGGATCCATCTCCAGGGCCTGGATCTGGGCCTCCAGCTCCAGGATGGGCTTCTCAAGTTCTGCCAGGTTCTGGGGTTGTGCGCTCATCGGCTCTCGCTTGACCTAGAGTCTATCTGGGTCCCGGCCCTTCGGGGACTTCCTGGTCCAGAGAGGCATCCTAGGGATGGATTCCCGAGGTGTCCTATGCGCGTCCTGCCCTGCCCCATCCGTTTCGCGATCGCTCTGCCCCTCGTCCTGCCCCTGATGGCAACCCAAACCCCGGAAGTGGCCGGGAAGGATTTGAAGAAAGTCCCTGGCCCCTTGGTGGATCGCTACTGCGGCGCGCCCGGCTACCACGACCCCGCCGCTGGCCCAGGCAATTCGCCGCTGCAGATGGAGATACGATCCGCCGCCCGGCGGGGTCCCAGCATCCCCGCCCTCGCCTTGCCGGAGGGGCCCGTCACCGTTTCGGACACGGTGGGGTCCATCGCCGGGTGGAAGGCCTACCGGGTCGAAGTCCCCGCGGGGACCAAAGTCCACGCCCGCATCCACTGCGCCCACAATGGCTGGTTCCTCGTCCGAACCGTGGCCCGCATGGGCAACCTGGAACAAGGGATGCTGCAAAACCTCATCCCCACCGGCAATCCCGAGGCCAGCTACACCAACCCCAAGAAGGTGACGAACACCATCTTCTTCGTCGTGGACACCAGCGAGCTCGGCGCAGAGGCCGAGCCTTACACGCTGGTGGTAGATTGGGTGAAACCCTAGATCGTGCTCATCGAATGATCTTGAAGGCCAAGGCGTCATCCAGGAATGTTCGAGAGTCTTTTCTGAGCTTGGCCCACGCCGCAACTCCCTGTTCCTGCCTGCCAAACTCAAAAGAGGCTGACTTCCATTGGGTAGCTAAGGAAAGAGACACCAACGATCCGCTACCCTTCGAATCCGCCTTAGCGGACCAAGTAAGATGCCGGAAGGGGCCATCTAAGGTCTTATCCAAGAGAAAAGGTTGAATGGGCTTAGGGAATTGAATCAAGGCGTGAACTTCCTTCAGTCCACCCCCTTCGACTACAACAGGATACTTTCTGGCCTGATCGTGCGGCTGAATGACACCGGGCAGCACCCGGAATACCCCAAGCGGGTCCAGGTCCATCTCGGTCTGAGACAAGACGACTCCGCGTGGGTGAATGAAGGTCATCTCTAAAGTGAATGGCTTCGACACATCTAGAGGATCACTGTGTTTCAGAATTTCGAATTGACCATCAGAAGGGATGACGAGCACTGAATCGAGAAGGTAGTCCCTAAGGCCTTTACTGGTCCGATTCAAAGCTGCGGTACGGAGCCCGTTGGCATCCCCAATCTCCTCAATGGTCACGGTTCCAGAAAGGGTTCCATTTGCCTCGACAGAAGCTTCCAGGTTGGTCTTGAGAGATCTGGGTTCGATGGTCGAATCGGGGATGGAGACCCAAATAGCTTTCTGACCTGCACAAATCATCACCCGCCTTCCGCGATGCGCTTCTGGTAGGTAACCGAGTGGGGTGAGGCGCGCAGTGGGATCCACGAGTAGGTATCGCCCATCTGAGGTGACAACTTCGCTAGGGAGTCCGAGGGACCCTTCCAACCTCACAGCCGCAATCACATGGTTGAAAGCTCCCGGAAACACAGGTTCGTCATCCTCGATTCGGCCTTCTACAATCCGAGCAAGAACCGGATAGGCCTTGAAACCTGCCTTCGAAGCGGCGGCAATAAAGCAGGAGGTAAGGTCTTTACAGTCCCCATACCTGCGGCGAACCACTTCAGCAGCATCCAAGGGGGTGAACCCACGCTCCGGAGTGAGATAAACCTGTTTGTAAATGAGTTCCCTGGACATCCAACTGGAAATGGCCTTTAGGCCAGCCCTGTCATGCCCGGCAACCACCGAAGGCAGGCCCAATGGCTGCGTGTGGGCCGCGAAGGAGTTCTCCATCCACGATGCCGTGCCATCCCAAGCTGAGAGGTCTGGGGAGTCATGAAGGGCTGGATCGAGGAAACGAACCTGGATCCGCGGCATGGCATTCCAGAACCATGGAACCTGCTGCTCATTCTTGGGAATCGCGGGAATCAAATCTACCGAAGCTTCCTGATTCGGCACGACTTTCAGGGATGTGGTCCAAGGCTGGAAATGCCGAAGGTCCATCACCACGCGAACTTTGCTCAGGTTCGTGAACCACCCTTCTTGCTTCGCAGTGGCGAATTCCCATCTAAAAATAGGATCCGTTTCCATGACACCCGCAATGCCGGAGGGCCCCATCGGGTCCCGGAACGATTGCAGTGATTCGAAAACCACATAGCTACCCTTGACCACCCGATCGAGCGTGGCGCCCGTCAATCGGGAGTTATCCACTCCCGTGCTATCGCCGACTTTCTCGATGGCGATGACATCATCACTATCGAGCTTATCCAATTCCCCATCAGGACGGAGGTTCCAGCCCTTCAACTTCTTGACCTTACTTGCCCCACCACCAAGACCCCTGAGAACGAAGGTGGCAGCGTCGGTTCCGCGATCGGTTAATACCTTTACCACTCGAAAGCGGTGGGTTCGGATTTCACCATCGCCGACATACGCGAATTCGGTTCGATCAAAAAGGACCCACCGATCAGCGTCACCAGGTGTTGGACTGGCCTCCGCTTTTTGAATGGCGGTGTTTGCCCAATCAGGGAGTTTCCCAATGCGATGAGCTGAAAGGGGCAGAACGGCAAGCAGGAGAATGGCGGCAAGAAGATGGAATCTCATCGGGCGTGTTCCAAGCTAAGGGTTCGATTCCAGGCTTCTTCCATGGCCCCCAAGAAGGCCTTAAGGGTCCCAACTTCCGACGGTGGCATGAACATCGAGTCAACCTGGACATCGAAATGAACCTTCACAGTTTCCCCCTCGGCTTCGTGTTCTTGTGTGCAAGTCCAAGTCACCATCCCAAGCTTTGAGGTGAACTGAATCGGGGTCATGGCTGACACAACCCAACCTTTGGGCATGTGAATCGTGGCATCTGCCGAATTGATGGATTTATAGGCCATGACGATGTTTTCGCTGCGCGTGGTCGGCCATGAACTTGGAACCCAAAGGGGTCTTTCCTTTCCAGGGAACGGACTCAAAACCACCCGCCGCCCCCCATCTTGTTCCTTTCGCCCATCCACCTCGATGGAAATCGTGTGGTTTCGATCGGATGCATTCTGGACCATAGCCTTGGTGATGGAATAGGAAGGAAGACCGGCCTCCCAGGCCTCCTTTAGTTTTTTCGAAGCCTCCATCACACCGAGCTCGTAGTAAGGGAAGCGCGCCACATAATCCTCATAGCCCTTAAAGGAAGAAGAGGATTAAAACTGGATAGCATCTGCGTCGAGTGTGATGTCATAGTTGTCGTGCCGTTGGTTTGCTTCTTTACGCTGAGAGGGCACGATTTCAGGCTTTGTGGTCCATGTGTCGGTGTCAATTTGAAGGCCCCAGACTCCCTGATAGGAAGGGTCCACGATGCCGGGTGGGAGATACCGATTGCTTGGATCATACCATCCCATTCCCTTGCCATCCGATGTGGCAATTCCGATTAGAACATTGTCGAATTGATAGAAGTCCTTCAAATCATATCGAAAGGCCG
Organism: Acidobacteriota bacterium; assembly: GCA_018269025.1. GTDB lineage: Bacteria > Acidobacteriota > Holophagae > Holophagales > Holophagaceae > JAFDVN01. Next base: position 12,697 of record JAFDVN010000076.1, on the reverse strand, counting down.
AGGAGTCCCTATCCGATACAAACTGCAGCTTGGGGTGTAGGTTCGCATCTTTGAACAATTGGAATGCGAGGTAATACATTCCCGATCCGTTGGTCCAGCCTCGTTTGACACTTTCATTCAAATCGTTTGCGTGGATGTACTCGCCATCTTCCTTCTTGGTTCTTGTTGCTCGTTCTGCGGCAGTCATCCATCCAGTATTTCGAATCTTGCTATTAAGACGATCCAGGATGATGGCGGATTTCTGCAGTGGGTCCGAAGGCAATTCGGCAAAGATCTCCTTTTCCAGAGCAGAAAAGGCCCTGCCCGTGTCAAGGCTTGTCATGTTCGGCTTAATAATCAGGTCAACAGCCTTGTTCCAATACACCCCAGGCGCCTTGTCGAGGGATTCATACAAACCACGGGGCTGCATGAAGCAAAGAAGGCGAGGCCAGCTGCGGAGTCCCCAGCGGGTATAGGGCTGATCATCCAGTGCGGGGAGGTTTTTGAAGGTGTATGTCCGATATCCGCTGTCTTCGGAGATCACCGGACGCATACTTGGTGGAACGAGCAGCACCGACCCCATCGGGGACATTTTGCTAAGCTCCAGTTCCAAATGGTTGATAGGGTAACTGCGCTGAACCCCCCGGGTAAACCGATCCCCCCAAAGGTAGGTGCTTCGAAGGGTCCACTTTATATCCAGGACGCAATGAGAGGTAACCCCTGGCGGAACCACCACCTTTCGTTTGGATGAGAATCGGTTTGAATCCACAGTTTGTTCTGAGAAATCCTTGGTCTTGGAAAATTCCACTACCCGTCCATCAGGTAGAACCGTCCGTCCTTCCAAGCTGATGAGTTCATCTGGAAAGGGATCCAACTGAACCGCACTTTTCCCCGCTTCGCTTAGTACGAGAATTCTGAGGCTGAACTCCGAATCCCTCACGCCGTACCGTGCAAACTCATCCAAAACAATCGCACCCTGGATGCCAGCCTTGGCATCCTCGCGAATGTCCCAGGTTGATGCTGGAATGGGTGCCCATCCACCGGCTTGCAGAACTGACGAGAAAACCACAAGAAGGGCAAAGGTCCAGCGATACATAACTTTTTGCTCCATTCAGGCATTGGATTTGCCGGTGACATAATTATCTTCCGATGAGGAGCCTCATGCCCGCAACACATTCTCTGTCCCATCCTTTCCCACTCCTTGGCCTTTCTGGCGGCATCGCGTCGGGGAAGAGCTTTGTGGGGAGGTGGTTGGCGGCGTGGGGGTGGGCGCTCATTGACGCGGACGAGTTGGCTCGGGAGGCGGTGGCGCGGGGAAGCGAAGGGCTCGCGGCCGTGGTGGCGGCCTTCGGGACAGGTGTGCTCACCCCGGAGAGCGACCTTGATCGCGCGGCGCTGGGGCGGATCATCTTTCACGACGAAGCCAAACGCCGGGTGTTAGAGGCCATCCTCCACCCGCGCATCGAGGCGCTTCGGGCCGCGCGGCTCGCGGCGCTTTCGGCGGATACGAAGGGCGCGGTATTGGATGCAGCGCTGTGGATCGAGCGCGGCAAAGCGCACCATTTCGACGCCTTCTGGGTGGTGGATGCACCTGAGGCTTTGCGGGTCCAGCGGTTGAAGGATCGCGACGGACTGGAGGAAGCCGCTGCCCGAGCGCGGATCGTGACCCAGGCGCATCCGGCCGAGCGGGCGTTGCATGCGGACCTCGTGGTACCTAACGATGGCCGGGATCTGGAGGACCTCCTGACGGCGGCGGAGGCCGAGGTTCTGGCACACTGGAAGGCCCGCCGCGCGCGGGCCTGGAGTTCCTTGATGAACGCGCCCTTCAGCCCCGACCAGCTTCGGCTGGTGCTTGAAACCCTGCTCTCGAAGGGCGGCTCCTACGCCGAAGCCTTCGTGGAGCGCCGTCGCGCCAACGCCCTGGGCATGGACGACGGCCGCATGGAAGACCTCGTCGTCTCCGAAACCCTCGGCGTGGGTCTGCGGGTGATGGAGGGCGACGCCACACGCTTCGCGGACCTCATCTCTCCCAGCCTCGATGAACTTCTCGAAGCGGCCCGCACCCTCGCCGCGCCAGGTACTGGAACGGCTTTGGCCGTGCCTGAGCTCCACGCCACACGCGTTCCGACCCCGAGCCCCATCGAGCGCGATCCCTCCACCGTGCCACTTCCCGAAAAAGTCGCGCTGGTGAAGGGGGCCGAGTCCCTCGCTCGGAAGGAGACAGAGGCACTCCGTTCAGGAGCCCTACGGCAAGTTTCCGTGGGCTACGGCGACAGCAGCCAGAGCGTGTGGGTCGCCTCCGCCGAGGTCGCGGAGGGTTCCCTCTCCGCGCGACTCAGTGAAGACCACCGCGTCCAAGGCGTCCTTCGCCTCAGCATCACCACCGGCGCGAAGGGCGAGGATGGGGACCGGCTCCAGACCGGCTACCAGGCCCTTGGGGAAACGCGTGGCTTCGAACTATTCGCAAAGGACCGCGTGGAAGCCACCGTGAAGGAGGCCGCGCGGCTCGCCGTGCTGGCGTTGGACGCGCAACCCGCGCCCGCCGGCACCTTCCCCGTCGTCCTCAGCTCCAGCGCGGGCGGGACGATGATCCACGAGGCGTGCGGTCACGGCCTCGAAGCGGATCTCGCCCTCGCGGGCATGAGCGCCTTCGCGGGTAAGCTCGGCCAGAAAGTCGCGGCGGAAGGCGTGACGATCATTGACGACGGCACCCTGCCCCACAAGCGCGGCAGCTCCGCGGTGGACGACGAAGGCAACGCCTCCACCCGCGTCGTGCTCATCGAGAACGGCGTCCTCAAGCACTACCTCCAAAGCCGCAAGACCGCGCGGAAGATGGGCGTAGAGCCCACCGGCAATGGCCGCCGGGAGAGCTACAAGCACCTGCCGATCCCACGGATGCGGAACACCTTCCTCGCGCCAGGCTCCGAAGCGCCCGAAGCCATCCTCGCGGATCTCGACCGCGGGCTCTTCGTGAAGCACATGGGTGGCGGCCAGGTGGACACGGTCACCGGCAACTTCGTCTTCGAGGTGAAGGAAGGCTATTGGGTCGAGAAGGGCGAATTGAAATACCCCGTGAAGAACGCGACCCTCAGCGGGGCGGGCCCCGCCGTCCTTCAGCAGCTCACCCGCATCGCCCATGACCTCGAGCACTTCGACATCGGCACCTGCGGCAAGGACGGCCAGGGCGTGCCTGTCAGCGACGCCCTCCCCACCATCCTCTGCCCCGCGCTCGTCGTGGGCGGGACGGCAGAGCCGCTCCCTTCAATCCTTTAAATAACCACGCCGAGGGCCGCCGAGAAATGCCGGAGAGCAGCAGAGATATTCAACCCCGAGGCCTTTCTCCGCTGCTCTCCATTCCTCCGCTGCCCTCCGCGTAATCGCTTTTTTCTAGGTACTCATGTTCCGAAATCTGATCCCCGAATCCCTCGAATCCAAGTTGCAGGATGGCCTCGCCCACGCGATGAAGTTGGGAGCGGATGGAGCCGAGGCCTACCTCTCCGTCTCCCGGGGCAACAAGGCCAAAGTGCAGAACGGCGCGCTGGAGGATTTGACCCAATCCAAGCGCGGCGGGCTCGGCGTGCGGGTGATGCGCGAGGGGCGCACGGGGCTTGCCACGAGCACCGACCTCTCCCGCGCCGACTTCAAGGATCTTTTCGCGACAGCCTTCGAGCTGGCCGCATTGGGTGACGAAGACAAATGGGTTCGACAAGCCGAGCCTTCGGGCACCGACGATTTGCCGAGCCGCTACAACGCGGAGCTCGAATCGCTCACGCCGCAGGATCGCATCGAACGGGCCATGCGACTTGAAGCGGAAGCCCGCAAGGCTTCAAGCAAGGTAGCCGCCATCCGGGAATCCTCCTGGAGCGATGGCATCGGCGCGAGTTTGTTGCTCACTCAAAAAGGCGTGCGCGCCGCCGACTTCGGCAACTACGCCGCCGCCTCCATTGAATTGGCCGTGGCCGAAGGCGAGGATCGCCAAGCCGCCTGGCATTGGGACATGGGCCGTCACGCGGATCTGGACCTTGCCACCATTGGCGCCGAAGCCGCGCGTAAGGGCGAACAAAAGCTCAACCCCAAAGCGCTGCCCGCCGGCAAGTACCGCGTCGTGCTTCACCCGGAGGTGGCCGTGGATCTGCTCGGCATCATCGCCGGGATGCTCAGCGCCGAATCCGTCTCTCGGGGCCGCAGCCTCTTCGCGGGCAAGCTGGGCCAGACCATCGCCTCTCCGCTGCTGACCATGGTGGATGATGGCCGCCTCATCCTGCCCGATGGCAGCGCGGCCCTGGGCAGCGAGCCCTGGGACGGTGAAGGCCTGCCGACCCGCCGCAATGTGCTCATCGAAGAGGGCGTGCTCAAGACCTACCTCCACACCCTGCGTAGTGCCGCCGAGATGGGCCAGGCACCCACCGCCAGCGCGGGTCGCGGCCTCGGCTCCAATCCCGGTGTGACCACCTTCAACCTCGTGCCCACGGCGGGAACGGAATCCCTGGCGAGCCTGCTCGAGCAGGCCGAAGGCGGCGTCCTCATCACTGAGCTCATGGGCTTGCATACGGTGGATCCGGTGAGCGGCGACCTCAGCGTGGGCGCCTCCGGCATCCGCATCCGCGGCGGCGCGTTGGCCGAACCCGTGGACAAGATCACCTTCGCGGGAAACCTCCGCGACTTTCTCACCCGCATCGCCGCCCTGGGCAACGACCTCCGTTGGTACGGCTCCAGCGCCGGCCTGAGCATCCTGCTGGACGACATCGCCCTCGGCGGAGCCTAAGGCATGGGCCGCAGATTTCACAGATGTAAATCAGTCGAATCGGCGTAATCTGCGGCTTTCCGTTTTGAGAGTTTCTATGTCCCTCCAAGCTGCCCACGCCTATCTCGCCGCGCCCCATCTCGAGGCGGAGCTTCGCGCGGAACTGGAGCCGCTGGTGAAGGCTGCGGAGGGTGGTGATGTCGCGGCCTTGGCTGAGATCACGGACCGATTCTCTGAGCCGTTGGCCTTCGGCACAGGCGGGCTTCGGGGCTTGATGGGCGCGGGGCTGAAGCGCATGAATGCGGTGAATGTGCGCCGGGCGACGATGGCGCTCGCCACTGTCACCCAGCGCCGCGCGCCGGGCAAGAAGGTCGCCCTCGTAGGCTACGACACACGCCTGAACTCGGCTGCCTATGGCAAGGAGGCCGCGCGCACGCTGGCGGCAGCGGGCTACGAGGTCTACCTGGGCACACGCCCGCTGCCCACACCCTTCCTCTGCTTTGCCATGCGAGAACTGGGCGCGGCCTGCGGTGTCATCCTTACCGCCTCTCACAATCCGAAGGCCTACAACGGCTACAAGGCCTACGATGACCGCGGCGCGCAGCTCGTCGCCCCCTGGGATTCGGAAGTGGAAGCCGAAATGGCGAAGCTGCCCCTGGTGCCAGAGCCCGCGAAGGCCGCGTTCACCCTCAAGCCCATTCCCGCCGAAGTTGAGGCCGCCTACACGAAGCTCGCGCTGGGCCTGCTTCGTCATCCCCAACCCTTCGCGCCCGCCAAGCTGCTCTACACGCCTTTCCATGGCACCGGCGGTGCCTTCGTGCCGGACTTCTTCAAGGCCGCCGATCTGCCTTTGGAAGCCGCGAAAGCCCAGAGCGTCCAGGACGGCACCTTCCCCACCGCGCCGAGGCCCAACCCTGAGGAAATCGCGGCCTACAGCGCGACGCTGAAGGAGGCCGATGCCCTTGGCACCGAAGTGATCCTCGCCAATGACCCGGATGCCGATCGCATCGGCGTGGTGGCGAAGCGGAATCACGAATGGGAGTTGATGAGTGGCAACGACCTGGCCGCGCTCACGCTGGACTACCTCTGCCGCATGGGCGGGCTCACGGGCGTCGTCGTCAGCACCGTCGTGACGAGCGACTTTCTCACCGAAGTGGCGAAGCACCACGGCCTCCAGGTGATGTGGACGCTCACGGGCTTCAAGAACATCGCCGCCTGCATGGACCGCCTCGTGGAAGTGGGCGAAGCCTATGCGTTCGGCGCGGAAGAAAGTTTTGGAATGCTCCTCAGCGACAAGCTCCGGGACAAGGATGGCGTGGCCACGAGCCTCGTCGTCGGCGAGATGATTGGCCACTACAAGGCGCTGGGCATGGGCCCATTCGAGGCCGTGCGCTACTTACAGAAGCAGGTGGGCGTCTTCCACAACCGCCTCGTGAATCTGGAAGATCCCAAGCCCGGCGGGGCCCAACGCTTCGCGGAGGCGATGACGCGCATCCGCGCGGCGGGCCTCACGATGCTCGGAGGGGAGCCCGTCGAAGCCTGGGAAGATTTCCAGTCCGGTGAATTCCATGGGCGCGGCGTCTCGGAACTCATCCTCGACCGCCCCGACCGGCGCGATGTGGCGCAGGAAATCCCCCGCAGCAATGTGCTCAAGTTCCGCCTCGCCAGCGGCGCCTTCGCGGCCTTCCGCCCCAGTGGCACCGAGCCGAAGCTGAAGGTGTACCTCCAAAGCCGCACGGATGAAGCGCTGCTGGATCGCCTTGAAGCCGAAGCCCGCCAGTTGCTGGGGCTCTGATGCGCGCCTACCTCGCCATCCCCGCGGGCGGCCAGGGTCTGCGCATGGGCGGCGGCGTGCCCAAGCAGTTCCGCGACTGGAACGGCAAGCCCCTGCTCCGCGCCACGGCGGAAGCCTTCTTCACCCGCGGCATGCCCGCCCTCGCGGGTCTCGCCTTCGCCGTTCCTGAGGACCGGGTGGATGAGGTCCGGGCCTGGCATTTCCCCGTCCCCGTCTTCGTCGTCGTGGGCGGGGCCACGCGCCAAGCGTCCGTGGCTGCGGCCCTCGCCGCCCTGCCCGATGAACCCGAAGCCGCGGTGCTCATCCACGACGGCGTGCGCCCCTTCCCGCCCGTGGACCCCATCCACGCCGCGCTGGACGCGCTCGAAACCTGGGACGGCACCGTGCTCGCGGAGCCCTGCACCGACACCCTCAAGCGCGTGGATGCTCGCCTCCGAATCGTCGCCACCGAACCCCGGGAGCAGTTCTACCGTGCCCAGACCCCCCAGGTCGCCCGACTCCAGACCTGGCGCGAGGCCTTCGCCGCCGCCGCCCGCGAAGCCTTCACCGGCACCGACGATGTCGCCCTCCTGGAACGCCTCGGCCTCAAGGTGAAAGTGATTCCTTCCACCTCCTCCAACTTGAAAGTGACCACGCCAGAGGATTGGGCGCGGCTGTGAGGAAGCCCCAGCCATAAATGGATCAATGAGACAGAGGAATCCCATGCCGGAAGTATCGGGAAACACGCTGGTGATGGCCATTCAGGCCGTGGATGGCGAAATTCAGCGGCTAAGCGGGTTGCCCGACGAGCAGATGGTGCCGGAAGACTACCTAATGCTGGAGGCCTACCTCAAATCCGCGGATGAGTTGGAACGCGCTTATTCCGAAGCCCTGCGACACGCCATCAACCTGCCGCCCTACGCCCAGTTGGTGAGGGGTGATGCAAGGAATGGGCAGTCGTAGACTCGGTGAACGCCACCCTCTGCGGATGGCGGGATCCCCACTGGAGCTAGGTGCACCAAACCCAGTTCTGACCACACCCTGTGGCGTGACGGCGGCGTAACACCTTTCTTGGTATTGTATGTATTTAGCTGTATTTCATTATTTACATATCTGGCACAACTCTCGCATGGATGTTCCCCGAGGACGCCCATGCCCCGCGCCACCACGCCCCAGACCTTGGCCCGCGAGATCACGATCTCGGGTCATGGGCTGCACGGGGCGCGGCCTTCGAGCGTCCGGCTGGTGCCTGCGGTGAAGCCCACGGGGCTCGTCTTCAAGCACCTGGGTTCCGGGGTTGAGATTCCGGTGTCCTCGGACTTCGCGGGGGATATCCAACTGGCGACGACCCTCGTGAAGGACGGCGTGCGCCTCCAGACCATCGAGCACCTGCTTTCCGCCCTGGTCGGCCTGGAAGTGGAACACCTGCTGATCGAGATTGAAGGCGAAGGCACTGACATTGAACTGCCCATCCTGGATGGCAGTGCGCGGCCCTGGATGGAAGCCATTCTGGAGGCCGGGGTGCGTGGTCTGGACGGCACCCGCCGCTTCATCAAGGTGTTGCGCCCAGTGGAGGTGGAGCGCGGCGGCAAGCACATCCGCGTGAGCCCCTACGACGGGCTGCGCGTGCGCTACACCATTGATTTCGCCGTGACATCGCTCGGTCGTCAGAGCCGCGAGATGACCATCACGCCCGAGAAGTACCGCGCGGAAGTGGGCGCCGCCCGCACCTTCTGCCTGGAGCAGGAAATTGAATGGATGCGGTCGAACGGCCTCGCCCTGGGCGGCAGCCTGGACAACGCCGTGGTCTATGGCGCGGAAGGCCCGCTCAACGAAAGCCTGCGTTTCCACGACGAGGCCGTGCGCCACAAGATCCTCGACCTGCTGGGCGACATCGCGCTCCTGGGCGCGCCGCTGCTTGGCCTGATCGAAGCCCATGCCGCGGGTCACGCCCTCCATGTGGACCTCGTGAAAGCCCTGCTCGCCGAACGCTCCGCCTGGACCTGGGCCGAAGCCACCGAAGCTGCCATCCCTCACGCGAAGACCCCCGCCCTCTTCCGTCCGACTTTGGTTGCTTCGACCTGATCAAAGAATTTCCTTGTGCTGAGGCCGCTCGTCGCGCGAGACTCATGCCTTCACCCATGAGGTGCACAGGTGTTGCTTCATCTCGAAAGCTGATCTGACGAACCCGGCGGAGCTGCCCGGGTGGGTGGCGCGCTTGGCGAGACCGGCGGAGATCGAAGCGGACACGCGGGGAAGGGTCACGGAGATCCTGGAGGCGGTGCGCGCCGAAGGGCTGCCTGCGGCGCTTCGATACACCGAGGCCTTTGACGGGCTGAGCCTTCGGGCGGAAGGCCTGCGCGTGCCCGTGAAAGCGATGCGCGAGGCCTTGGATAACCTCGAAGCCACCCGGCCCGCCCTTGTCGCCGCGCTGCGCGAGATGATCGCGGGCATCCGCCGCTTCGCGAAGGCCCAGCGCGCCTCGCTCACCGACTTGGACCTGCCGCTGCCCGGTGGCGGTTCCGTGGGCGAGCGATGGGTGCCCATTGCGGCCGCGGGCGTCTATATCCCGGGCGGACGCGCCTTCTATCCGAGCACCCTCGCCATGACCCTGATCCCCGCCCAGGAGGCGGGTGTGGGTCGCATCGTCGGCACGACGCCACCCAATCCCGATTTCTCCATCCTCGCCACCGCCGCGCTATTGGGATTGGATGAGCTCATCACGCTGGGCGGCGCCCAGGGCGTGGCCTGGCTGGCTTTTGGCGAAGGCGTGGACTTCATCGCGGGACCGGGCAACCGCTTCGTGGCGGAGGCCAAACGGCAACTGATGGGCCAGGTGGGCATTGACGCAATCGCTGGACCGACCGAACTGCTCGTGATCGCCGATGGCAGCGCGGATGCCGCACGCGTGGCAGAGGATCTCCTGGCCCAGGCCGAGCACGATCCCGATGCCGCCGCCGTGCTGATCTCAGAGGATGCGGAGCTGCTCAATCGCGTCGAAGCCATCCTCGCCGAGCGCGTCGCGACCTCGCCGAAGCGGGCCATCCTTGAAGCGAGTTTGTCGCGTCACGGCCTGCTGCTTCGCGCGGATCGGGAATTGGCGATCGCCTTCGCCCAAGCCTGGGCGCCGGAGCACCTGGAGCTTCAGGTACGCGATCCCGAACGATGGCTGCCGCGTCTCACGACCGCCAGCGCGGTATTTCTCGGAAGCGCCAGCGCCGAAGCCTTTGGCGACTACGGCGCGGGCCCGAATCATGTGCTTCCCACCCTGCGGGGCGCGCGCTTCGGCTCGCCCCTCGGTGTCGCCAGCTTCATGAAGCGGCAGAGCCTCCTTCGCCTGTCTGAACCTGACGCCGCCGCGATGTCGCCCTGGGTCGCCGAACTCGCCACCGCCGAAGGTCTTCCCCACCACGCGGCCAGCGCCTCGCTCCGCCGCCATCACGCTCACATCTAGCGCGGCTCCCCGCCGCGCATTCGCTTCGATTCCCGAGGCCTTCTCTTCTTGCATCCAAGAGTGCCCCATGACCTTTCTCCGATCCGACCTCGATGACCTTCGACCCTACACCCGGCCCCCTGAGCCCGATGGGCTCGTCCGCCTGCACATGAACGAGGCGGCCAACGATTGGCCCGTGAGGGCTCGGGCCGCGCTGTTGAAACGGCTCGAGGTGCTTCCCTTCCGGCAATATCCCGAGCGCCAAGGCGAACTCACAGATCGGCTGAGACTCCGCCTGGGCGCGCCAGAGGGAGGCGTCCTGCTCGGGTCTTCCAGCGGCGCCCTGCTGGACTTAGTGGCCCTCGCGGGACTTCGGGAAGGCGATCTCGTCGCCGCGCCGGAACCGGGCTTCTCCCTCTACCCGATGCTGGCGAAGCGCAACCGGGGGCGCATCCTCCCCATCCCCGTCGGGGATGGCTTCCCGCTGGAACCGTGGTTCGCGGCGCTCGAGCGGAATCCACGCCAGCTTTGGATCACGCTGCCGAATAATCCGACCGGAGCCTGGATCGCGCCCGAAACGCTCGAACCTTTGCTTGAAGCCGCTGCGGCGAAGGAGATCCTCGTTGTGCTGGACGAGGCCTACGCCGAGTTCGCGCCGCGCACCCACCGGCTCGCGGTGGATCGCTATCCGAACCTGCTCCTACTCCGCACCTTCTCCAAGGCCTGCGCCAGCGCCGGGTGGCGACTCGGGTATCTCATGGGTGCCCCGGCCCTCGTGGCACAGCTCGCGGCCTTGCAGCTTCCCTATTCCATTCCCGCGCCCAGCCTGGAGGCGCTGGATGTGGCGCTGGATTTCATGGGCGACTTCGAACGGGACATTCGCGCGACGACAGCGCGAAGGGAAGCTCTCGCCGCAGGCGTGACGGACTACCAAGCCGCGCCGAGCGCCGCGAACTTCCTTCTGCTCCGACCCGACCCTTCGAAACCCTTGAAGGCCGGCGGTCAGCTCGCCCGGGCGCTTCCGGGTGAGGATGCCGCCCGGGTCACCATCGGCGATGAGGCCACCGCGACGGAAACCGCGCGGATGCTGGGCGGAGCCCTGGCGCGTCTTCCTGAACCCAAGCCGCGCCGACTCCTGGTGTTGGATGTGGATGGCGTGCTCATTGATGCGGGCCAAAGTTTCAAGGAGGCCGTGCGCCGGGCCCTGGCCACGCTGCGCCCGGCCCTGCCCTGGTCGGAGGCGCACTTCACCGCCTTCAAGCGCGTGGGGGGCTTCAACAACGATTTCCGACTCACCGCGGGCGCCTTGGCCTTGGTGGAATCCTGCGGGGATCAAGATTTGCTGAAGGCGTTGCAGGCGGCGGAAGGCGTGGGATTCCCCCGGTTGGAGCCGCGCATCCAGGAACTCGAACCCATGGCCCAGGCGGAGGTGCAACGGCATTACACGGAGACAGTCACGCTTGAGCGCCCGCTCATCACCCGCGCGGAGCTGGATCTGAAGGGCTGGGAGATCGCCATCCTCACGGGCCGTCCGCCCGAGGAACTCTCGCTCGCGTGGAAGGTGCTCGGCTTCGAGCTTCCCGGCCTCTGCGATTCCGCGCCTCACCTGCGGAAGCCCGAACCCGGTGGACTGCTCCAGCTCGCGGACGCCTATCGCGCCGAAGAGATTCTCTTCGTGGGCGACACCCGGGATGACGCCACCTGCCTTCGGGCCGCGGCCACGCTTCGTCCGGAACTGGCTTGGCGCTTCGCCGCCGTGGGGCCGGACCGAGAGCGCCTTGATGCGGATCTCCGCTTTGAAACCCTCCGAGACCTGATGCCCACGCTGAACAAGGACCTTCTATGAGAATCGCCACCCTCGAACGCGCCACGGCTGAAACCTCCGTGAAACTCACTCTGAACCTCGACGGCGGCGACACCCGCATCGCCACGGGCCTCGCCTTCTTGGACCATATGCTCGCGCAGCTTGCCAAGCATGGCGGCTTCGGCCTCATCCTCGACGCCAAAGGCGACCTGCCCGTGGACAGCCACCACCTCATCGAGGATGTGGGCCTGTGCCTGGGCGACGCTCTGCGCGAAGCCCTCGGCGATCGCCGCGGCCTTGCCCGCTTTGGCGAAGCCCATGTCCCCTTGGACGAAACTCTGGCGCGAGTCGTCGTGGACCTTTCGGGACGACCCTACGCCGTCTTCGAGGCGGATCTGCCCAGCCTCCTCATCGGCGATGGGTTCCAGACCGAGATGGTGCGGGAGTTCTTCCTCGCCTTCGCCATGCGGGCCCAGTTCAACCTTCACGCCACCGTGCTCTACGGGATCAACACCCACCACAAGATCGAGGCGCTCTTCAAGGCCCTCGCCCTCGCCCTCAAGCGCGCCACGCGTGTGGACGGCGAGGCCCTGCCTTCCACGAAAGGAACGCTGACCGCATGATCACGATCCTCGACTACGGCGCGGGCAACCTCGCCTCCCTGGAAGCCGGGCTCGGTCGCTTGGGCCTCGCATCCGTGCGCGCCGAGACGCCTGCTCAGGACGCGGGCGGAATTCTCGTCCTCCCCGGGGTGGGCCACTTCGGCGCGGCCAAGCGCGCGTTGAAGAATTCGGGATGGTGGGACGCGCTACCCGAACTCGCGGATACCCGGCCCCTACTCGGCATCTGCCTCGGCTTCCAACTTCTTTGCCACGGCAGCGAGGAAGCCGACGAGGAAGGCCTTGGACTCCTCTCGGGCACCGCGCGAAAGCTCGGCCCGGGCGTGAAGGTGCCTCACATGGG
>JAFDVN010000075.1 GCA_018269025.1 Acidobacteriota bacterium | reverse complement strand
GATGTGAAGCTCTGCACCATCGGCGAAGGCACCAGCGAGATCCAGCGCACCGTCATCGCGCGGAACCTGTTGAAGGAGTTCTGAGACATCCGCTAAATACCGGTGGCTCCCTTGACGGGGGCGGAAGGATCTTCCTGGATACAAAACGGGCCCAGGCTTGACCGAAGATTGAGGGGGGGGGGTAGGCTTACTGTCTAACCCCTCATAGGATAAAACCTACATGAAAATCTTCCGTTTACTTCCGGTTGTCGCCCTCTTGGTTGAGTGCCTGTCGTTAGGTACCCCGCTTCGCTCAATTATCCCCCGCCAAGGCTGCACCGTGAACTGTGTGGGGTCTTCGTGCACAGGATGCATCGAAATCGATCCTGGAGTTTGGCAATGCCAACAGATTAGCCACGCGCAAGCCGCACATTTCTGTGATTGAAGGGGTTTCAACCTTGAAGCTGCAACGGCTTGGGTCTCTTTTCCTGGTGCTTGGAATTTTTTTATCAAGCACCTGTTTCCTGAGGGCGCAACTCGTGCCAAGGGATGAGGTCACCCAATACTGGGATGGGTCGCGATTGATTACCCAAGAGGACGGCGACGACAGCATCCGCATTCAATCCCCGGTGCCCGGACAAAGCCGGAAGGTGAAGGTGAATGGGTTGTTGGAGCGTCCTCTCGACTTCCAGCAAGGCCGATTCTGGGGGATCCTGCCGAATGACTTGGACAACGGGGCCGTACGGCTGGACTTGATGACGAGCCCGGATGCGAAGGCGTGGTCCCGCGACGCCTGGATCATGAAGCAGATACCGGAAGGGCGGGTCTATCGCGTCCTTCCGATGATGGGCGACACCTACCTCCTGATCGCTGGGAAATCCTTCGTGCTGGGGGAGAAGGCATCGCCGTTCGCGCTCGCCAGGCGTAATGGCACCGGCGAGTTGCACCTTTCTGAACTTCTGGACCTGGCCTTGAAATACCCATGGTTCACCCGAGACGATGGCACGGGGGTCCGATTCCCTCAAACGCCCGGCTGGCAGTACACCCCCAAACTGGGGAAGCTGATTTTCGGCGTGGGCGCCAACTTCATGCGCACCCCCGATGCCATTCTGCTGCCTGACATGGCAACGGGCTGGATGTGGGTGCTCCCAACGACCAGCGAACATCCCAAGCTGACCTGCGTGCGCCTCTTTCCTTCCTTCAAGGACGAGATGCTGGCAGGCTCCTTCAAGTGGGAGTGGGCCGTTTTGGGCATCCAACCGAGGCCGGATGGGCATTTCCTGATTGCATCACGCTCTCCAGAAGCCGTGCTTCGCGGTCGTGAGGAGGAGCGCCAACTGAAACCCATCACCAGCCCCGCCGGTGAATCCCCCGAGGCTCAAGCGGATCGGCAGGCGGCCCAGGACCGCGAGGTGATTGAATACCCCAAGGTGGAGTGGTGGGATTTGGACCCGAAAACCTGTGAGGTGAAGCCGGAACCTACGCCCCCGGGCGCGCCCTTCGAGCTTCGGATGGCGGGCATGGTTCGAGCCTTCAGGTTCAAATACCAACCCATCGAGCAGGTGGTGGTCGAATAGGGCGAAGGCATGGGCTCAGCGCTATGCTGGAAGCCTCGTCGTTGGAGGCATCATGCGCCGCGCCCTTCCCCTCGCCGTTCTTTTGCTCGCCACGCCGCTGATGGCCGGTCGGCCCATGACCATCGCCGACATGTTCAAGGTGCAGCGCGTCGCCGCGCCCGCGCTCTCGGTGACGGGCGATGTCGCCTACCAGGTGGGCACGGTGGATGTGGACGCGAACAAGGTCCACACCCGGCTATGGCTGAAGCGCGCCGGAGACGCGGAGCCGAAGGCCCTGGACCTGGGCGCGGGAAACCAGACCTCGCCGCGCTTCAGCCCCGATGGGAAGGCCCTGAGCTACGAGCAGGGCGGCCAGCTCTGGATTCTGGATCTCGGGACGATGAAGACTCGCCAGCTCACCAAGCTGGATGGCGGCGCCTCCACCGCCCGTTGGAGCCCGGATGGAACGAGGATCGCCTTCCTCTCCACCACCGTGCCCAGCGGCGACGCGACCGAGAACGCGGCCTACCTGAAGGCCCAGGCAGAAAAGAAGTCCGATGGCCGCCTCATCAAAAACCTCATGTTCCGCCACTGGACCGAGTGGAAGGACCCCATGCAGCGCACGCACCTCTTCGTCGTGCCGGTGGATGGTTCCTCGGCCCCGAAGGATGTGACCGCGGGCCTGCCCTACGATGTGCCGACGCCCTTCGATTTCGCGAGCGGCGATGATTTCGACTGGTCGCCGGATTCCAAGAAGCTCGCCTTCGCCGCGAACCCGAAGCAAGACACGGCCATCAGCACCAACGGCGACATCTTCGAAGTCTCCGTGGACGGCGGCAAGCCCGTGGATGTGTCGGAGTTCAACCTCGCCCAGGACAGCACGCCCCGCTACTCGCCCGATGGCAAGTTCCTCGTCTGGCGCGCCCAGCGGGTGCCGGGGCATGAGAGCGACAAGTTCGAGCTGTGGGCCTACGACCGCGCGAATGGCAAGGTACTCCGCACGACGAAGGACGCGGACACGAGTGTCGGCGAATTCCATCTCGTGAAGGACGGCGTCCTCTTCGCGGCGGACCAGGAGGCCCAGGAAGAACTGTTCCGCTGGGATTGGAAGACCGGCAAGGTGGCTCAGATCACCCACGGCTTCGCCTTCAGCGCCTTCAAGCCCATGAAGGATGGCCGCGTGCTCGCCGCGATCAGCGACACGGCGACACCCACGGACATCTACACCGTGGACTTGAAGACGAACGCGAAGACGCGCGTGAGTCATCACAACGAAGCGCTCGTGAAGGAACTTGGCCTGAACCGCGCGGAGAGCTTCTGGTTCGACGGCGCGAAGGAAGCGGATGGCAAGCCGTCCCGCATCCAGGCGCTCGTCGTGAAGCCCGTGGGCTATGACCCGGCCAAGACCTACCCGGTGGCCTTCCTCATCCACGGCGGGCCCCAGGGCCAATGGGCGGATAGCTGGAGCTACCGTTGGAACCCCGAGGTGTGGGCGAACGCCGGAAGCGGCTACCTCACGGTGATGATCAACCCCCACGGTTCCACGGGCCGGGGCCAGGCCTTCTGCAATGAGATCAGCCAGGACTGGAACGGCAAGGTGATGACGGATCTCATGGGAGGGCTGGACGCCTTCCTGAAGGCCTACCCCAACGCGGATCCGAAGCGCGTCGTCGCGGCCGGCGCCAGCTACGGCGGCTACGCCATCAACTGGATCGCGGGTCACTACGCCGACCGCTTCGCCTGCTTCATCTGCCACGACGGCGTCTACAACCTGGATTCCATGACGACGACGACCGAAGAGTTGTGGTTCCCCCGCTGGGAGAACGGCGGCTGGCCCTGGCAGACCCGCGCGGCCTACGAACACGCGAGCCCGCACCTCTTCGCGAAGAACTTCAAGAAGCCCATGCTCGTCGTCCAGGGCGAACAGGATTTCCGGGTGCCCATCGAGGAGGGCTTGCAGAACTTCCAGACCCACCAGCTCATGGGCATCCCGAGCGAACTGCTTTACTTCCCCGACGAAGGCCACTGGGTTCTCAAGCCCGCCAACTCCAAGCTCTGGCACGAGACCGTGCTGGGGTGGATGGAACGCTGGACGAAGTAGCTTCAGGCTGGAGGATGGGGGCTGGAGACTGGAGGTAAATCCGCTCCAGCCTCCAGTGCCCGCCAGGGCTCCAGCACGAAAGGCCGCGCGAAGGCTCTCGGGTGGGGCAGTTCCAGTTCGAGCGAGGAGCCGAGGGAAGCGCGGAGATCCTCCGGTGTGTCCCAGATCCAGCGGCCTTTGTCGCCATCGGTGGTGATGAGGTCCAGATCCAGGGTGCGCGGCGCGTTGCGACCCGCCGAGCGGTCCCGGCCCGCGATGCGCTCCAGTCGCAGCAGGGTTTCCAGCAGGCGGCGAGGGTCGTTTTCATCGGTGACGAGCCGCGCCACCGTGTTGAGGTAGGCAGGTCCCCGGCCCGACTCGTCGGGTGTCTCCATCACCAGCGGCGAGGGCACCACCGCACCCAAGGTGCGCAAGGCCATGAGCCCGGCCTCCAGGTTCGCGCGGCGATCCCCCAGGTTCGAGCCGAGTGCGACGATCGCGATCATTTGGAACCACCGATGAACAGCGATGAACACCGATGAAAGCTCTTATATCGCTGTCCATCGCTGTTCATCGGTGGTTCCTACTTTTTCTTCCCATGCTCGGCGACGACGACGGTGCGGATGCCGCCGCGGATGAGGAAGTCACCTTCCACGCGCATCCACTGGGGCTGGATCGCCGCGACAAGATCATCGAGGATCTGGTTGGTGACGGCTTCATGGAAGGCGCCGTTGTCGCGGAAGCTCCAGAGGTAGAGCTTGAGGGATTTGGACTCCACGCAGAGCTGGTCCGGCTGGTAGCGGATGGTGAGGTGCGCGAAATCCGGCTGGCCCGTGAGCGGGCAGAGGCAGGTGAACTCCTCCGTTGTGAACACAATTTCGAAAGGCCGCCCCGGACGCGGGCTCGTGAAGGTGTCGAGGCGCTTCGTGGGTCGCGTGACGACATACTTCGGCAGCTTGTCGGGCAGGGAGGCTTTGGGGGCGGGTTTCTTCTTGGTTGGCATGGGGATTTCCTTTTCAACCGCAGATTACGCAGATTGCGCAGATTTCAAAAACGAGGCAGTCCGCATTTGAATCTGCGTCATCGGCGAAATCTGCGGTTCATGGTTTTAAATCTTCAGGAATGAACGCATACGCAATCGGATCAGCGACACCGGCTTCCTTGAATCCGCGCAAGCGGAGCAGGCAGGAATCGCAAGCACCGCAGGCCTTGTCTTCGTTTTGGTAGCAGGACCAGGAGAGGTGGAGAGGCGCGTGGAGTTCGAGCCCGCGCTTCACGATCTCCGATTTGCGGAGGTGGATGAGTGGCGCGTGAAAGGCGAGACGGGTTTCGGGTTTGGTGCCGAGGTTCGCGGTCGCCTCGAAGCTTTTCAGGAACGCCTCGTGGCAGTCGGGGTAGCCGCTGGAATCTTCCTCCACGAAGCCCACGAAGATGGCCTTCGCGCCGATCACTTCGGCCCAGCTTGTCGCGGTGCTGAGCAGGTGCGCGTTTCGGAAGGGCACATAGGTGCTGGGCACGCCGGCGCGCGAGAGATCGCCTTCGGGAACGGCGATGGACGCGTCCGTCAACGCCGAACCGCCGATGACCCGGAGGCCCGTGAAGTCCACGACGAGGCGGCGCGGGGCGGGCACGCCGAAGTGATCCGCGATGTCCGTGAAGGCGCGGCGTTCCCGCGCTTCCGTGCGCTGGCCGTAGTCCGCGTGGAGCAGGGCGAGGTCGAAGCCTTCGGCCTGGGCGATGGCCGCCGTCACGCAAGAGTCCAGGCCACCGGAAAGGGAGACGACGGCGAGGGTCATTCAGCCACCTCCTCCGCCCACCGCTCGAGCGCGTTCATCTCCGCCTCCAGCTTCGCGCCGGCCACCGCGTCATCCCCGTTCGGGCGCGAGGGCGCGCCGTAGCGCACGGTCACCTTCGAAAAGGGCAGGGGGAGCACCATCTGGTCCCAGGTCCTGAGGTGAACGGCGCGGTCGGCGGCGACGCAGACGGGGACGATCCACGCGCCGGTCTTGCGGGCCAACGCGAGGACGCCGGGCTTCAACTCCTGGCGGGGTCCGCGCGGGCCATCGGGCGTGATGCCGAAATCCCAGCCTTCTTTCACGGCGCGGATCATGCGGACGAGCGCCTTCGCGCCGTCGTCGCTGGCGGTGCCGCGCACGGCGTGGATGCGGAAGTAGGCCCAGGTGGCCGTGGAGCGCTCGCCATCCCGACTATCGCTGGCGAGGATGGCGACGCCGCGATCCTCGTTCCCTTTCCGACGCCGAAAGGAATAGGCCAGCGGCATCATCACGAGGCGGCGGTGCCAAAAGGTGAGGATGAACCGTTCATCCCGGTCCACCAGATTCTGAACCGCATCAAAACCTTCGAAGCGCACCCGCAGCGTGCCCATCCACAGCTTGAGCAGGTGCGCCCCCAGGAAGGGCACGAGGCGGAAATGAAGCCAAGTGGACACCGGCGACCCCAGCGGACGCCCGCGTTCCTTGATCTCCACCGACGCCATCGGGATTACGACGCGGCACCGGGCAGGTCCGCCCGGGAGATGGGATAGACCTTGCCGCAGTAGTCGCAGCGCACTTCGATGGGATCGCCCTCGCGGAAGAGATCATCCCGCTGCGCGCCGGTGAAGCCCGCGAGGGTGGCGACGAGGGTGTCCTTCTGGCAGCGACAGCGGTATTCCAGATCCGTGTCCGAAAGGATCGTCGCGCCCTTGCCTTGGTTGATCCACTCCAGCAGGAACTCGGGCGTGCGTTCCCAATTGGGGACGACATCCAGCCCTTCCAGCGCGGCGACGAGCCGCTCCAGGCGCTCGGGTGGGCAATCGGGAAGGGGCTCCACCAGAAGTCCGCCCGCCACGCCGCTGTCCTCCTCGCACCAGAGCGTGAGGCTCGCCTGCACTTGTTCCGACTGCTGGAGGTAGGCTTCGACCTGTTTGGCGAGATCGCCTTCCACCAGGTCGAGGTTGCCCACATAGGGCGCGCCCTTGGCGTTGGAGCGCATCACCTGGAGCAGGCCGGGACCGGAGACCCACGCGCGTTCCACGGGCTCCGCCGCCACATCCAACACGCCCCGGAGCGTGCCGTCCGGCCAGGAATCGGCGACGACCGCCTTGGCGCGACCGGAGCCCTTGAGAAGGATCTGGAGCCGCTCGTGGAAGCCGCCCCGGCTTTGGAGCAACGCGACGGCGGTGAGGTTCTCGGTGAGCGCCGCGCAGGCGCCCGCCTCCAGGTGGGGATGACTCCGCCTCACGCCGTCCCACAGGGGCGTGGCTTGGAGCGCGGCGAGGCGGATGGCGCGATCTTCGGTGAGGGCCCGGACCAGGCGGGCTTTCGGGGCTTCACTCATCCCTCCAGTGTAAACGCGGGGCGTGAGAGGCTGGAGGGATGGCGACTCCTTCCCGCCGCGCCGTGGCGCGGGCCCTCCACGCGGTTTTCGGCCGGGGCGAGCGCGTGCCCGAGCGCTGGGACCAGAACCTTTCCGGCGCGGACGCCCCGCTGGCGCAGGCGCTCCTCGGGATCTGCCTCCGCCGGTGGGGCGCGATGGGAGCCTGGGCCAGGCCGAAGCTCAAGGACCCGCGCCGGGGACTGCCCATCGGGAGCCAGGTGGCGCTGGCCATCGGCCTCGCCCAGCTTGGGTGGCTGGAGGGTGTGGCACCCCACGCCGCTGTGAACGAAGCGGTGGATCTGGCGGCGGATGCGGAACTCGGGTTCCCCGTCCACAAGGGCCTCGTGAACGCGCTGTTGCGGAAGGCCGCGTCCGATTCGGCGGGGCTGCGCGCGGCGCTGGAGGCCCTCGCGGACGCGGACCGGACGGAATTCATGGATTGGGTCCTGGAGTCGGCCCTCGCGCCCAGGCACCAGGAGGCCCGCGCGGCGGAGGCTTGGGCACGGCTGAATCAGCCGCCCCGTCCTGCGTTTCGCGTGTTGCGGGGTGACCCACCCGAAGGCCTTGAAGCCGATCCGCGCGTGGAAGGTGGCTGGCGGCTCCTTTCCGGCGCGCCTTGGCCCCTGGCCTGGCTGCGGGAGGGCTCGGGCATGGTGCAGGACGCCAGCTCCCAGGCGCTGATGGCGTTCGCGTGGTCGGAACGGCCCACCCACATCCTAGACGCCTGCGCCGCCCCCGGCGGCAAGACGACGGCCTTGTCTCGGCGCTTTCCCGAGGCGTCGCTCACGGCCCTCGAACGCAGTCCAACCCGCGCGGCGCGGTTGCGCGAGAATCTCGCGGCCCGCAGGGTTCACGCCACGGTGGTGGAAGCGGAGGCGGCAGCGTGGATGGCCCAGTCCCAGGATGCCTTCGACCTCATCCTCCTGGACGCGCCGTGCAGCGGAACGGGAACGATCCAGAAGCATCCGGAGTTGGCCTGGATCGGCGGGGATCTGGATTTCCGTGACCTCGCGAAGCGGCAGCGGGCCTTGCTGGAAGCGGCCTGGCCACGCCTTGCCCCGGGCGGCCTGCTGATTTACGCGGTGTGTTCGTGGCTTCCCGAGGAAGGACTCACCCTTCGGGAGGCTTTCCTGAGGGCCCACCCCGAGGCCCGCCCGGTGCCGGTATGGGGCGCGCCGTTTGGTCTGGACGGCTCGCCTTCGTCCGTGTTCCTGCCCGATCCGCTCACCTGGGAGGGGGAAGGCTTCCAGGCCTTCGCCCTCACCCGCTGAATCAGCGAACGACCACCACCGGCGCGGGACGGACGACCACCACGGGAGCGGGTCGGACGACCAACTCCCGGCGGGGCACGACCACCACCGCCCGGCGCGGCGCGACGATCACCGCGCGGCGACAAGCGAGGGTGGGCAGGGCCACGAGGAGAAGGGCGGAGGCGGCGAAGACGAGACGACGCATGGGGGAACTCCTGTCCCACCGACCCTCCGAACGCCAAGGAGGTTGAAGGCGCGCCTCGCGACACGGGGTATCATCGGACATCCCGGAGGAACCATGCGCACCTTCGCCGCGGCCCTGGCCGCCCTCAGCCTCGCCGCTCCGATGGCATCTCCCCTCGCGGCGCAAGGCCGGTCCGCGGTTGCCGCGTCGAAAACGCCGGAGGTCTCCAAGGCGGCCATCCGCGCGCACCTGGCCTTCCTGTCCGACGACCTCCTGGAAGGGCGCGGCACGGGCCAGCGCGGCGGCGACTTGACCATGCTCTACCTGCGCACGGAGTTGGCGCGCATGGGCCTGAAGCCCGCCAATCACGGGTCCTTTCTCCAGCCCGTGAAGATCGCGGGCGTTCGGACCGATCGCGCGGCGACGAAGCTCACCTTCACCGGCGGGACGGAACCCGTCTCCTTCACCTACGGGCCGGAGATGGTGGTGGGAACGGGCACGACCCAGGCGCGCATCGCCTTTGACGCGCCGCTGGTGTTCGTCGGCTACGGCATCTCGGCTCCCGGCGAGAAGTGGGACGATTACAAGGACGCGAGCGGGAAGGAGATTGACTGCAAGGGCAAGCTTCTCGTGATGATGGTGAACGATCCCCAGCCCACGGCGACGGAACCGGACCGCTTCGGCGGCAAGAGCCTCACCTACTTCGGTCGCTGGACCTACAAGTACGAAGAGGCCGCCCGGCGTGGCGCCGCGGGCGTCATCCTCATCCACACGGATGTTTCCGCCACCTACCCCTGGAGCGTGGTGGAGAACAGCAACGGCGGCGAGCGCTTCCAGCTCACCGGAACAGGCCAGCTTCAGAACGGCATCCAGGGCTGGATCACCAATGGCTCGGCGGAAAAGCTCTTCAAGGCTGCGGGCTTGAACCTGGACACACTCCGGGCCCAGGCGGAGACCCGCGCCTTCCATCCCGTGCCCATGGACCTCCGCATGCAGGGCGACCTCGTGAGCCAGGTGCGCATCATTGATCAGGCCAATGTGGCGGGCCTCGTCCCGGGCACGGACCCCAAGCTGAAGGACGAGGTCATCATCTACAGCGCCCACTGGGACCACCTCGGGATGGATCCCGCGCTCATCAAGGCGGGCAAGGATGGCATCTACAACGGCGCGGTGGACAACGGCACCGGCACCGCGACGGTTCTCGCCATGGCGGAAGCGGCCGTGAAGCGCCCGGCAAAGCGGACGCAGATGTTCCTCTTCGTCTGCGCGGAAGAGCAGGGCCTGCTCGGCTCCGCGGCCTACGCGGCGCATCCGCTGTGGCCCGCGGACAAGACCGCCTGCGACCTGAACCTGGACGCCATCAACTGGATGGGCCGCACCAAGGACATCAGCCTGCCCGGCGCGGAGCGGACGACCCTCGGGGCCACGGGCGCGAAGGTGGCGAAGGCCATGGGCCTCGTCGTGGACAAGGAACGGCCTGACATCGGCGGGGGCTACTTCCGCAGCGACCACTTCAGCTTCGCCAAGGCCGGCATCCCCGCCTTCTCGGTGGAAGGCGGCAACGACCTCGTGGATGCCGCGGAGGCCAAGCGCGCCAAGGGCGACGACTACGGCAAGCGCTACCACCAACCCAGCGATGAATACGATCCCTCCTGGGATCTGGGGGGCACCGCGCAAATGGGCCAGTTCACGCTGAACCTCGGCTACGCCGTGGCGGACGCCGCGCAGTTGCCCGCGTGGAAGGCGGGTGACCCCTTCGGCGCCGCGCGGGCCCATGGGACGAAGGCGGGCAAGTAATGGCCTGTCCCCAATGCGGATCTGAGATCCTCCAGTCGGTGTCGGATCACTACCTCCAGGAAGTCCGGAAGCCCGGCGCGGATCCTCTCGTGCTGGACGCCTTCGCGCCGCCTTCCCGCAAGGCGGTGCTGCACGGGGTCATCTTCGGCTTCCTGCTTTGGATCGGTTTCCTGGCACCCTTCTTCGCACCCCAAGGGGCCGTGCTCCGGACGAGCGTTCCCATCTGGATCCTCGCCGCGATCTGGGCGCCGCTCTTCTGGCGCGGACGCATCCATGACCGGAAAGCGCAGGCCGCCTACCGCGCGCGCCGCTACTGCTCCAACTGCGGCTGGCACGACTAGGTCAGCGCCAACCCTGATCGGCGACGAAGGCCTCGACCTTCGCGCGCACGGCATCTCGAATGACGCGGACAGCCTCCAGCTCGCGTCCATGCGGATCGGGGAGCGGCCAGTCCTGCCGTGCGACGCCGGGCACGACGGGGCAGTCCTCGCCGCACCCCATCGTGATGAGCCAGCTCGCGCCCTCCGCCCGTTCCGCCGTGAGCCGCATGGGCACGGCCTTCGAAAGGTCCAGGCCCGCTTCGCGCATCACCGTCACGACTTCGGGATGCACGCGCGCGGCGGGCCGCGTCCCGGCCGAAATCGCCCGGGCTTTGGTGGGGTCGGCGAGCGCGTTGAAGAAGGCCGCGGCCATCTGGGAGCGGCCCGCGTTCTGGACACAGGCGAAGAGGATGGATTTCAAGGGGTCTCCACCGGATGGTGTTTGAAGAGCCACTGGGCAAAGCCGGTGGCGAGGATGGCTGCGGCCAGTTCCACCGCCATGAAGGCGGGCGCGTCCTTGGGGCGGATGCCAGCGAAAGTCTCGGTGAAACTCCGCGCCAGGGTGAGCGCGGGGTTCGTGAAGAAAGTCGAGGCCGTGAACCAGTAGCCGGCCGTCACGAGCGCGGCGACGGCGTAGGGCGTCCTCCGTGCGTCCAGGCGGTCCAGGAGCAGAATCACGATGACGAGCCCGAAGGTTCCGATGGCTTCGCTGAGGAGTTGCGGCCCTCCATTCCGTGAATGGGTTGAGGTCTGGAACAGGCGCAGACCGAACATGGCGTGGGTGGCGAACACGCCGAGTAGCGTTCCGAGCGTCTGAGCGAGCGCGTAGGCGCCGGCGTGGGCGCGGCGGAGTTTCCCGGTGAGCAGAAAGGCGAGGCTCACCGCCGGGTTGAAGTGCGCGCCGGAGACGGGACCGAAGGCGAGGATGAGCGCGAGCAGGCCCGCGCCCGTCGCCAACGCGTTGGCGAGGAGCGCGAGACCGCCGTTGCCGCCGAAGAGGCGCTGGGCCATGATCCCGGATCCCACCACCGTGGCGGCGAGCAGGGCCGAACCCAGCGCTTCCGACGCGAGGCGGCGTTTCAGGTCGAAGGGGCGGATCACGCGGAACAGCCGCAGACGCCGGTTTCGGCCTTCGTCGTCACGCAGGCTTCCGCCGTGGAGCAGGAAGCAGGCGCGGCGTCCACGCAGCAGGCGCCGCCGTCCTCCTTCATGCGGTCGGCGTCCTCCAGCACGACGAAGACCTCCCAGCGGTTGCCATCCGGATCCACGGTCCAGACCTTGTCCTGCTTGGCGTAGCAGCAGGTCGTGCCCGTCTCGACGAGGTCGAGGAGGCCTTCCGTCTGGAGTCGCCTCCGGGCGGCGTCCACGGCGTCAGAGGAATCCACCTGGATGCCGAAGTGGTTCACATTGCGGCCTGATGGCGCGTGTTCCACGAGCGCGAGGTTGAGTGCGGGCGACGCCAGGTCGAACTTGGCGTAGCCGGGGCGGCGCTTGAGAGGCGAGGCTTCGAAGAGCCTGGTGTAGAAAGCCACGGAAGCGTCGAGGTCGGAAACATCGAGCGAGACATGGGGTTTGAGGATGCCGTGCATGGGATCTCCTTGATTCGATGGATGTGGAAATAGTGAATGAAAAAAACTCAGCAGCAGCTCTTGCCGCCGCCGCAGCAATCCTCCCAGAGGTAGTCGGTGAGTTTCCGAAGCTCCGCGAAATCGGCGCGATAGCGGATGAAGGTGCCCTCTTTCTCCGGGATCAGGAGGCCGGTGGAGGCGAGCGTGTCCAGGTGATGACTGAGGGTGCTGGCAGGAATCTTCAACACGGCCTGGATCTCCCCGGCGGGCGTCCCCGCAGGGTCGCCGCGCACCACGAGTCGGAGGACGCCCAGTCGGGAGGGATGCCCCAGGGCCTTCATCCGCTCCGCCTGTTTGTCCACCTGTCGGGCCACGGTCGGCCTCCTGAACATGATTCTAGGAATATCGAATCAAGGCGCAAGTGAATAATTCGATAAAGATCGAATCAAACTTTCGCCAGGGTCAGGATGACGATCTCCGGCGGCGCCTGGATGCGGAAGGGCAGGCCCACCACGCCGAGGCCCCGGCCCACGAAGAGGCGCGACCCGCCCACCTCATAGAGGCCCCCGGTGTAAGGGCCGAGCAGCCGCGCGCTGGAAACGCCGGGAATGAGGTTCACCTGTCCCCCATGGGTGTGGCCAGAGAGGACGAGGTGGGCGTCGGTAAGAAGGGCCTCGTGGATCATGCTGGGCCGGTGGGCGAGGCAGATGCGGAAAGCATCCGTCGGCACCCCCTGGCGGGCGAGGAAGGGCTCGGGCCCAGGTCCAAAGGCCACACGGTCAAAGCGCCCGTTCCGGGCCATGGGGTCCTGCAAGCCGATGAGCGCGAGGCGCGATCCGCCCCGTTCCAGCAGCGCATTCGCGTTTTCGAGGGGGCGGATGCCCGCGGCGGCGAGATCCCGCCAGATGGGCCGTGGGTCTTCGAAGAAGTCGTGGTTGCCCAGCACCGCGAAGGTGCCGAGGGCGGGGCGGAAACCCGCGAACGCGGCCAGGAGTGGCGCGAGTTCGGAAGGCTGGCTATCCACGAAATCCCCGCCGAAGAGGAGCAGATCGGGGCGCTCCTGCTCTGTCAATTCCCGCCAGCGTCGGAGCAGGCCTTCGCCGATGAGCGGGCCCGAATGGAGGTCGCTCAGGAAGGCGAGGCGAAGCCCATCCAGGCCGGGTGGGAGATCGGGAAAGGTGAGGCGAAGCCGGGTGATGCCGGGATCCCCGTAAGCTTCCCGCGTTCCGGTGGCGCTGGTGACCGCCGCCGCGCCCAGCCCCAGGAGGCCCGAGGTCCGAAGGAAGGCCCGGCGCTCGGGGCTTTCAGGAGCTTCCTCCTTGACGAGCAGCTTGCCCCGGATGCGCCACACGAGGAGCGTCAAGGCGGACCAGAGGATCACGAGGATCGCCAGCACCTGGAGGTAGAGCCCGACCCGCGCGAAGGGACGCAAGGCCAGCGTCGCGGAACTGGGAACGCCGAGGGAACGCAGGGCCACATAGAGGAGCATGGGCAGGTTGAGCGCCAGGAGCAGGCCGTTCATCCAACGCCACCAGCCCTTGCGGAGAAAGGGGTGCAGCGCCTTCGCCATGCCGCCTTGGAGCGCCAGAACCAGGGCCAGGAAGATGGACAGGGCCATGGGGCCAGTGTGCCGGAAGCGATACCCGGGGCAGGGAGGATTCCATCCTTGACAGGATGGGTGTTTGTATTGAGACTGAGTCTCTATGTTGGCAGTCCCTCCCGCAGTCGAGCTCCGTCCGGCCCCCGCGCTGGATCGAGAGGCGCTCAGCATGGGGACACGGCTCACGCTGCATCTGGAAGGTCCCGGAAACCTGGGCGCGGCCTCCGAAGCCGCCTTTGGGGAGGCCACCCGCATCGAGGGTGCCTGCTCCACCTGGGATCCAGACAGCGCCTGGAGTCAGCTCAACACGACGGGCCAAGGAACCCTCGCGCCGGAATGGATCGCGCTGCTCACGGAGGCGAAGGCCTGGTCGGGGCGACTGGAAGGGGCCTTTGACCCGGTGCTGGGCCGCCTCATCGCCGCCTGGGGTACCCGTGAGGGCGGGCGGGTACCTTCCGCGCACGAAGTGGAGGCCGCGCGCCAGGTCAGCGGCGTGGCCCACCTTCAGATCTCCGGGGATCGGGTGACCCTCACCGACGGCGCGTGGGTCGAGGGGGGCGGCTTCGTGAAGGGCTATGCCCTGGATCGCATGGCGGGCCTGCTCAAGGCCCGCGGCGTCGCCTCGGGCCTGTTGGATTTCGGCGGTCAACTCCTTGTTTTCGGCCGCCCCCGCGAAGTCTCTATCGCGGATCCGGTGAGCCGGGACCGGGCACGCATCAAGCTTCAGCTCAAGGAGGCTTCCCTTGCTTGCAGTGGGGATGCGGTGCGGGGCAAACACCTCCTCGATCCGCGCACAGGTCGTCCCTGCGAGGCCTGGGGCGAAGTGGCGGTGGTCGCGGCGCGCGGCTTCGACGCCGATGTCCTGAGCAAGCTCTATGTCCTGGGGCCGACCGATGGCCTCGCCTGGGCGGAGGCCCACGGCGTGGCCGCGGCCTTCCTTCCCAACACCGGCGCGCCGCGCCTCAGTCGCGCCTTTCGCGCCCTTCACCCCGTCCTTATTCCGGAGACCCGATGAAACCCTCGCTCCTCGCCCTCGCCCTCGTGGCCGGTCCGCTCTTCGCCCAGGGCGCGCCCGCCCAGGCTCCAGAAAAAACGGAAGCCCAGCGCATCCAGGAACTCGAGCGCAAGGTGGACATCCTGTCCCAGCAACTGGAGGCCCAGCAGACGGGATCCACCACGCCGGTCGCCAACGGCGGTGCGGGCAGCTACGGGCTAGGGTCCGCGGCCAGCAAGGTCTATGACGCCTCCGCCGGTCTGTCCGTGGGTGGCTACGGCGAGTTCGTCTATCAGAATTTCGACAAGAAGCTCCAGGATGGCACGACCGATCCGAAGAACGACCAGTTCGACACCCTGCGCGGTGTCTTCTACTTCGGCTACCGCTTCAACGATCACATCGTCTTCAACAGCGAAGTGGAATTCGAGCACAGCGGCTATTCGGATGAGCATCCCGAAGGCGAGGCCATCATCGAATTCGCCTACCTGGACTTCCTCGTGAACAAGGCGGTCAATGTCCGGGCCGGCCAGCTCCTCATGCCGCTGGGCTTCACCAACGAACTGCATGAGCCTCCCGCGGTGCTCAGCGCGAACCGTCCCTTCGTCGAAAAGTACATCATCCCGACCACCTGGCACGAGAACGGCGTCGGCCTTCACGGCGACCTGCCCGCGAACCTCAGCTACCGCCTGTATCTCGTGGAGGGGCTGAACGCCGGAAAGTTCAGCGCGGAAGGCATTCGGGACGGCCGCCAGGATGGCAACAAGGCCATCGCCAACCGCTTCGCCCTCACGGGCCGCCTGGATTGGCGTCCTTTGCCCGGAACGATGGCGGGATTCGGATTCTACAAGGGATCGTCCGTCCACACCGATTCCATTGACACGCCGATCTCGGGCATCACGATTCCCACGACGCTGCTGGAAGCCCACGCCGAATACCGGGCCTATGGCTGGCAGCTCCGCGGCCTCTACGCCCGCACCACGCTGGGGGCGACGGAGCTGGGCCAGTTGGGCGTCGCCGACCCGGCCTACCAGGCGGGCACGCGTCAGTGGGGCGGCTATCTGGAAGCGGGCTATGACGCCCTCAGCCACACCGGGTCCAAGCAGGCGCTCATCCCCTTCGTGCGGTGGGAACGCATGAATACTCAAGCCGAAGTGCTGGCGGGGGTCATGCCCGATGGCGCCAACGACCAGAGCATCCTCACCGCCGGCGCGAGCTGGAAGCCCATCCCCCAGATCGCCGTGAAGGGCGATTACAGCTGGATGAAGAACACTGCGAAGACCGGGCGCAACCAGATCTCCTTGGCGATCGGTTATGAATTCTAAAGCCTCGCTCCTCGGAGCCCTCGCCGCGGCCCTCTTGCTGGGCTGCGGCGGTGGGGATGGCGCATCCACCCCGGCTCACTTCACTCAAGCGCTTGTGATTCCGCCCGTGCTCGCGCCGGCGTCATCCGGCGGGGTGGATCATTACGAGCTCACGGCGGCCGCGTCCTCCAAGGCCTTCGTGCCGGGAACGACGACACCCACCTACGCTTACAACGGCCTGGCCTACCTCGGCCCGACGATCCGTCTCACCCGCGGGCAGGCGGCGCAGGTGACGATCCACAATCAGCTTCCACCGGATCCTCCGGCCATGGGCAGCATGCCCGGCATGATGGCGGGAGAGACTTCCGTGCACCTGCATGGGTTGGAGGTGTCCGACACCGCCGATATCACCCCCATGGTGGGTATGGGTCTCGCCCCGGGTTCGAGCGCGAGCGGGTCGGTGTTCACCCCGGACCAGCCTTCCGCGACGCTCTGGTATCACCCCCATCCGCACATGGACACCGGTCGTCAGGTCTACATGGGGCTCGCCGGCATGATGATCCTGGATGATCCCGCCGACGCCGCGCTGAATCTGCCCTCGACCTATGGCGTGAACGACTTGCCCCTTGTCGTCCAGGACCGTCGCTTCAAGGCGGATGGCCGCTTCGACTACCTCACCCGCCCGGAGGACATGGAAGGCCAGATGGGCGACCACATCCTCGTGAACGGCGTCGAATCCCCCTTCGAGGCCGTGTCGGCGACCCGGGTCCGCCTGCGCCTGCTCAACGGCTCCAACCGACGCAGCTACCTGTTCGCCTTCAGCGATAGACGGACCTTTCAACAGATCGCCACGGATGGAGGCCTGCTGCCTTCCCCCGCCCCGGTGACGGAGGTGATGGTTCCTGCCGGCAGCCGATCGGAAATCGTCGTGGACTTCAGCGGAGATCCAGGCAAGACCGTCTACCTGGTGAGTCGGAAATTCACGGAGGCTCCCGGCTTTGGCGGGGATGGCGATGAGGCAGGCGCGATTCTCAGGGAGGGCGATCCCTTCCCGATCATGCAGTTCCGCATCGGTGCCTTCGTGGCCTCCTCGCCCTTGCCCGCCCATCTTGCGACCTTGCCCGCGCTGGATCCCCAGAACGCGACGGTCACCCGCCAGTTCGACCTGGAGCGGGGCGCCGATGACACCATCAACGGCAAGCTCTTCGACATGAACCGAGTGGACGAGGCGGTGACCGCCGGGGCCTGCGAGATCTGGTCCGTCACCAACTACGCGCCGGACATCTCCCACCCCTGGCATGTGCACGGCATCCAGTTCCGTGTCCTGGACCGCTCCTCAGGTCCGCTCGCGCCGAATGACCAGGGCTGGAAGGACACGGTTCGCATCAACCCTGGCGAGACGGTGCGCATGCTCATGCACTTCGACAAGCAGCACGGGCTTTACATGTTCCACTGCCACATCCTCGAACATTCCGACATGGGCATGATGGGGCTGTACCGGGTGAGTCCATGATCCGCCTTCGCATGCTTCCGTTGTTCGCCTTCGCCTCGCTCCTGCAGGCGCTGCCGACTCAGACCCAGGCGCTCCAACTCGCCTTTCCGGGATGCACCTTCACGCGGAAGGAATTCTTCCTCACCGACGCCCAGGCGGCGGAAGTGAAGGCCCTCGCGAAGGCCGACCTTCCAGGCCTCTGGTTCGTCGGCTATGAGGCGCGGAAGGACGGGCACTTGGAAGGCGTCGGCTTCTTCGACACCCACCGGGTCCGTACGGAGAATGAGACCGCCCTCGTGGCGGTGGGCGCGGATGGGAAGCTGAAGCGGGTGGAGGTCATCGCATTCCGGGAGCCCCAGGACTACGCGCCACGCCAGGCCTGGGTGGACCAGTTCCAGGGCAAGGGCCTGGATGATTCGCTTTCGCTAAAGCGGAGCATCCGCCCCCTCGCGGGCGCGACGCTGACGGCCCACGCCCTCACGGATGCTTCCCGCCGCGGCCTCGCGCTCTGGAAGACCTTCTACGGGACCTCGAAATGATCGCCTGGGAACGCCGCCTGCTCCATGTCACCGCCGCCGCCGCGGCCGTGACGGGCGGCGTTTACGGGTGGCTGCGCTACTTCGGGACGCGGATGGGCGATTTCGGCCCCGAGCCAAGCCCCTGGCAGGGGACTTGGCAACACGCCCATGTGCTCGCCGCGCCCCTGCTGCTATTCATGCTCGGCGTCATTCTGCGGAGCCACCTGTTGGTGAAGCTGCGGGCTGGAGGGCGAGAAGGCCGCCGCACGGGCCTGGCGCTTGGGCTCCTTATCGCGCCCATGGTCCTGTCGGGCTACGGCATCCAAGTGGTGGTGGACGCCCGCTGGCACCTCGCCCTCGCGTGGATCCATGGTGTGACGAGTCTGGTGTTCGTGATGGGCTATGCGACCCACCTCATCGCCATCTGGCGCTACCGGCGGATCGCGGAAGAGGAGCTTTGATGTTCGCCTGCGTGTGCAACGCGATCCGGGAATCCCAGGTGGTCGCCGCCCGCGCCTCCGGGTGCGCGACGCCGGAAGAAGTCATGGCCTTCCTGGGCGCCAAGCTGGAATGCCGAGCCTGCGTCGGCCATCTCCTGGAGACGCTGGACGAAGGCCAAAAGGTTGCCGTGGCGCGACAGGCGTCCTAGGCTGGGGACCGATCCGCGGAGGCGTCCCATGAAGGGTGATCCTGGCATTCTCAAGGCCCTCAACGAGGTGCTGAAGAACGAACTGACGGCCATCAACCAGTACTTCCTCCACGCCCGTATGGCGAAGAACTGGGGCCTGAAGAAGTTCGGCGACCGGGAATACAAGGAATCCATCGAGGAGATGAAGCACGCGGACCGCATCATCGAGCGGATCCTCTTCCTCGAAGGCCTTCCGAATCTCCAGGCGCTGAACAAGCTCCGCATCGGCGAAAACGCGATCGAGGCGATGAAGGGCGATCTGGCCCTGGAGCTCGACGCGGTGAAAGTGCTCCGCGTCGCCATCCCCGATTGCGAAGCCAAGCACGATTTCGGCACCCGGGACCTGCTCGCGGAAATACTCCGCAGCGAGGAAGAGGGCATTGACTGGATCGAGACCCACCTGGATCTCGCCGGCAAGATGGGCGAAGGCAACTTCCTTCAGTTCCTGGCGGGAGAACTGGGCGAATAGCCCCGGTGGGCCTGCCACACTGAAGGCATGGCCCGCATCCGCATCCTCCCCGACGCCGTCGCGAACCAGATCGCGGCGGGCGAGGTGGTGGAGCGCCCGTCGAGCGTCCTGAAGGAGTTGCTGGAGAACGCACTGGATGCCGGGGCGACGCGCCTGGACGCGGCCTGGGAGGACGGCGGCAAGCGGCTCATCCAGGTGGGCGATGATGGCCACGGCATGGGGCGTGACGAGCTATACCTGGCGTTGGAGCGCCATGCT
>JAFDVN010000074.1 GCA_018269025.1 Acidobacteriota bacterium | reverse complement strand
GGGAGTCCTTCCCCCGCCCTTGTGCGTTCCGCGCCGCGGCGCGCCTGAAAGCGGGATTCTGGACACCCCCCTATGACCTAGGGAACTCGGCAAGCCTCCACGGCTGAGCGGGGATTCTTGCTGCGTGGCTTCCCGGTTTGATCCCGGAGAGCCCCCATGAACACGATGAGTTGGATGTTTCTCGCCCTGGCGCTTGGTGCCGGAGCGGTCGCGTGGCTGATGGCCCAGAAGGCCGCGAAGGCCCAGGTGGATGGAAGCGCTGCGAGGGCGAAGGCCGAGCAGGAGCTCCAAGCCAAGGCGACACGGACCCTGGAAGAAGCCAAGGCGGAGGCCGCCCAGCTCCGCGAGCAGGGCCAGCGGACCGCGGAGGCCCTCCGGAAGGAGGCCGAACTCCAGGCCAAGGAACAGGCCCTCGCCGCGCGCCAGAAGGCCGAGGCGGAGCTGAAGGAGAAGCAGGCCACCGCGGAGAAGCAGGAGCAGAAGCTCCAGGCGAAGGAAGAGGCCCTCGACAAGAAGGCCACCGCCATCGAAGCCAAGCAGAAGGATCTGGATGACCTCTCCGAGAAGCGGAAGGCGGAGTTGGAGAAGCTGGAAGCGAAGCAGGCCGAGGCCAAGGCCCTCGTCGAAGCCCAGGGCAAGAAGTTGGAGGAGATCGCCAATCTCACCCGCGAAGACGCCCGCAAGGAGCTCATCGAGTCCCTGGAGCACCAGGCCAAGATGGACGCCTCCAAGACCGTGCGGCGCATCGAGGACGAGGCGAATGAGGAAGCCCAGAAGCGGGCCCGGTGGGCCATCGGCGCGGCGATCCAGCGCCTGGCCTCGGACACGGTCTGCGAAGCGGCGGTCTCATCCGTCCAGCTTCCCAGCGACGACTTGAAGGGTCGGATCATCGGTCGCGAAGGCCGCAACATCCGCGCGCTGGAGAAGGCGACGGGCTGCGACCTCATCGTGGACGAGACGCCGGAAGCCATCGTCGTCTCCAGCTTCGATCCCATCCGCCGCGAGGTTGCCCGCCAAGCCATCCTCCGCCTGTTGGCGGATGGCCGCATCCACCCCGCCCGCATCGAGGAGGTGGTGGAGAAGGTGAAGGTGGACATGGATCAGCACCTCAAGGAGGTCGGCGAGGCCGCTTGCGTGGAGCTGGGCTTTCCCGATGTGAATCCCAAGTTGCAGAAGCTCGTCGGACGACTCAACTACCGCCACAGCTACGGGCAAAATGTGCTGGAGCACACCAAGGAAGTCGCTCGGGTGGCGGAATACATGGCGGTGGAACTCGGCGCCGATGCGAAGCTCGCGCGCCGCGCGGGGCTCTTCCACGACATCGGCAAGGCCATTGACCGCGAGGTGGAAGGCACCCATATCGAGCTGGGCATGGAACTCATGCGCCGCTTCGGGGAGAAGGAAGAAGTCATCCATGCCATGAGCTGCCACCACGGCGACTACGAGCCCCGCACGGTGGAGGCCATGCTCATCACGGCGGCGGATGCCATCTCGGCTGCGCGACCTGGCGCCCGTCGCGAAATGATGGAGACCTATGTGAAGCGCCTCGAAAAGCTGGAGGAGATCGCCAACAGCTACGACGGTGTCCAGAAGAGCTACGCCCTCCAGGCGGGACGCGAGATCCGCATCATGGTGGACGCGGGCCAGGTGAACGACGACAAGGCCTACTGGCTGGCCAAGGATGTGTCCCGGCGCATCGAGGGGGAGATGCAGTACCCCGGTCAGATTAAAGTGACGGTGATGCGCGAGACCCGCGCCGTGGAGTTCGCCCGTTGACCTTGAGCGCCTGACATGAGCGAGTCGAGCCGCGTCGAGCAGCCTCTGTCCCTCCAGCGCGCGCTGGAGGAGGCAGAGCAATATCGCGCGCTGGCGGAAGGCATCCTCGCCTTGAGCCTCTGTCGGACGGAAGAGGAAGTCTTCGGCGTGCTCATGGGCCGCGCCGGGAAGATCTACCCAAGCCAGCAATGGGCCGTGGGCAAGCTGGCGGACGCGGCGGATGGACAGCAGGAGTTCGAGCTCCAGGCCTGGACACCCGCCGTCTACGCCCAGCTTGGCGAGGTGCTCAAGGGCCTGCGCCTGCCGATCATGGCCACCAATTTCTCCCGGATGCTCTATTTCGAGCACCGCACCGTGGTGGTGGAGGATTGCCCCAAGCACCCCGAGCAGTTCGATCCCGTCGCGGCCCAGCGCTTTGGACTGCGCTCCCTCATGGGCGTGCCCATGGTGCAAAGCGGGCAATTGGTGGGCGTGCTCTACGGCCTCGCCTTCCTCCAGGACGATCCGCTCCTTGTGAGCCCTTTCCAGGAGCGCGGCCTTCAGAACCTCTGCCGCGTGGCGGCGCTCGCCCTGGACCGCATCCGCGCCCACGGCGAGCTGGAACAGCAACTGGATTCCGCCTCCAGTCTCAATGAACGCATGAGGGTGTTCCAGACCACGCTGTCCGAAGTCGCCGGGCAGCCGGACCTGGAAGGCGCGTTGCGGACGCTGCTGGAGGGTCTCGGCGAAGTCACCGCCTACGGCATGTGGGCGATCCACACGGTGGCGGAAGACCGGACGAGCCTCCACACACTCGTTCAGTCCGGCGCGCCGGGCCTTGCCTTCTCGGCCGCAGGGCCGCTTCCCATCGGCGGACCCGATGCGGGCGTAGGCGGTCGTGCGGCGGAGACGGGCGAGCTGGTGATCGTGGAGGATCTCCGTCAGGATCCCTCCAGCCGCGCCCACCGGACGATCATCACGGACCTGAATGCGCGGGCCGCCCTCTCGCTGCCGCTCAAGGGGCGCGGCGGGGAACTCTACGGCGTCCTCACGGGGCTTGGCTCCCAGGTCGGGAAGCCCAAGGCTACGGACCTCGCGCAGATGCGCTTCGTCGCGGACCTTGCGATCCTCGCCATGGAGCGGACTCGGCTCTGGGAGCGGCTTCAGCGAGAGCTGGCCCAGCGCAAGGAATCCGAACTGCTCTATCGCACCCTCGTCGAGGAGAGCCTATCCGGCGTCTACCTGATCCAGGATGGCGTCTTCCAGTACGCGAATCCGGCCTTCTGCCGCGTCTTCGGCTACAGCGAGGCGGAGATGAAGGGTCGGTCCGTCGGCTCCCTCGTCGCCCCTTCCGACCGGGAGACGGTGCTCAACAACATCCGCAAACGCGTCACGGGGCAATTGCAGAGCATCCACTACACCTTCCGGGCCCAGTGCAAGGATGGCCGCGAGATTCTCGTGGAGGTCCACGGCAGCACGGTGCAACAGGGCGGGCGCCCCGCGGTGCTGGGCGTGCTGATGGATGTGACCGAAGAGCATCGCACCGCCCAGGCCTTGGAGATGAGCGAAAGCCGCTTTCGCCAGCTCTTCAATGATTCGCCGGACGCGATCCTACTCGTGGACCCGGCCAAAGGCTACATCCTCGTCAATCGCGCCGCGACGGTGCTCCTCGGACGGCCCGCGTCCCAGATTCTCGGCGTCGCGCCCGGAACCCTCAGTCCGGCCCTCCAACGGGATGGGGAACCGAGCGTGGATCGCGCGCGACGCGTCCTGGCCGCCGCATCGGCGGGCGAACCCCAATGGTTCGACTGGGTAAACTTGCGACCCGATGGAACGGAAGTGGAATCCGAAGCCCACCTCGTGCGCATGAAGGATGAAGGGCGGGAGACCTATCAGCTCATCCTGCGGGATGTGACGGAAGAGCGCCGGGCGCGGGTCGAGCGGGAGACGCTGGAGCGCCAGCTCTTCCAGTCTCAGAAACTGGAAAGCCTCGGCGTCATGGCGGGCGGCGTGGCTCACGATTTCAACAACCTGCTCACGGGCATCCTCGGTCATGCGGACCTGGCCCTGAGTGCCCCGGACGCGCCCCCCGCGCTGACCCGGCATCTGGAGGCCGTTCGCGACTCGGCCCTGCGGGCCTCCGAATTGACCAAGCAACTGTTGGCTTACTCCGGCAAGGGCGTCTTCGAGCTTCGGCGCGTGGATCTGTCTGCCCTGGTGGCCGACACGGTCCGCCTCTTGGATGTGAGCGTGCCGAAGGCCGTAAGCCTTCGGTTGGACTTGGGCAAGGACCTTCCGCCCATCCAGGGTGATCCCGCCCAGCTCCGCCAGGTGCTCATGAACCTCGTCATCAACGGCGCCGAATCCATGAACGGCAGCGAAGGCACCCTGCGCATCACGACGGGCCTGGAAACGCTGGAGGAGGGCGTCCCCACCCAGGGCACGGAACTCTCGCCTGGGCGCTATGTGGCCTTGCGGGTGGCGGACACCGGTTCGGGGATGGATGAGGCGACCCTCGCGCGGATTTTCGAACCCTTCTTCTCCACCAAGTTCACGGGAAGGGGCCTGGGCCTGCCCGCGCTCCTCGGCATCGCCCGCGGCCATCAGGCGGGACTCTGTGTGAAGTCCCAGCCCGGCGAGGGCACGGTATTCACCGTCTATTTCCCGATGGCCTCCGGGGTGGCGGGCCCGTTGGAAGCCAAAGCCTCCAGTGGCGAGATCCCAGCCGCGAATGGCGGGGGCCTCATCCTCGTCGTGGATGATGACCCGGCGGTGCGGAGCGTGGCACGCCAGACGCTGGAGATGCGCGGGTATCAGGTCGTCGAGGCGGGAGATGGGGCCGAGGCGCTGGATGAGATCCGCGTGCGGGGTCGCCGCGTGAGCCTCGTCGTGCTGGACGCCACCATGCCGAACATGAGCGGCGAGAGCACCCTCCGCGAACTCCGGGATCTCCTTCCCGGGCTGCCGGTACTCCTCAGCTCAGGCTACGACGAGCAGGCGACCCATCACCGCTTCCCCGAACTGGGGAAGGATCACTTCCTTCCGAAGCCCTATGGCCCGCGGGATCTGCTCGCCAAGGTCCAGGCGCTACTCAAGGCTTCGAGCTGATCAGGCCCGCGATGAGGGGAAGGAGCCGATCCACCTCGAGCGGTTTCGTCTCCACCGCCACGCAACCGGCGGCGAGCGCCGCCGCGTGATCCCGGGGGTCCGCCGAGGCCGTGAGAGCTACAAGAATGATCCGGGTCGTTCGGGGTGAGGCCTTGAAGCGCCGCGCCAGGTCGAGGCCACTCATGCCCGGAAGGCCAAGGTCGAGGAGGATGAGGTCCGGAAGCCAGGTCTGAGTCGCTTCCAACGCCTCAGGCCCGTCGTGGGCGACGCGCACCTCGTGCCCGCCCTTCTTCGCGATCAGACGCTGCATGGCCTCGGCGTTGAACGGATGGTCCTCGACCAGCAGCAGGCGTCCCATGGGACGATACTAGCGAGAGAAGCCGCTCACAGGAGAAGCGCCATGATCGCCTACGAAGTCCGCGTCGAGGTCCGGGAAGACATGCGGAAGCCCTTCGAGGCCTACATGCGGCAGAAGCACCTGCCCGAGATCCTCGCCACCGGGTGCTTCCAGGTCATTCGTTTCGAGCGGGTGGAAGCGGGCGTCTTACGCACGCGATACGAAGCTCTCTCCCGCGCCGACCTGGACCGCTACCTCGCCCATCACGCCGCCCACTTCCGCGCCGACTTCATGGTCCACTGCCCCGAAGGCTGCGCCGTCACGCGGGAAGTGCTGGAGACGGTGGAGAGCTTCAGTTAAGGGCGGCCTTCAGCGCGGCGAAGGCGGCGGGAATGCCCTCGGGTTTGGTGCCGCCGCCCTGGGCCAAGTCCTTCTTCCCGCCGCCGCGGCCATCGAGGGCGGGGGCCATGGCTTTCAGGAGGGCACCGGCATCTGCAGTGCCCGAGGCGGAGACGAGGACGGCGACCTTGCCGTCATCCACCTTGGAGGCCAGGGCGATGACCGCGCCCTGATGGCGGGTGCGCACCTGGTCCATGAGCTCGCGGAGAGCGTTGCCTTCGAGTCCTTCCACCGACGCCGTTACGAGGGTGTGGCCGTTCACCTGCTCCACCGTCTCGGCCGAACCGCCACCCGAAGCCGCCTTGAGTTTGGCCTCCTTGAGCTCGCGCTCAAGCTGGGCGATGCGGGCGTCCTTGGTCGTGAGCAGATCCGCAAGGGCTTCCCGGGGTGCGTTGGCCTTGCGAGCGAGGGCGCTGAGCTGGGACTCGTCCTTCTGGAACCACTCCAGGGCCGACGCGCCCGCCACGGCTTCGAGGCGGCGGACGCCGCTGGCGACGGCGGATTCGGAGACCACCTTCACGAGACCGATTTCGCCGGTGTTCGCCACATGGGTGCCGCCGCAGAGTTCGACAGAAAATCCCGGGACCGCCATCACGCGCACACGCTCGCCGTACTTCTCGCCGAAGAGGGCCATGGCTCCCGCCGCCAACGCCTCGTCAATGGCCATCTCGTTCACTTCCGTGCGGGTCGCGTGGAGGGTCTGCTCGTTCACGAGCCGCTCGATCTCCGCGAGCTGCTCGGGCTCGATGGGCGCGAAGTGGGTGAAGTCGAAGCGCAGACGGTCCGGGTCCACAACAGAGCCCGCCTGCTTCACATGGGTGCCCAGCACTTCGCGCAGGGCCGCGTGGAGCAGGTGCGTGGCCGTGTGGTGCGCGCGAATGCGCGCGCGGCGCTCGGCGTCCACGGCGGCGTGGAGGCTCGCGCCCTCCTTTAGCTCGCCCGCCACCTTCACCCGGTGCAGGCTGCGCTTGGCCGCCGGTGCGGTGGTGTCGTTCACTTCGGCGCTGCCGCCGTCGAAGGTCAGGCGGCCCGTGTCCCCCACCTGCCCGCCGCCCATGGCATAGAAGGGCGTGCGGTCCAGCAGGACGGAGCCCTCGCCGGAGAGGGAAGCCACGCGCTTGTTCTGCGCGTCAAAGAGCGCCAACACCTTCGCGTCCGCTTCGGTCATCGCGTAGCCGAGGAACTCGGTGGCGGGCAGCTCCGCGAGCACGGCGAAGTCGCCTTGCAGGCGTTGGTCGTGGGCCTTCATGGCCGCGCGGCCCTTGGCCTTCTGCTCGGCGAGTTCTTTCTGAAAGCCGTCCAGGTCGCAGGGAAGTCCGCGTTCCTTGGCCCAGTCCTCCACCAGATCCACGGGGAAGCCGAAGGTGTCGTAGAGCTTGAAGATGTCTGCGCCCTTCACGCCGTTCGCGGTGTCCATGGCTTCGAGCTGCTTGAGCCCGGCGTTGAGGGTGACGCTGAACTGCTGTTCCTCGCGGGCCAGCACCTTCTCGATGCGGGGGAGTTCCGCCGCGAGTTCGGGGTAGGCGTCGCCCATGGCCACAACCACGGCGGGCGCGAGCCCAGCGAAGAAGGCCCCTTCGATGCCGAGCTTCTTCCCGAAACGCAGCGCGCGGCGGACGATCTTGCGCAGCACATAGCCGCGCCCCTCGTTGCTGGGCACGACGCCATCGAAGGTCATGAAGGTGGCGGCGCGGATGTGGTCGGCGATGACCTGGCTCGCCGTGCGATTCGTGTGCTCGGACCGATCCTCCGGCTTGACCTTCGCCGTGGCCCAGATGGCCTGGAAGATCGGCGCGAAGAGGTCAATGTCGTAGTTGCTGTCCACACCCTGGAGCACGGAGGCCGTGCGCTCCAGGCCCATGCCCGTGTCAATGCTGGGCTTGGGCAGGGGCGTGAGGACGCCCTTGGCGTCCCGCTCGTACTGCATGAAGACGAGGTTCCAGATCTCCATGACCCGGTCCCCTTCGCCGTTGGGCTGGTCATCGCCGGGAACCTGGGGGCCCCGGTCGTAGAAGAGCTCGGAACAAGGACCGCAGGGGCCCGTATCGCCCATCTGCCAGAAGTTGTCCTTCTTGCCAAAACGCAGGATGCGATCCGGCGTCACGCCCATCCCCTTCCAGAGTTCTTCCGCTTCCGTGTCCGCGGGCACGCCCTCGCTGCCTTCGAAGACCGTCACCCAGAGGCGAGAAGGATCGAGCTTCAGCTCCTTCGTGACAAAGTCCCAGGCGAGGCGGATCGCATCGGCCTTGAAGTAATCGCCGAAGCTGAAGTTGCCGAGCATCTCGAAGAAGGTGTGATGCCGTGCCGTGAAGCCCACATTGTCGAGGTCGTTGTGCTTGCCCCCGGCCCGAAGGCACTTTTGCGAAGTCGTCGCCCGGGTGTACTCGCGCTTCTCCTTGCCCAGGAACACATCCTTGAACTGGATCATGCCGGAGTTCGTCCACATCACCGTCGGATCATCCGCCGGGCCCACCACCGAGCTGGAAGCCACGCGCCGATGACCGTTCTGCTCGAAGTAGTCGAGAAAGCGCTGGCGGAGTTCAGAAGTTTTCATGGGGGCCTCAGGCGTCGGGCGTCGGGCGTCGGGCGTCGGGCGTCGGGCGTTGGGCCTCCACCTCTGGGCGCGCGGCCCGAAGCCTGAAGCCTGAAGCCTGAAGCCTAGTGTCGAAAGTGGCGCATGCCGGTGAAGTAGAGCCAGACGCCCATTTTCTGGGCGGCGGCGATGACTTCGGCGTCGCGCAGGCTGCCGCCGGGCTGGACGAAGGCGCTCACGCCCGCCATGGCGGCGACTTCGAGGCCATCGGCGAAGGGGAAGAAGGCGTCGCTACCGAGGACGGCGCCCTTGGCGCGGTCGCCCGCCTTGCGGACGGCGATCTCCACGGAATCCACCCGGGACATCTGGCCCGCGCCGATGCCCACCGTCGCGCCGTCCTTGGCGAGAACGATGGCGTTGGATTTCACGGCCTTGGCGACCCGCTGGGCCAGCATGAGGTCTTCGGCGAGGGGTTTCGGCCCGTTGCCGGAAGCCTTCACTTCCCACCGCTCGAAGGGCTGGAAGGCCGCATCCGCGCCTTGGGCGAGGTAGCCGCCGCCGAGGGTGCGAAGGTCCATGCCCCCCGCGGCCAGAGGCCAGCGGCTTGGGGTTTCCAACACCCGGAGCTGCTTCTTCGTCGCGAAGACTTCCAACGCCTCGCCGGTGAAGCTAGGGGCGAGGATGACTTCGAAGAAGCTCTGGGTCATGGCCTTGGCCACTTCCATACCAAGGGGCCGGTTGAAGGCGACGATGCCGCCGAAACTGCTGAGCGGGTCCCCGGCTTGGGCGCGGATGAAGGCTTCCAGCGCATGGGCGCCGTAGGCCACGCCGCAGGGGTTGTTGTGTTTGACGATGACGCAGGCCGGCTGTTGGAACTGCCACACGAGCTGGGCCGCGGCGTCGGAATCCAGCAGGTTGTTGAAGCTGAGTTCCTTGCCCTGGTGCTGCTTGGAGGCGGCGATGCCTTCCTTGGGAGAACCGGGGCGGGTGTAGAAGGCCGCCTGCTGGTGGGGGTTCTCTCCGTAGCGCAGGGTCTGTTCCTGCACGAGGATGAGGCTGAGGCGGCTGGGCAAGGCCTTGCCAGCGTCCTCGTGGGCGAGCTGCTTTTCCACCCACGCGCTGATGGCCGCGTCGTAGGCGGCGGTGCGCTGGAAGGCTTCGAGGGCGCAGCGGCGGCGATCCGCCTCGCTCCACACGCCCGCCTTCAGTTTTTCCAGGAAGGCCGCGTACTGGTCCGGGTGGGAGAGCACCGTCACGGACGCATGGTTCTTGGCCGCAGACCGGATCATGCTCGGGCCGCCGATATCAATCTGCTCGATGGCCTCGCCCCAGGTGACGCCTTCCCGGGCGATGGTGGCTTCAAACGGATAAAGGTTCACGACGACGAGGTCAATGGGCGCGATGCCGAGCTTCTCCGCATCGGCGCGGTGGGATTCCTGATCCCGGCGGAAGAGCAGGCCGCCGTGGATCTTCGGGTGGAGGGTCTTCACCCGGCCATCGAAGCATTCCGGCGCGCCGGTGAACTCCGCCACTTCCTGGGCCGGAAGCCCGGCTTCCTGGAGGGCCCGGAGGGTGCCGCCGGTGGCGAGCAGCGTCCAGCCAAGTGCCGTCAGGCCCTTGCCCAGATCCACCAGTCCCGTCTTGTCATGCACCGAGAGCAGCGCGGTCGCCATGGCCATCCCCCGAAACCTCAAGTTTCTCATGGGGCCGGGGCGCTTGGAAGGCTCGCTTGCTAGGGAGGGCCCCAAGGCGCGATCCTGGAGGGCCGGAGTGGGGAAGCCATGCCCAAGATCGCCATCAACGGAATGGAGCGCGAGGTGCCCATCGGCACCCTCGTGCTGGATGCCTGCAAGCAGGCCGGCATTGACATCCCCCACTACTGCTACCACCCGGCGCTGACGCCCGTGGCCACCTGCCGCATGTGCATGGTGGAGGTCAAGGGCATGCCGAAATTGGCGACGAGCTGCACGACGACCGTGGGCCCGGCGCCCAAGGACAATCCCGAAGGTCTCGCCATGGAGATCTTCACGAACACGCCCCAGGTGGCGGACGCGCGCGCGGGCGTGATGGACTTCCTCCTCATGAACCACCCCCTGGACTGCCCCATCTGCGATCAGGCCGGCGAGTGCAAGCTCCAGGACTACAGCTTCCAGTATGGCAGCGGCGACAGCCTCATGCGCGAGCCCAAGC
Organism: Acidobacteriota bacterium; assembly: GCA_018269025.1. Classification (GTDB taxonomy): domain Bacteria; phylum Acidobacteriota; class Holophagae; order Holophagales; family Holophagaceae; genus JAFDVN01. Next base: position 12,169 of record JAFDVN010000074.1, on the reverse strand, counting down.
GCCGCTACCGCTACGAAGACCTCGGGGCGAAGATCGTCATTGATAAGAACCGCTGCATCCACTGCACCCGCTGCGTGCGATTCACCAAGGAAATCAGCGGCGGCAGCGAACTGACCGTGGCCCAGCGGGGCGCGGACCTGGAAGTGACCACCTACAGCGGCAAGAGCCTGGACCAGAACCCCTTCGCGGGCAATGTGGTGGACCTCTGCCCCGTGGGCGCGCTCACGAGCCGGGACTTCCGCTTCCGCAAGCGTGTGTGGTACCTCAAGTCCACGCCTTCCATCAGCCGCCATTCGGCGATGGGCGATCCGATCTGGATGGATCACGAGGCGAACACGCTCTACCGCTTCCGCCCCCGTCCGCTCGAGGGCCGGAACGACACCCACTTCATCAGCGACGAAGCCCGCTACGCCTACGCCGGATTGAATCGGCCCGATCGCCCAGCGAAGCCGCTCCTGCGGGGTGCGGAAGCTTCGGTCGAAGCTATTCGGGATGCGATCCAAGGCCCCGTGGCGGTGGTGGGGCAGGGCGTCTTCGGCTGCGACGCGGCCCAGCGTTTCGGCGAGCTCGCCTCCAGCGTGGAACTGCGCTACGCCAGCGGTGACAAGACCTGGCCCATCCAGATCGCCGCGCAGAAGAGCACGGATGGCGTCATCAACCGCCGGGGTTTCATGGAGCGGGGCTTCCGCTTCCAGGCCCTTGACGAGCTGCTCGCCGCCGTGAAGAGCGGCTCCGTGAAGTCCGTGATCTTCCTGCACGATGCCTTCTTCTCCAGCGAGAAGGAGACGGCGCTGCTGAAGGAGATCGCGAAGGCTGCGGCGTTCAGCGTGGCTTTCGAAGTGGAAGCTTCCGACCTCGGCACGACCTGTTCGGCGTGGCTGCCCATCGCGAACCACGCCGAAGAGAGCGACTTCATCGTGAATCACGATGGCGAATTGCGCCGCTACCAGAAGGCGATTGAGCCGCCCAAGGGCGTCAAGACGGTCGCCGCCTGGGCCAAGGCCCTCCTGCCCGTCGCCGCGACGGTTTAACGATGAAGTCGAGACTCCTCGTCGCCTACGACGCGGAGTGCACCCACTGCCGGAAGAAGGCCGATTGGGTGCGGGAGCGGGACCGGGATGGCCTCATCGAGGTCTTTCCGCTCCAGCACCCCGACCTCGCGCGCATCGCGCCGGAGCTGGCGGGGCGTTTCCTCCATGGCGAGCTGCACGGCCTCGACCTCGCCACGCGAACCGTCCTCAAAGGCCCCCCGCTGCTGCCCGAACTGCTCTCCCGGTTGCCACGATGGAAGCTCGTGGCCCCCCTTCTGCAGATACCTGGCGTGGCGCGGGCAGCGGCTTGGTTAATCCTCAAGCGCGACGAGCGCCGATTTAGTCGTCGCATTGGGCACTAAACCGGCGCTGTCAGTTCTCTGTGCCTAGGGGCTTGCCCTCAGCAGTCTCTTGCGGCACAGGTAATGGAACATGAATCCATATTGAAGGTCATCCCCCCATCGTTGCAGCATTTGCTAACACTGCAACCTCCGTTGGATCCTTGAGCCAGAAAGCATCCAGGCCCACATTCGACTGGACGCATAGAGGGGTTTACCTGTCCCTTCGTAATTCGAACCTGCGCATGATCATTCAGCTTCCGTGGCGTAAATAGGATGCGGAAGTGCACGGTCGCATCCTGAAGATCGCTAACTTCCAAAAGCATTGGGGCGTCCGGGGAAACCGTTCGATCAAACGCGAGGGTTACCTGGCCAGCCTGATTGGTGTCACTTCGGGGCCCTGCACTCACTTGAGTAAGAACCTCGGAGGGGTTATTGGGGTCCACACGGCGGATCGAAATTCCGTGCAACCCCTTCGTTGTAAGTTGGACCGTGACCTGTCCATCAGAGTTGATGGTGGGATGGAGATCGCAATACACATTCACTGTTTGTGGCATGGGGCTTTGCGCGATCGAAGGAAGGCAAAACAGCAAGAAGAACGAAAGAACTGCGATTAGGCGTTTCATTTGATCTCCTACAGTAAAGGTTGGTTGTGAAATGGTTTGTGTAGGGTATGTGCAAAAATCGGGGGGGGCAAGACAATTCGGTATTCCTAATTGCATGCAGTTGGGAACGGTAGTCTTAGAGAAAGGATTGTGCCGTCCATGTTCCTCCACGACACGCTGGCCAACTGGGTCGTCCGCTACCTCACGGCGGAGCAGCCGGGTCACGCGCGGCGGGTTCCCATGGACATGGCGCGATTCAAGCGGGCCCTTCGCCCCGGCGATGTGGTGCTGGTGGAAGGCCGCGCGCGCATCAGCCGGATCATCATGACCCTCAGTCAGAGCAGTTGGAGCCACGCCTTCCTCTATATCGGCGATGCGCTTTTGCGCTGGGGCGGGCCGGAAGCGGAGAAGGCCGTAGAGCGCTTCGGTGCCGAGGCGGCGTTCCTCGGCCTCGAAAGCGATATGCGGGATGGCGTGCGCGTGGTGCCCGTGGCCTGGTACGCCGAGCACAACCTCCGTCATTGTCGGCCCTTCGGCTTGAAGCCGGAGGACCGGGACCGCGTGCTCGCCGAAGCCATGCGGCACTTGGGCATCCGCTACGACAAGCGCAATGTCTTCGACCTGGGACGCTACCTCACGCCCTTCCACCTCCTTCCCGCCCGCTGGCGGCGAAAACCGCTTTACCTAGGCAGTTCCACGAGCCGCGAGATCATCTGCTCGGCGCTCCTCGCCAAGGCCTTCTACAAAGTGAACTACCCCATCACGCCCGTGCGGGCCGCCGAGAGCGGCCAGTCGCGTCACTGGGCCGCCCGTCACCCGAGCTACATCATGCCCAGGGACTTCGACCTCTCCCCCAATTTCGAGATCCTCAAACTGCACGGCGAAGATCGGGAATATGGATACGGCGAGGCGTGAAGAGAGAGTTTGAACCACGGAGGCTCAGAGGCACAGAGAAGGAAGGTGATGACCTGCCCGTTACCTCTGTGTCTCTGAGCCTCCGTGGTTCAAGCGCTTTTCCGCCCGCGCCGGATCATCCCAGAAGGGGTAGAAGCAGTACCACTGGCTGGGGTCGCGGCGCACGAGCGTCTCCAGGTCCTGGGCGTAGCGGCGCATGCCGGCCTCGATCTCCTGCATCCGCTCGCCCCGCCCACCGCGGATGAAGATGGGCTCGCCGAAGCTGCCCCGAAAGCGGCCGTCTTCATCCACCCACAGAAAGGCGGTGAGGATGGGCGCGCCGGTCATGGCCGCCAGTTCCCAGGGCCCGCGCGGGAAGAAGACCTCGCGCCCGAAGAAGGGAATGGGCAGTCCGTTGAGGCTGAAGTCGCGGTCGCCCTGCATGCCCACGAGCTTGCCTTCGCGCAGGAGTTTCACGAGCGGCAGGGTGGAAAAGCCTTTGCCATCCACCGGGATGCCGATGACGCCGCCTTGGCTGCGCAATTGTTTGCGAAGGCGCTCCACTGCCTCGAAGCGATCGGGCTTGTAGACCGCATGGACGGAATGGCCCATGGCCTTGAGGGGTAGCCCGCCCAATTCAAAATTGCCCGCGTGAGCCGTGAGCAGAATCGCGCCCTTGCCCTGCTCCAGGATGCGGTCCAGGTGCGTTGTGCCCGTGTAGGGGCCGAATTGGGCGAGGACTTCTTCCCGAGGTCGCTGGCCGAAATAGAAGAAGTCCACCCAGGCGCGGGCATGTTGGCGCACCATGCGCCGGGCGAGGCGATCCACTTCGGGATGGGTGGCGGGCAGGCCCGTCACCTGGGCCATGTTGGCGTGGATCGCGTCCAGGTACTTGGGCCGCAGCGCGAGGAAGGCGTTGGAGATCTGGTCCGCGATCTCATGGCCGCGGCTGCGTCGGGCAAAGGTCCGCGCCGCGAAGAGGAAGAGCGGAAACAGCGTGCCGAAGACGCCGGCGTAAACCAGCTCCAGCAGCTTCGAGTCGCCCTGCATCCGGTCCTGCATGAAATCCTGTCTGCCCGCGAAGGGCCGCGAAGTGACTACAAGGGCCGCGAAGGAATTGCGAGAGAGTTGGCAAGGCGTTTCCATTCCAACTTGCCTTGGGCACCGAAATTGATCAGAAGTCCCAGTGGCAGGTTTGTGGCCCGAAGGTAATTTATCAATTGGGCGGTTTCGGGTGGCCCGAGTCGAGGCAAGCATTTGATCTCGACAAGGATCTGATCGAAGGCTAGAAAATCGGCAAAGTAGCGCTTTTCCAGAATGGTTTCGCGATAGGCAATCCTCAAAGGTGCCTGCGCCTGGAAGGGTATGTCATATCGAGCGAACTCGATGGCCAAGGCTTCCTGATAGACCGCCTCAAGGAACCCTGGACCAAGAATTCTATGGGCCTCCATGGCCGCTCCAATGATCTTGAACGCCTCATCCTTAAGAATGAGATCGTGGCGCTTCGGCTTCTGATTTCGCGACCCTTCTTCATTCATCTTCGCGGTCCTTCGCGGGGATCATTTCGCCCCACGCTGATTGGGGTTGCGCTCTTCCATTTCCTGCCACAGCCGTTGCAGGCTTTGGAGGCGTTCGGGGAATTCGAGGTCGAGGTCTTCATCCTCCGGGTCGAGGGCCATGGGGTCTTCGAGCCACTCTCCGGGAAATTCGGGAAAGACCGACGCCAGCAGACCCCGATCGAATCCGCGCACGCTCAAGGTGCGGATGCCCGGCGTGTCCATGAGCGTGCCGCCGCCTTCCAGCGGCAGCCAACGGGCGGCGGTCGTCGTCTGCCGCCCCGTTCCGAACTTCGTGAGGCCGCCGGTGCGGAGGTCCGCCTCGGGGTGGAAGGCATTCACGAGGGTGCTCTTCCCGACCCCGCTGTGTCCGATGAGGACGGCGATGCGCCCGCCCAGGGCCGCCTTCAACGCCGCCACGCCCTCTCCGTTGAGGGCGGAGGTCTCGTGGATGGCCACCCCCTGGGCGCGCAAGGGGTCCAGTTCCGGCAAAGTGTCCTGCTTGGAGACGCGATCCCGTTTGGTGACGATGACGCGCAAGGGGAGCCCCGCGTCCAGCGCCAGCACTTGAGCCCGCTCCAGGAGACCGGGGCGCAGAGGCGGATCCACCACCGCCGCGCAGATCCAGAGTTCGTCGGCGTTGGCGGCCATGAGCTGCCAGGGCTCGCGATCATCAATGCCGCCGCGTTTCAGGAGGCTTCGTCGGGGAAGCACCGCGACCACTTGGGCTTGGGGGAGCTTGGGGTCCACCGCCTCCACGGGCTGCGGGCTGTAGCGCACGCGGTCGCCGCAGCAGAGCTTCACGCCCTTGAGCTTTCCGGATAGGGTCGCCACGAGGAGGCTGCGATCCTCCCGCTCCAGGTCCACCCATTGGCTGTGCCGCTGCACGAGAGTCGCTTCGGGCAAGTGGGCCCATGGCCCCGCGTCAGGAAGGCGCAGCATGGTCTCGGAATCGTGGCGCTCGATGTCCGTCTCCAGGCGCTCGGCCCGGCGCTGGCGACGCTTGGATTGACTGCGACCTTCCCGGCTGGCGTCCGTGCCGCGGTCGAGGTCTTCCGCCCCGCGGCTCTGGCCCAGCCGGTATTTCTTCATCAGGCCCGGCTCACGAACTCGCGGGTCTCGGTGTTCACCTTCACCTTTTCGCCTTCCTTGATGAAGAGCGGCACGCGCACCTCGATGCCCGTCTCCAGCTTGGCGGGCTTGGTCACATTGCCGCTGGCGGTGTCGCCCCGGGCGCCGGGCTCGGTGTAGGTGACGGCCAGGTCCACATGCTGGGGAAGGAGGATGGCGATGGGGTTGCCGTTGAATTTCTGGACCTGGACCATCATGCCTTCGGTCAGGAAGTCCAAGGCGTCGCCCAGCATGTCCGGCCCGAACTCGTGGGTTTCGTAACTCTCCTGGTCCATGAAATGGCCCCCATTGCCGTCCGCGTAGAGGAAGCTGGCGGGCACCACGGCCAGATCGGGTTCCTTGAACTTGTCCCCAGCCTTGAAGGTCTTGTCGAAGACCGCCTTGGTGAGCAGGTTGCGCATCTTGAGGCGGACGAGGGTCTGGCCGCCCCGGGCCGTGGGTGTGGAGATTTCCACATCCAGGCAGTGGTAGGGCGCGTTCTCGAACTCGAAGAACATCTTGCGCTTGATATCAATCGCTTCGATCAGGGAGGCCATGAAGGGTCCTTAACAAACCTTAGATCTTAACGCGGAGGGGCATTCCAGCAGATGATAAGGGCGTGAGCCCAGCCCTCCCCAAGCAGATCGGTCGTTATCAGGTGGCCCGCGCCCTCGGGCACGGCGGCATGGGCTCCGTCTTCCTGGTGGAGGATCCGCTCCTGAAGCGGCGGCTGGCCATCAAGGTGGTCCGCGCCTCGGGGGATGAGGAAGAGCAGCATCTTGCGCTACGCCGCTTCCAGCGGGAGGCGGAGATCGCCGCCCAGTTCAACCACCCCAATGTGGTGATGATCTTCGATGTGGGCGTGGACCCCGAGGTGGGCCCCTTCCTCGCCATGGAATATGTGGAAGGCCAGAGCCTCGCCCATCACATCCAGAAGAAGGATCTGGACATCGAGACACAAATCCGCACGCTCATCCAGGCCATGCGCGCGCTCCGGGCCGCCCACCGCTCCGCCATCGTCCATCGGGATGTGAAGCCGGAGAACATCCTCCTGGCGGTGGATGGCCGAGCAAAGCTCATGGATTTCGGCATCGCCAAGAGCTTCACCTGGGACGGCTCCCCGGAAAGCGGAGCCGTGAATCCGGAGGTTCTGGGCGACACCATGGACACCCAGCTCCTGCGCCTCACCAGCACGGGGGAGTTTCTGGGCTCGCCCATCTACACCGCGCCTGAAATCCTGAAGGGACATCAGCCCACGCCCGCTTCGGACCGCTACTCCTTCGCGGCCACGGCCCTGGAATTGATGACGGGCCGCGTGCCCCACCCGGGGGCGACCCTTCCCGCCATCCTCTCCCACGCGCTGAGTGAGCCACCGGTGCTGCCCCCCGAGCTGCAAGGCACCCTTCGCGATGTGTTCGACCACGGGCTCGCCACGGAGCCGGATCATCGCCAGGCCACGCTCATGGACTTCATGGAAGAGCTCATTGACGCGCTCCCCCAGCCCGTGGCCCTGCGCTCGCGCCTCTTCGCGTTCCTGAACCAGGATGAAAACACGGGCGTCTTCGCACCGCCGCCCGGCCGTTACCTCCACGATTCGGGACCCTTCCCCGCCCAGCCAAGGCCCGAGGCCAAAGGCAAACGCAAGGCGCCCGCGAAGATCCAGCTCAACGAGGACCCCAAGCTCGCCGCCCGCTGGAAGACGGGAAAGGTGCCCGCCTACCGCCCACCTTCGGAGGACGCGGGCTTTCCCTGGCTCAAGGCGGTCCTCTGGCTCCTGGCGGGGGGCATCCTGCTTCAGGCCTATTGGATCTTCCACCACGCCTGAGGCGCGCCGGGATCAGACCAGCTTCATCACGAAGAAGATGGTCCCGTTCCAACAGGCGTGGACGGCGATGGAGGTCCAGAGGCTGCCGCTCTTGCGCACGGCAAGACCGAAGACGAACCCTAGGGAGGCCAACAGCGGCAGGGCCATGGGCTGGAGGTGGATGAATCCGAAGAGCAGGCTCGATACCGCGAGCCCCCAGGCCACGCCCCAGCGCTCACCCGCCCAGGGGAGCAGGAAGCCGCGGAAGAGCGTCTCCTCGAAACAGGGCGCCAGCAGGGCGATGGTGGCGAAGAGCGCCACCTGCACGGGCCATCCGTGAGCGCCCGCGACGAGGTCCTGCACCTCCTGCTGGGGATTGGGCTGGCCTTTCATGAACGGTGCCCACAGCAGCGCCACGCAGATCATGGTGAACACGGCGAGACCCAGGAAGGCGGGGGCCCAGCCCAGGGCAGGCTTCCACCGGGGCGCGGGCGCGACCCGGGCGAGGAGCTCGCGGAAGGAGAGCCCTTCCGCTTTCATCAACAGCCACACGCCGAACGCGGCGTGGGCGGCGTAGCCGAGGGGCAACGCCCAGAGGCGTCCTTGGGGAACACGGTGCAGAAGCAGGGCCGCGGCGTTGTTCAGGATGAAGAAGCCCACGAGCCAACCCAGCAGGACGAGCAGCGCACCTCGCCCAGTCATCCGCCATTGGGGCTGGGTCGGAGCAGGGCGCTTGGCGGTGACGAGGAGAAAGATGGCCAGCGCCGCGCCCCCGAAGAAGAGCAGCGATACGAGCGCGCCGAGCCCCACGAGCAGGCCAAGATTGGCTTCGGGGACGGGCAAGGCGGGGAGGCCTTGCCTCGCGCGGAGCCGGTTCCCCAGCAGGGCCGCGGCGTGGGTGCCCTTCATCGGCGCGGGGACGGCCGCCGGGAGTGGCCCATTCTCGTAGGCCGCGGCCCAGGCGCGGGCGAAAGCCTCGCCCTCCGCGCCATCGGGCAAGGGTGTCCGAAGCGAATCCGCAAGGGCGATGTCGCCTGCTTCCCGGGCGTCCACCGCCCAGGCGGCGCGATCCCAGGGCGCGGTGAGGTCCTTCCCGGCCGCGAGGTACTTTTTCACGAGGCCGGGCTGCAAGCCCTCCACCTTCTTGCCAAGGTCCAGTTGCAGCTCCATCGCCGTGAGCGCGCGGGTGGTGCCCGGTGGCGTGGGCTTGGGCTTCATCCGCATCCCGAGCGTGAGACTGATGCCCAGGAGGGCCAGCAGCCCCAGGAGGGCGAGCAGCGGGTCAATGGCTTTGGTGAGCTTGAGCGGTTCGCGCATGCCCTAAGGATGCCCTCAGGAGTAGGCTTTCCCTATGCCCTTCATCCACGAGATCCATCCCCGCTTCCGGGACCTGGACGCGCTCGGCCATGTGAACAACGCCGTGCTCGTCACCTTCCTGGAGCAGGCTCGCTTCCACTGGTGGCGCGGCTACCTGGCCGGGCGGCCCTTCGAGGCGGAAGGCTTCCTCATCGCCCGGGTGGAGGCGGACTACAAGATCCCCATCCTCCTGGAGGACCAAGTCCGCATCGAGGTGCGCTGCACCAAGATCGGCACCACCTCCTTCGCGCTTGCCTACCGCGTGCTGCGGGGCGCGGATGGCGCGCTCTTCGCGGAGGCCAAGACCGTGCAGGTCATGCTCGACTTCACGACCAACCGGCCGACGCCGTTGACTACGCAGGCCCGGGCTTGGCTGGAGGCCCACGCATGAAGCTCGGCACCGCCGTGTGGATGGAGGGGATCGCCGAGCGTCTCGCCCTCGTCACGCCCCTCCCCGATGGGCGCCTCGCGGATCTGAACCGTATCGAACATGTGCGCCTGGCGAAGCTCGGCGAGGGGGCCCCGGACCGTCTCGCTGCCGTCTTGGTGCCGCCAAGCCTTCGGCAAGTGCTGGAAGGTGGGCCGCGCGCGTTCGCCCGGGTGAAGCAGACCGTCCAGTACGCCGAGAAGTGGGCCCGCCGTGGCAATATGCCGGGCACGGTGGCCTATCACCCCGACCGGGTCCGGATGCTCCGCTGCTTGACACCACCCAGCATCCTTCAGACTGCGGAAGGTCTCCATCTGGATCGCCTTCGGGTGTTTGGGACAGGGGAGTTGTGCCTGGACCAGATGCCGGAAGTTGGCCTCGCGGCCGTAGGGCAGGCCGGTGGGGAACCGGCTGGATTCTGCCTCGCCGCCCGCGCAGGGGAGCTGGTCGCGCTCGGAACCTGGATGCAGGTGGGCGAGCCCACGGACGAGGAAGTCACGGTGCGCGTCGGAACGCATCAACGGAGCGCATCGCTGAATGTCTATGGAAGTCTCGATCTTCCGCCCCTGCGCCCCGCGGAAGTCATGCTTCTTCCGGCCCTACGGTTCCGCGCCTTCCCTGGGTTGGAGACGGGCGGAGAACTGGAGATGATCTCCTCCTTCGACACGCTCACCGTTCACCTCGGGCCCGAAGCGCTGCACGGGACGGTGCAATGAAGGGGCAGGGGTACTCAGGTCGACCCGCAGGGCACGCGTCCAAGAACCCGCGCTTCCCTCCCTTCCGTCGCCGATAAACTGATCCAGATTGTTGCCGGAGGCACCATGCGAATCCTGATCGTGGCGCTCCTTTCCACGCTCCCCTTGGCCGCCCAAGGCTCGGCAGCGCCTCCCGCGAAGGCGATGACCAAGGCCGAAGCAGGTCCTTTCGATCCGACCCGGGATTCCACGAAGGATCTCGAAGCCGCGAAGGTGGAGGCGAAGAAGACGAACCGCCGCATCCTGCTGGATGTGGGCGGCAACTGGTGCAGTTGGTGCCGCCTCATGGACCGCTGGTTCAAGGAGCATCCGGCCGTGCGCGAGGCACGGGACAAGGCCTTTGTCGTCGTGCCCGTGAACTACAGCCCCGAGAACAAAAATGAGGCCTTCCTTGGCCAGTATCCGAAGGTGGACGGCTACCCTCACTTCTTCGTCCTGGACGCGGACGGAAAGCTGATCCAAGACCAAAGCACCGGTGCGCTGGAAGACGGCCACGGCTACAGCGAAGCGGCCATGAACGCCTTCATCGCCGCCTGGGGCCCTTCGGCGAGCGTGAATGTGAAGACCGTCGCGGCCTACCTGGAGGCCTTCCGGCGCCTGGATCGGGAAGCCATCCTGGCCAGCCTTTCGGACAAGGTCGTCTGGCGTGTTCCCGGAGCCTTCGCGGTGCAGGGCAAGGCGGACTTCGCCAAGCACCTCCTGGAGAACGGCTTCACGGGCAAGCCTGGGATCCGTGTGGACCGCATGGTCGAGATGGGCGAGACGGTGCTCGTGGAAGGCCAGGTGCTCGCCCCGAAGGCGGATGGCTCCACCCTCACCCTCGCCTTCTGCGATGTCTTTGACCTGAAGGATGCCAAGATCCACAAGCTGACGAGCTACCTCGCGCCCGAGAAGCCCTGAAGCAAAGTCTTGAGGCGCGGGCTCAGCCCCGGAGCATCTCGGCGACGAGGAAGGCCATCTCCAGGCTCTGGGCGCCGTTGAGGCGCGGGTCGCAGCCGGTCTCGTAGGCGCGCGGCAGGTCGGCTTCGGAAAGGCCTTCGGCGCCGCCCAGGCATTCGGTGACATTTTCGCCGGTGAGTTCGATGTGAATGCCGCCCAGGAAGGACCCGTGGGCGCGGTGAAGCTCGAAGGCCTGGCGAAGCTCGGAGAGGATCGCGTCGAAGTTCCGGGTCTTGAGGCCGCTTCCCGCGGTTTCCCCGTTGCCGTGCATGGGGTCGCAGCTCCACACCACCATCCGCCCCGAGCGGCGCACGGCGGAGATGAGCGGGGGCAGGGCTTCGGCGATGCGTCCCGCGCCAAAACGGGTGATGAGCGTGATGCGACCCGGTTCTTGGGTCGGATCCAGCCGATTCAGGATCTCCAGCAATTCGTCGCCGCCGAGCGTCGGCCCGACCTTCACACCGATGGGGTTGCGCAGGCCGCGGAGGAAGTCCAAGTGCGCGCCTTCCAGTTGGCGGGTGCGTTCGCCCACCCACAGCATGTGCGCGCCGAGGTTATAGTAGCCACCTTCGCCCGGTGTGGCCCCGGGCACCCAGCGGGTAAGGGCTTCTTCGTAGGGCAGGAGCAGCGCCTCGTGGCTCGTGAAGAGATCCACACGATCCAACGCACCCTGTTGGACGACGCCGAGGGCTTCGAGGAAATCAATGGATTCCCGGACCTGGATGAGCGTGTCCCGGTACGCGGGTACCGCGGCGGCGTCGGCGTGGAGCTGCCAACGCTCGGGGCGGTGCAGGTCCGCGAAGCCGCCTTCGATGAGCGCGCGCAGGTGGTTCAGCGTCGCCGTGGCATGGAAGTAGGCCTGGAGCATGCGCTGGGGATCGGGCCGCCGGGCTTCATCCGTCGCGTCCAGGCCGTTGATGAGATCGCCACGGTAGCTGGGGAGTTCCTTTCCCCGCACCTTCTCGGTCGCGCTGGAGCGCGGCTTGGCATATTGGCCGGCGATGCGTCCCACCCGAACGACGGGCTTGCGTCCCACATGGGTGAGTACGACGGACATCTGGAGCAGCACACGGAGTTTGTCCGCGATGCGCTCCGGGGTGCAGTCGCGGAACTGCTCCGCGCAATCGCCGCCCTGGAGCAGGAAGCGCCGGCCTGAGGCGGCCTCCGCCAAGAGGCCGCGCAGGCGATCCACTTCCTCGGGAACGACGAGAGGGGGAAGGTCGCTGAGGCGCGCCAGCGCGCGCTCCAACTCGCCCGCGTCGGGATAGTCGGGCTGTTGCAAGGCGGCGCGATGCCGCCACCCATGTGGGGTCCAGGCTGGGGCGGGGGCCGTCTTCACCATCCCTCCAGCATT
>JAFDVN010000073.1 GCA_018269025.1 Acidobacteriota bacterium | reverse complement strand
CCCATCGGCCTTCACCGCCCGGAGCAGCACCGAGGGTTTTCCAGTTTCAGGGTCCACATCCTGCACGATGTCCACGAAGCCCGGCTTCACGCCCTTTGGCAGCGCGTCCACTCGGGACACCCAGGCATCCCCCAACAACCGGAGCTGCTGCACGGCAGTGGCGTCATCCGGGACCTCTGAAGCCTTGGTGAGCGCGGCGCGGAGCCCCGCGAGGTTGCCTTGCACGGAACGGCTCACCTGGCCGCCCAGCGTGAAATAGCCGAGCGAGACGAAGAAGACAAAAAGCCCGAGCGCGGGCAGGGCCGTAAGCAGGAGGACGATGGCCCACACCCGTCGCGACACTTTGAAGACAAGCTTTTGCCAGGACCACCGCAGCGCGCGCCACAGCAGGACGAGGAGCCCGAACCAGAGGCAGGCCCGCATCCACCAGGAGGGAAAGGCGTTGAAGCTGAGGACGCCCAGGGCCACCAGAAGCCAGGGCCAAAGCACGCCCGGGCCCCAGGTCTTCATGCGCGCTACGAAGCGCTCGAACATCCCCCAGCCTCCCGTCCCCAGCCCCCAGCCCGATTTACGGCATCAGCATCCCGCCGTTGACGCTCAGCACCTGGCCCGTCACATAGCCCGCTTCATCGCTGCAGAGGAAGGCCACGGCCGCGGCAATGTCATTCGGCGATCCCATGCGGCCCAGCGGAATCTGCTTGGTGAACTCGGCTTTCACATCGTCGGGCAGGTTCGCCGTCATGTCCGTCTCGATGTAGCCCGGCGTGACGGCGTTGGCGGTCACATTGCGGCTCGCCAACTCGCGAGCGACGGACTTCGTAAGGCCGATGAGCCCGGCCTTCGCCGCCACATAGTTGGCCTGGCCGGCATTGCCCATCTGACCCACAACGCTCGCGATGTTGATGATGCGCCCAAAGCGCTGCTTCATCATCGGCTTCGTCGCCGCCTGAATCGCCGTGTAGGCGCCCTTGAGGTTCGTGTCGAGCACCGCGTCCCAGTCCTCCTCCTTCATCTGGATAAGGAGCTTGTCCCGGGTGATGCCCGCGTTGTTCACGAGGCAATGGATGGCGCCGTGGCGTGTCACCGTCTCGGCGACCGCGGCCTTCACGCTGTCGGTGCTGGAGAGGTCCATGACGACCACATCGGCCTTGCCGCCTTCGGCTCGGATCGCGTCAGCCACGGCATTGAGCTTGGCCTCCGTCCGCGCCGCGCAGACGACGAGGGCGCCCTGCTTGGCGAGGGATTTCGCGATGGCCTCGCCAATGCCCTGCGAAGCGCCGGTGACGAGGGCGACCTTGCCGTTCAAATCGAACATGGAACCTCCTGTTTAAGGCTTCAGTGTAGCGGTAGCCTGGACCCACCATGAGCACCCGCATCCCCCTCGCGCCCGGCACCGTCCTTGGCCGCTACCGCATCGCGGGCCTCGCCGGCGAAGGCGGCATGGGGGACATCTACGAGGCCTTCGACACGAGCCTGGAGCGGGTCGTGGCCTTGAAGCGTGTCCGTTCCGCCGCCGCGGGCGACGCGGCCTCGGAGCGCTTCCGCCGGGAGGCTTTGGCCCTCGCCCAGCTCAATCACCCGGGCATCTGCCAGATCTATGAGCTGGCCGAGACGCCCCAGGGAACCTTCATCGCCATGGAATGGATCACGGGCGAAACCCTCCGCGACCGTCTGGACCGCGGCCCCCTGCCCTGGCGGGAGGTCGCCGATCTCCTGCGGCAGACGGCCGAGGCCCTCGCCCCCGCCCACGCCAAGGGCCTCGTCCATCGCGACCTCAAGCCCAGCAACCTGATGATCACGCCCGAAGGCCAGGTGAAAATTCTCGACTTCGGCCTCGTGCGGTTCGCGGATGCGCCTTCCGACGACGCTCAGGCGTCCTCGGACGACGCGACCCTCCTTGACCTCGACCCCGATGCCATCGAGACCCAGGCCAAAATGCATGGCCTTCGCGCCTCCGGTTCTGGCCGCTCCCTCACGCGCATCGGCGCCTTCATGGGCACCCTCGGCTATACGAGTCCTGAGCAATCCTTGGCGCGGCCCGTGGGCCCGGCCAGCGACCTCTTCAACCTCGGCCTCCTCGCCCAGGAGATGCTCACCGGCGAACGCGCCTTCAAGGGCGAAGGCCGCGACGCGCTGGACGCGGTGGTGGATGGTCAGCGCGAACCCATGCCCCGAGGCCTCGCCCCCAAAGCCTTTCGCGCGTTGGTGGATCGCCTTCTGCAGCGCGATCCCAAGGCCCGCCCCACCGCGACCCAGGCGGTGGAGGAACTGAATCACCTGCTCGCCCCCCACGGCGCGCTTTGGTGGTCCGGCCTGAGCGCCGCGTCCGTGCTCCTGCTCGGCGTGAGCGGCTACTGGCTCTTCGGCCGCGGTGTCATCGCCGGTCTCGTGAAGGGCCGCCCGGCCCGCATCGCCGTGATGGGTTTCAAGAACGCCACGGGCGTGCCGATGCTCACCTCGCAGACGGAACTCGGCCTCGCCGATCTCATCGCCTCACGGCTCCGCAACGAACCCAAACTCCAGGTGCTCGATGCCGACGCCGTAGCCCGCGCCGCCAACGCCCTCAAACTCATTCCAGCGGAAGCCTCGCCCGACGACCAGCTCCGCCTCGCCAAGGCCATAGGCGCGGACCTGATCCTGAGCGGCGAAGTGGATCGCCAAGGCACCCACGACCACCTCACCTACGCGCTCCGCGACACGAGAGGCCGCGTCCGCGCGAGTGGGGGGACGGACGCGAAGCAGCTTTCCGAAACCATGCTCGACGCGATCCCCTTGGCCCAAGCCGCCACCCACGCCCTCCGCAAGGCCGTGAACCCCTTCTCGAAGAAGGAGCCCCAGGATCCCTACACCATCACCCCCGAAGCCTTCGCCGCCTACGCTCAAGGCGTCGAAGCCTACCGGCACGGGCATTACAAGGAGGCAGAGCCATTGCTCAAGCAAGCGGCATATGCCGTGCCGGAGTGGACTGAGGCCGTGGCTGTGTACAGCTATTCGCTCACTCAACTTGCCGACCCATCAGCAGGTGAGGCGCTTCGTTGGGCCCTCATCGCTGCGCGGAATGGCAAGAATCCTCAAAGTGAATCAAATGTGATTCAGTTTCTTGCGAGCCAGGCGAGTCGCAAACGGAATTTCTCGGAGGCCGAGTCCTATTTCCAGCAGGGCCTGCGCGAGTCGGAAGTGCGAAGCGATTGGGCGGGCCGCGCCTTCTGTTACAACGGCTTGGGCCTCACAGCCGAAGCTCAAGGGCACATCAATCTTGCTGCCCAACGCTACGCCGAAGCCTTGAAAGCTACAGATCAAAGCAAAGACTTATTCATGCGCGGCCAAGTGCTGACAAACCTTGGCAATCTCGCCCTGGCCAAAGGCGACCTTCAGGGTGCCGCAATCCACTATCAGGCTGTGGTGGACACCGCTCGCCAAGTCGGTAGCGAGACCAATGAAGCCCTTGGCCTCAACAACCTTGGGATCGTCCTCTTCTCGGAGTTCAAGACCTCGGAGGCCCGCGTAGCACTTCAACGCTCCTTGGCTCTACGCGAAAAGAATGGAGATGCCTATGGCATCGTGAGTGGCCTTCGCAACCTAGGCGTCAACGCCTTGGCCTCCGGCAGATCCGCAGAGGCTCGCACATGGTTTCAACGCTCTCTTGATAAGGCCACTGCAATTCCCTCAAGCTACGGCCAGGGTCAGGCGGAGTTCTATCTTGCCGAATGTTCCCGCATGGACGGTGACCTCAAACTTGCTCTGGATGGATACCAGATCGCATACAGCCACTCAATCGCGTCACAGGACCGAAAAAAGCAGGGACAAGAGCTGGCAGGTCAGGCGGAGTGTCTCCTACGGCTACACAAGAAGGAATTGGGTGATGCTGCTCTAGCAAAAGCCGCTGTGCTGATTCCAGGCAACCCGTTCCTGCTTCGCGCCCAAGCCTGGTCTGCCTTCCTTAAAGGTGATCGAGCGACCGCAAGGAATCTAGTGGATCAAGCCATTCTGGACCCCCAACACGATGCCGCTGAAATTCGCCCAGAATTAGAAGCCCTTCAATCTCGCACCTCGCTACCATGATCTGAAATCCCTCACCTTCCCCTTTGGAGTCCACGATGGTCAAACGCCAGTGGAAACACCTTAACCAAGGCACAACCTATACTTTTACCGCCGGAAATGGATGGTCTTTATCCATGAACCCAGATGGGAGCGTGCGCCTCGCCTTTACTGGATCTTCTGTGGATGCGAGTGGCGTGGATCTCAGCACCGACCCAGATCCGGGCCAGGGCGATAAGTATCCGCCCACCAAGCCCTGAGGCTTCCCCCCCGCGCGCGTCACGCGCTGCCTTGTCTCACGCTCACGGCCGCGTGGGCGACGGGCACGCGGATGGCGAGCAGCATGAATCTGAGCACCGATCCTGATCCGGGTCAGGGCGATAAGTACCCGCCAACCTAAGTCGGCATCAGGTTCTCAAAACAAAAAAGTAACAGGGATGAAGGGGATCAAGACCCGCCTTCATCCCCTTCATCCCTTTCATCCCTGTTCCATGCTTTTCATTTCAGCCACGCGCCGCAGCGTGATTCTTACTTCGCCCCTTCTACTTTCTCTCCGAAGTAGACCGTCGCCACTTCGGGCTTTTCGCCGCGGCGGGGGAGCTTGAGGGTCACCTTGGGGCGGAAGTCGGGGCCCCAGACTTCCACGCGGATGACGCTGGGTTCTTCGTTGAGCCTGCCGCCACCATCCACAGAATCGGTGGCCTTGCCGGAATAGGAGAAGATCGCCTCGTGCTGATCGTCCCAGGGCTTCACGGCGATGTCCTGGAAGGTCGCGCCCACGGCCTGCACGCGGAACTTCACCTGGAACACATCCGTGCGCTCGGCCATGACGACGAGGCCCGAGCCCCCTTCCTTCACGACCCGCGCCTTGAGTTGGGCGACGGCCTGATCGAAGGTCTGGGAAAAGAGCGGAGCGGCGAAAAGACAAATGAGGGCGAAGGCAGGGCGGACGCGCATGGAACCTCCGGGATTGGATGGCACGAGGATGCTCGTCCTTGCCGGGAGAAGCAAGGGGAACCACCGATGAACGGCGATGAACACCGATAAGGGAAGTTATCGTTGTCTATCGGTGTTCATCGGTGGTTCCCCTTTCATTTCAACTGTTTCAACCACGCGCCGAGCTTGGTGAGATCCGCCAGCGGCGTGTCGTCGCCGTAGGCACTCACGCCGAGTGGCGCGGTGAGGTCGGCCTTCGCGCGCGTCTCGCGCTTGAGCAGGTGGTTTGCCTGGGGGATGAGGATGAAGGCGCCATGAAACTCATCCGGCGCTTTGGAAGGCGGGAAGCTCTGTTCGTCTTCCTCGCCATAAGCGACCGCGACAGGGATGGGGCAGCGTTCGACGAGCTTCCAGGGGTCGAGGTCCAAGGTGCCGCGGACGAAGGACAATGACTCCGGCGCCATGAGCGACGCGCCGAGGCGCGAAAGCGCGGGCAGCACCGCATCGCCTGCCTTCGGCGTGTCCGTGCCTTTGCGAATCGCTTCGAGCACGGCATGGAGGTAACCGAGATTTGCCGTCTTCATCGCCTCCGGCGCGCCCTCAAACTGCTTGCCCACCTGTTCCTCGATGAGATCGCCCATGGGCTTGGGCGGAAGGCCGAGGAGCAGGAGCGCGTCGGCATCGGAGGCCGCGAGCAGGCTCAGGAGCGCGCCTTCGCTATGGCCGACGAGGAGCAGCTTCTTGCCCTTGGCTTCCGGCAAGGCGCGGGCCGCGGCGATGGCCGCGCGGATATCGCCCACCTGGGCATCGAGGGAGATGTCGAGCTTCGGATCCCGGGAGCCGATGAAGCGTTTGTCGTAGCGAAAGGAGCCGAGCCCTTGGGACGCGAGCCATCCCGCGAAGTCGCGCCCGCCATGGCTCGGGAACGGAAGCAGCGGGCTGGACCAGTTCCGATCCGTCGGACCCGAACCCGCCACCATCACAGCGAAGTAGGGAGAGCCCTTCGCCTCCCGCACGCTCGCCTTGAGTGAGACACCGTTGAAACCGGGGAAGGTGATCTCGCGATCAGACGGCGCGGGGGATGAAACGATGGGTGGGGTCTGAAGGGGAATCATCGCGCTTCCTCAAACGAAAAATGGGAACCACCGATAAGTGCCGATGAACACCGATAGGTTCTTATCGCTGTTCATCGGTGTTCATCGGTGGTTAACCCAGTTGCGCCAGGTCTTCGGGCGCGGCGATGGAGATGGCATCCACTTCGATTCCGCGTTCCTTGGCCTGGCGCTTGGCGAGGCCGCTGAGGACTTTGCCGGGGCCGAGTTCGAGGAAGCGGGTCACGCCCTCATTCAGCAACAGGTCCATGATCGCTTCCCAGCGCACGGCACCTGGGATCTGGCGGACGAGGCCATCCCGCAGAGCCTCGGGCTCGCGGACCGCCGCAGCGTCCACATTGTTCACGAGGGGACACAGGGGCGACTTGAAGGCGAGGGCGCCGAGGACGGGCAACATGCGGGCCTGGGCCGCTTCCATGAGGGGCGAATGGAAGGGCGCGCTGACGGGCAGCTTCACCATCTTGCGCCCGCCCTTCGCTTTCGCGGCTTCCATGGCGGCGTCCACGGCTTCGGCATGACCGGCGATGACGATCTGGCCGGGGCCATTGAAATTCGCGGGGACGACGATCTTGCCGGTGGCGGCTTCGGCCTCCGCGCAACTCGCTTCCACATCCGCCGCACTCATGCCGAGGAGCGCCGCCATGGCACCGACGCCGACGGGCACGGCCTCCTGCATGGCGCGGCCACGCTCGCGGACGGTCTTCACCGCATCGGTGAAGGAGAGCGCGCCGAGGGCGACCAGCGCCGAATATTCACCCAAGGAGTGGCCCGCGGCGAAGTCGGGCTTCGGCAGTTTGTGGGCGAAGGCGCGCACGACCATGGTGGAGTGGGTGAGGATCGCGGGCTGGGTGTGTTCGGTGAGCTTGAGCTGGTCCTCGGGCCCTTCCGCCATGAGCTTCGAAAGCGCAAAGCCGAGGGCGTGGTCGGCATCCTGGAGCACGGCCTGGGCGGCGGCTTCGGCGGTGGAAAGAGCCATCCCCATGCCCACGGACTGGGAGCCTTGGCCGGGAAAGAGCCACGCGGTCTTGGTCATGGATGCACCTCGTGAAGAAAGGGAAATGCGGCGAGCACGCGGGTCACGCGGGCCCGATCGGATGGGTCCAGGATAAGAGCTTCCTCGCGGTCGCCAGGCCCGACCATTCCGGAGTAGCCGCCTTCCTGGCTGTGCCAGCGCCATTCGTGGAGACGGCCTTGCTCCATCCAGAGCAGTGAGAGCGCGCTCGGATCGCGGCGGCGGATCTCGCCGCCGTTGTGGGCGAGCAGCGTCCTGTCCGCGGGCAACGGCGCGAACAACGAAGCGCCGAGCCGCTGGGCATCGGGCGGAAGCGGATCGCCGAGCGCATCGGCCAGAGTCGGCGCGAGATCGAGGTTGGAGACGAGGTTCTCCTCGTTGCCTTTCAAGGCCGCGATCTGTGCGGGCGTGAAGTCCTTGGGCGGAAGAATCCACAAGGGCACATGAAGCGTCTCGGGGCGCACATCGTCCAAACGGCCCCGCGCGGGGCCCTGGAAGTTCTCACCGTGATCGGAAGTGGAGAGGACGAGCGTGTGATCCAGGAGCCCGCGCCGCGCGTATTCCTGGAGGATCTGATCCTGCACTTCGTCCAAATAGCGGATGGCATTCCAGTAGCGGGCGAGATCCCCGCGGCGCGAAGGCGTCACCTCGGGCCGGAGCCGCACCACATCGGCGGCGCTGAAAGGGGTGAAGCCGGGCTTCTGGAAATAGGGCGCGTGGGTCGCGCCGAAGTGGAGGACCGTGAAGGTGGGCTTGCCCCGCTCCGCGTCGAGCCAGCTTCGCAACCACGGCAGCAAGGCCGCGTCATCGGCGGCGGCGTCGTTCACGAGGGTGGGCGGGTGCGTGTTGGCGCGGAGCGGTGGGCCGACGAGGTCCTGGGTCTCGTAGCGATCCAGTCCATCGGCCAGTAGGTAGTCGGGAAAGCCGTAGTAGTCGAAGCGCTGGACAGAAAAGAGCGCGGTGGCCATGTGGTGGGCTTCGGCGCGGTGCCAGAGGAGCGGTTCGTGGTGGTAGCGCGCGCTGCCCTGCACCGGATCCACGCCGGAGAAGAGGCTGGGCAGCGCCACATCCGTCATGGGCGCAGGCGCGAAGGCTTCGCGGAACGGAAGCACCTGACCCGCCTGGATGCGCGCGGCGAGCTTCGGCATCAGCGCGGGGTCAAAGGCATCGGTGTTCAGGCTTTCGTGGACGAGCACCAGCACCTGGAAAGCGGGCGCGGGGCCTTGGGGCGTCTTTTCCCGCGCGAGCGCGCGCCGCAGCCCCCCCGCGCCGATGCGCCGAGCGCGGACCTGCGTGGCCATCATCAGCAGCGCCGAGTCGGGCGGTTGAACCCGCGTAGCGGGAACGAAGCGGTTGAGGCCCGCGAGCAGCACGGCCGCGCCGAGCACCTTCCACCACCGGAATTTGGATGGCGAGGGCCTCAGCCCCTTCAACGCGAACGCGCCCACGGTGGCGCTGGCGAGAAACGCGAGCGCCATGCCGAGGCCGAACCGTTCCTTGAAGAGAAGCCACCCGTAGCGCGGTTCGGAGAGCGCGAATTCCACCGTGCCGTGATCGGGGTAGGTGCCTTGGTAGAAGCGGTAGCCGACGCAGAAGCAGAGCCAAAGGCCCCAGAGCGCGCCGAGGGCCGCGAGGAGCTTCGGTCGCACCGCGAGGGGCGACAGCACAAGCGGCTCCCATAGCAGCCAACCCATCAGCGGCCACGCCATCAGCCAGACCCATTCCAGAGGCGTGGCTTGGGCGCCCAGCCAGATCAGCAGCGCGGCGTGGACGAGCCCGTTCAGCGCCAACCAGCGGACGAGAGGCCGCGCCCCCACGGTCATCAGCCCTTCGGCGCGAGGTGCGACAGGCGGGCCTGGATGCGCTCGTGGAGCCGGCCTTCCACCGCGCGAATCGCCGCGCCGATGCCGTTCTTCACCGCGTGGCCGTTGCTGCTGCCGTGCCCGATGACGGAGACGCCCTGGATGCCGAGCAGCGGCAGGCCGCCATACTCCCGGTAATCGAGCTGCTTGAAGAACTCTCCCAGCGCGGGCTTCACGAGCCAGCCGCCGAGTTTGGCGCGCAGCGACGACATGAGCGCGCCCTTGAGGCCCTGGCCCACCATCTTGGCCATGCCCTCGGCGCTCTTGAGGACCACATTGCCGACGAAACCATCGCAGGCGATCACATCGAAGCGCCCGTTCCAGATGTCCCGGCCTTCGGCGTTGCCGAGGAAGTTGAGATCCATGTCCCGCAGGAGCGCGGCGGCTTCCAGGGTGACGGTCGTGCCTTTGGAGTCCTCTTCGCCGACACTGAGCACACCGACCTTGGGCTTGGCGACGCCCAGCACCTGCTCGGCGAAGACCGCGCCCATGAGCGCGAAGCAGGCGAGGTGCTCGGGCCGGGAATCAATGTTCGCGCCCACCTCGATGAACACCGTCGGCCGGCCCGTGAGGTTGGGCATCAGGCTCGCGAGACCCGGGCGCTCCACGCCCGGAAGCTTGCCGATGACGAGGGTGCTCGCGACCATCGCGGCGCCGGTGTGGCCCATGCTCACCATGCCGTCGGCCCGCCCTTCGCGCACGGCCTGGGCGGCGAGGCGAATGGAGCTGTCCTTCTTCTCTTTCAGGATGGCCATGGGCTCGTCGTGGAAATCCACGACCGAGCCCGCATGGACCAGCTCGAAGCGCGACTCCAGCGGCCCGGTCAGCCCATGCTGGACAAGGCCCTCCCGCAGGCGGACTTCATCGCCCACCAGCAGGAGTTTCAGATCCGGCCACTGTTCAAGGGCCTGGCGCGCGCCTTCAAGGGTCGCCTGGGGAGCGTGGTCGCCCCCCATCGCGTCCAACGCAATGCGGCAAGTGCCCAAGGGGACGCCTTAGTTCGCGGCGACCCGGACGGCCTGCTTGCCGCGGTAGTGGCCGCAGGAGGGGCACACGCGGTG
>JAFDVN010000072.1 GCA_018269025.1 Acidobacteriota bacterium | reverse complement strand
CACGGAGACACAGAGACACGAAGAAAATCTTTCTCTGTGTCTCTGTGCCTCCGTGGTTTTCATTTCTCTTCGACTTTCGTCGGGAATCCATCCGTGCGATACGCCCTTGCCAGGATGGTCATGGGGTGGAGCGCCTTGCGGCCCGCGTGGTGTTCGAACTGGAGGCCGGCGAGCGGGCATTCCGTGGCCCAGACTTGAGCCTCTTCGTTGCCTTGCAGGCCCTTGAAGGCCTTGTCGCCGATGCGCTTGGAATCGTCATAGGTCTCGTACTTCATGGCATAGGTGCCATCGTGCCCGCAGCATTCCATGACGGTGGAGAGGGTGACGCCGGGAATCTTGCGAAGCAAATCGCGGCCCTTGAAGCCGATGGCCTGGGCGCGAAGGTGGCAGGGCGCGTGGTAGGCGACGGGGCCCGGCGTCGTCTCGAATTTCCAGTTCGCACGGTCCTCGTTGCGGATGGACCAGAGGAACTCCGCCGGATCGCGCACAGCCTCGGCCAGTTTCTTCGAGCGGTCCCGATCTTCGCCTTCCAGCAACTCCGGGTATTCCCGCCGCAGCATCATGGCGCAGGTGGGGTTGATGGCGAGCACCTTGGAGCCCGCCTCCACATGGGGCATGAGCGCGTCCAGGTTCCGCTTGGCCTGCTTGCGGAGCAGGTCCAGATCGCCGTGCTCCCAGGCGGGCATCCCGCAACAGGCCAACCCTTTCACGCAACCCGCGTGGCAGCCGTTCTTGTCCAGCACTTCCAACGTGTCGCGGCCCAAGCTCGGGTCGTTGTTCTGGACGAAGCAGGTTTCGAAGAGGACGGCTTCGGCCCCGGGCTTCTCCTGGATGCGGCCGACCTTCACCGCCCAGGCCTCGAAGGTCTGCGACGCGAAATCCGGCAGGTGCGCGTCCTGGTGGACGCCCAGCACCTTCTCCATGAACCAGCGGTGCAGCTTCACCCGGTTCATGGCGTTCGCTACGCCGAAACTCATCCGCGCGAGCTTCGCCGCGAGATCTGGATTGCCCAGCATTCGGCGGCGAAGTTCCTTCTTGAGGCCGCGGCCTTCACGCTTCAAGCGATTGGCTTGGTAGCGGTGGACGAGCTTCGGGAAGTCCAATTGGAACTCGTGGCCTTCCCGCGGCGTGTAGGGGCACTGCACTTCGCAGAGCTTGCACTGGAAGCAGGCGTCCATGACCTGATCCGTCTCCCGCTTCGTGAGCCCGCGCACATCCCCGTTGTGGCGGTCGTCTATGAAGCTGAAGAGGCTCGGGAAGCTGTCGCAGTACTTGAAGCACATGCGGCATCCGTGGCAAACCTCGAAGACCCGCTCGACCTCTTCATGGAGCAGGTCCGCATCCCAGTAGCGCGGATCCGCCGTGTCGTAGACCGTGCCCCTGCCCGCCTGGTAGCTGATGCGTTCACCCGGCGTCGTCTCCGGCCTGTCGTGCCCATCCAGCGAGTAGTGCTCGGCCATGGAATCCCCAACTCACCACGAAGACCACAAAGACCACCAAGCCTTCTTTCGTGATCTTCGTGGTCTTTGTGGTCTTTGTGGTGAAATTTTCAGCTGATCGAATCGAGCATCTTCTGGAAGCGCCCGGCGTGGCTCTTCTCGGCCTTGGCCAGGGTCTCAAACCAGTCGGCGATTTCGGGGAAGCCTTCTTCCCGCGCGCTCTTGGCCATGCCCGGGTACATGTCCGTGTACTCGTGGGTCTCGCCCGCGATGGCCGCCTTGAGGTTCAGGGCGGAATCGCCGATGGGGAGGTCCGTGGCCGGGTCGCCGACGGCCTTCAGGTAGTCCAGGTGGCCGTGGGCATGGCCCGTCTCGCCATCCGCCGTCTCCTTGAAGTTGCCGGCCACCTCGGGATAGCCCTCGATGTCCGCGATCTTGGCGAAGTAGAGGTAGCGCCGGTTCGCCTGGCTTTCACCCGCGAAGGCGTCCTTCAGGTTCTGGTGGGTCTTCGTGCCCTTGAGCTTGCTCATCGTGCCCTCCGATCGGTTTGGGTGGGAAGCTTCAGAGGCATCTTAGGCAGGGTGGATGCCAAGTCCATAAACAAATTTCGGAGAAGAGTTATCAAGGCTGGCGGGGCTCGCGATTCACGAATGGTCGCGAGGCGGGTGGCGGAATGTCGTGACTAAAAGCCGATAAACAGGGATGAAGGGAATGAAGGGGATGACGGCCCGATTTTCATCCCCTTCATCCCCTTCATCCCTGTTCATTCAGCCGCTTCTCCATCACATAGTCGTCCATCACGAAACCGTTTCCGATGTCGAAAACGGCCTCTTCGCGGAGGGTGTAGCCGCTTTTCTTGTAGATGCCGATGGAGCCTTCGTTGCCCTTGTTCACCGTGAGCCAGATGGAGGCGCAGCCGTGGGCGCGGGCGTCGTCCTCGATGTGGCGAAGCATGAGGCCGCCGAGGCCCTGGCCCTTCATCTCGGCCAGCAGGTAGAGTTGTTCCAGCTTCATCTCCTTCGGCGTGGGGCCGATGGAGTAGCTGCAATAGCCCACCGGGCGCCCGTCCACGCGCAGGAGCTTGAGCCAGCGGTCCGGGGCGCCAACATAAGCCCGCAGTTTCTCCGGCGTGTAGCGGCCTTTGAGCATGTACTCCACTTGCTCGGCCGTGATCATGCCGATGTAGTGGGCGCGCCAGATGGTTTCACCGAGCCTCGCGACCGTGGCGAAGTCGGCTTCGGTGAGGGGGTCGAGGCAGGCATCGGGCATGGGAGGATGCTAACGAAAAGCTGTTGAATGAACAGGGATGAAGGGGATGAAGGGGATGGGTGGGTGGTTTTCATCCCCTTCATCCCCTTCATCCCTGTTAGGAATTCCTTAACGCCCGAAACAGCGTCAGCACGCGGATTTCCTTCGCGCCGCCCGACTGCAAGGCCTGGGCGCAGCGAAGGAGGGTCGTGCCGGTGGTCCACACATCGTCCACGAGGAGGATGCGCTTGGCGCGAACCTCGCCTTTCAGGAGGACGGCCTTCTTCGGCATTCGCCGCCGCTGGGATTCGGGGCGTCCGGTCTGGCTGGTGGCGCGCCAAGTCTTGCGCAGCACGGTCGCGCGGGGGGTGCCCAGGCGCACCGCGAGCACGCGCGCAAAGGCGTCAGCAAGATCGAAGCCGCGTCTCAATCGCCGCCAGGGTGTCGTCGGGGCGGGGACGATGAGATCCGCGTCCCACTCCGGCAGCGGGACTTCTTCCGCGCGATGCAGCAAGGCGCGCATCCATCCGCGCTCGCCCGCCTTGATGCCAGGGAGCAGCAGCTCGCCAAAAGGTGGGCGGCCGCCGTGGTAGTCCCACAGCGCCGTGCCCAGACTCCAGGCCGTGGGCTCGGGGCAGTCCCGGTCTTCGCCGTGTTCAAGGGCGCAGCGGGGGCACCGGTCCTCCGGCAAAGGCACGAGCCCTTCCCAGCAGCGGGAGCAGAGCCCCGCTTCGCCGTGACTCGCAGGCGCGAGGCAGCCCCGGCACAGCAAAAGCTCCCCGCGCAGGGCGGGGAGCTTCGCGAATAGATCCATGTCAGTGGTGGCCGAAGACCTTCACCGCCCAGAAGAGGGTCGGGATGAGGGTGACCACGGCGATGCCGAGAATGAGTCCGTGGGGCTTGTTGCGTCCTTCCCCACCGAGGCGGCTCTTCTGCCAGCCATAGCCGCCGTAGATGAGCAGGCCCACTTCCAGCCAGATGATGAGCCGGAGCCAAGTGTCCTTGGGCAGGCCGAGCATCACGAAGATGCAGGCCGCGGCACCGCCGATGGCGACGACCCAGTACAGCGGCGTCTTGAAGGGACGCGGCGTGTCGGGGTTCGTGATGCGCAGGATGGGGATGCCGATGCAGACGAGCGTGAACGCCAGCAGAGTGCCAATGCTCACCAGCTCGCCCACGAGGCTCATGGGCATGAGGCCGCCGCAAATCAGGACGAAGATGCCCGTCACGACCGTGGCGACATGAGGCGTGCCGAACTTCTTGTGGGCCGTGCCGAACCAGGGCAGCAGGCCGTCCTTGCTCATGGCGTAGAAGACGCGAGTCTGGCCCAGCATCATCACGAGAATGACGCTCGTGAGGCCAGCGAGGGCGCCGAGCTTGATGATGCCGCCGAAGGTGTGGGCCGCGAAGGGACTCCAGTGGCGGGCCGACACAATCTGATCAATGCCCACGGCCACGGGATCCGACACATTGAGCTTGTGGTAGTCCACCACACCCGTCATTACGAGGGACATGAGGATGTAGAGCACCGTGCAGATCACGAGGCTGCCCAGGATGCCCTTGGGCATGTCCTTGCCAGGGTTCTTGCACTCCTGGGCCGTGGTGGAGACAGCATCGAAGCCGATGTAGGCGAAGAACACGACGCCCGCGCCGCGAAGCACGCCCGGCCAACCATAGGTCATCGTCTGGACGCCGTTCACATCCGCCATGCCCCGAGCGGGCACGAGGGAGCCGAGGCCGGTCTTGGTGGCGTCACCGATCCAGTTGGCGTGGTTCACGACGCTCCAGCCCAGCAGGATGAAGACGAGGACGATGGTCACCTTGATGATGACGATGATGTTATTGGCGAAGGCGCTTTCCTTGATGCCCTTGTAGAGCACGGCCGCCACCAGCACGGCGATGATGCTCGCGGGCACATTCCAAAGGCCGTGGACGACTTGTCCGCTGGGCAGCGTGACCATCTCCCAGGGGCCCTTCGAGAGACGCCAAACCGTGTCCGAGAACTCGATGCCGAGGCTCTTGCTGAGCAGGCTCATCAAATAGCCGGACCAGGACACGGAGACCGTCACGGCGCCAAAAGCATATTCCAGCACCAAGTCCCAGCCGATGATCCAGGCGATGAACTCGCCCATGGTGGCGTAGGAGTAGGCGTAGGCACTGCCCGCCACGGGCACCATCGCCGCCATTTCCGCGTAGCAGAGGCCGGCGAGGGCGCAGAGGATGCCGCCGATGATGAAGCTGTAGACGATGCCGGGGCCCGCGTAGAGCGCCGCCGCCACGCCGGTCAGGGAGAAGATGCCCGCGCCGATGATGGCGCCGATGCCCAGCGTCGTCAGGTTGAAGGCGCCGAGGTGGCGCTGGAGCGTGCCGCCATGTCCGCCTTCGCCCGCGTTGGGGTCGTTGGCGTCGGCGATCAGCCGATTCAGGTCCTTTTTCGCGAACAATCCCGCCATGGGGGCCCCCGATTCGATTCCGGTTAATCGGGAGACTGTATCAGGAAACGAGGCTTTTCCAGGCCTCCTATTCCGGGTCAAGCTGGCCTCCATGGAATCCATCCTCGCCCCAGACCGTACCTCCGACCGGTCCCCCGCCACCCGCTGCGACTGGGTGGACCAGCTCCGGGGCTGGGCCATCCTCGTGATGATCGAGGTGCATAGCACCAATGTGTGGCTGGACCTGAAGTCCCGGCCGGACTGGCTCAACTACCTGAACGGGCTCGTGGCGCCCAGCTTCCTCACGGCGGCGGGCTTCAGCCTCGTCGTGTCCACCTTCCGCAAGGACGGCGCCATCAAGCCCTTCAAGGACACGATGCGGCGCTACCTCTTCATCCTCGCCTGCGCCTACGCCCTGCACGCGCCCGGGCTCACCCTGGCGGACTGGACCGTGCTCGCGACGGACCAGAAGTGGCGCGAGCTGTTCAAGATTGATGTGCTCCAATGCATCATTTTCTCGTTGCTCGTGCTGCAAGGCGTCGCCCGGCTCATAAGGCGGCCCCGGGTCGTCACCTGGGTGGCGCTTGGCCTCGCGCTCTACATCCCCCTCGTGTCGCCCTTCCTCTGGGCCCACGGCGTGGCGGACGGGCTTTGGCTGCCCATCCGGGGCTTCTTCAACGGCAATGTGGACCGGGGCGTGCAGGCGCTGTTCCCGCTCTTCCCCTGGCTTTCCTTCGTCGCCTTCGGCGCCTTCCTTGGCGGAGCCTATCGCTTCGCCCGGCAGGAAGCGGACGGCGAGGGGCGCGCCAAGTGGACGGAAGGCCGCTTCCTCCTGGCCCTCGCCGCCTTCGGCCTCGTGCTGCTCCTCGCGGGCCACGCGACCAAGGAAGGCATCCTCTGGGGCGGCCATTGGGTGCAGGTGAACGGCGTCTGGTTCGACCAGACCCGCTACGGTTCCTTCACCTGGAACGAGCTGCAGGCCATGGGCAACACGACCCTGCCCAGTGTGGCCGAGCGCCTGGGCTGGATCTGCCTCGCGGGTTCGGCGATGGGCGCGGTGGAGCGCCTCCGCCCGCGCTGGAAGGGGCAGAATGTCTTCGCCGCCGCCAGCCACGAATCCCTGCTCATCTACATGTTCCACCTCAACCTCATCTTCGGCGTGATGCTTTCCCAGCCGGTGATGGACCTGATGGGTTGGCAGTGGAACAGCCAGGGTTGGGCCTTCACGCTCTCCATGGCCGCGCTCACCATCGCCATTTCCCTGGGCTTCGCGCTGTGGTGGCAGACCGTGCGGAGGAACCCACCGCGCATGAAGGAACTCCAGCGCTTCGCCGTGAGCGCCCTCGCGCTCTGGTTCCTTTGCGGCAACTGGTGGACCTTCCGCCACTACCTGCGTAGCCCCGAGCTGGCCCGGGAACCCTATGTGTTCCTCAACAGCGCCCGGGAACGCAAAGGGCTTCCCCCCACGCCGGACGGCCTTTGCCGAAATCCGGACGAGTATTTCGCCGAAGCCGCCGCCCGGGGCATCAAGCTCAACGACACCGCCAAGGCGAAGATCCGGGAACAAATCCTCTCCAGGAAATGAGGGCGTCAGGCATCGGGCATCTGGCGTCAGGCCTATATGCGAACCGGGGTGTGTTGCTCGGTCAGGGTGTCACGCCTCGAGGCCCGACGCCCGAAGCCTGAAGCCTGATAACCTTTCGCTGTGACCGACCCGAGCAGTAGCAGCATCATCCCCTTCTGGGTGGGCGCGGCCCTCCTTCTGCTGGCGCTCTACCGGGCGCTGATGGCTTCGCTGCTGGCGGCCTACAACGCGCTGCCTTCGCTCCAGCGGCGTCTGCTGCTCGAAGAGGAAGCCTTCCGCCACGCGCGGTTGGCGGAGCTGCTTTCCCATCCGCGGCTCCTGGGCCTTTCGCTTCGCTTCTGGAACGCGCTGCTGCTGGCTCTGCTCTTTCTCGCGGCCTGGCCCGTGGCGGACGCGCTGCCGGGGCGGCTCTGGGTTCTCGCCGCGGCGACGCTTGCCTACCTTGTGCTCTTCGACCTGATGCTGCCTGCCCTGCTCGTGGCTGCCGATCCCGCTGCATGGCTGGACCGACTCTTCCCGTTCTTCGACGGGCCCCAGCGCCTGCTCGCGCCGCTCGTGACCCCTCTCGCCCGGGCCGTGGCCCGCCGCCACGAAGCGCAAGAGGACGAAGAAGACGACGACGATCCCACCGAGGAAGCCGTCACGGCGCTTCTCCAAGAAGGCGAGGCCGAGGGCATCCTCGAAGCCGAGGACCGGGAGCTCATCCGTAATGTCGTCTCTCTGGGCGACACGGTGGTGCGCGAGGTGATGACGCCCCGCACGGCCATGCATGCCATCCCCGTCGAAGCCTCCCTGGACGCGGCCTGGGCCGCCTTCCAGCAAAGCGCCCGGAGCCGCGTGCCGGTCTTCGAAGGCCGCCTCGACAAAGTCGTCGGCGTGCTGCGCCTCAAGGATCTGCTGGGCCAGCCGGATGATTCCAAGGCCACCGTCCGCCAACTCATGAAGCCGCCGCTCTTCGTGCCCGAAAGCAAGCCCGCGGCCGAAGTCCTGCGGGAAATGCAGCGCGCCCGCATCGGCCTCGCGGTGGTGGTGGATGAATTCGGTTCGGTCTCGGGCCTCGTCACCCTCGGCGATCTGCTGGATGAAGTTTTCGGCGAGATCCGCGAAGAACCCGGCTCGCCGGAAATCGAAATGGTGGGCGAGGGCATGTGGCTCGTCTCCGGCCAGGCCCATGTGGAAGATGTGGCCTCAGCCCTCAATCTGGCGTGGGAGCGGGATGGCTTCGACACCGTCGGCGGCCTCGTCATGGCCCGCCTGGGCCGCGTGCCCAAGGTGCGCGACACGATCACCGAAGATGGCAGCCGCCTCACCGTCCTTCGCATGGAAGGCCCCAAGGTGATCCAAGT
>JAFDVN010000071.1 GCA_018269025.1 Acidobacteriota bacterium | reverse complement strand
GGAGACAGCGCACAGGCGCTGTCGGAGCGGTCCAAAGCGCGAACCGATGACGGCAAGGGGTTCGAATCCAGATGGGCGCACCCGTCGTCGTCACGCCTTCCCGAACCGCGCCGCCCATCCCGGCCTGAACTTGATCGGCGTCTTCTTTCCATCCCCATCCACCGCCACCATCACGGCGCGGGTGCTGAGCACCACTTCTTCGCTGCCATCCGCCCGGAGACGCGCGGCTTTCACTTCCAGCTCGAGTCCTGAAGTGGTGGCCTGGATGGGTCGCGCGCACACATCCACCACATCGCCCATGAAGCAGGGCAGGAGGAAGCGCACCCGTTCCAACTCGAAGGTGACGAAGCGGTTGTCGGCGGCGCGGGTGGCGTAGAGCGCGGCGGCTTCGTCCACCCACGCGAGCAGCGTTCCCCCAAAGAGTGTGCCCGCCACGCCCAAGTGGAGGGTCAGAACATGATGGGTGGCGACGAGGTCGAAGGTGGCTTCAGGCATGGGACCAGTCTAGGCCCACTGGCGACGGACTCGCTCCCGACGGGTTCCCCTCACTTGACGCAGTGCGCCAAGTGAGACCCGTCCTGGTCGCGACATGATGGGTGGCGACGAGGTCGAAGGAAGCAGCGTCCATGGGAGGATCATAGGCCATGCAGATCGCCCCGGATGCTTCCATCGTCGTCCTCACCGGCGCAGGGATTTCCGCCGAGAGTGGGCTTCGCACCTTTCGCGACGCGGGGGGACTGTGGGAAGGCCATCGCGTGGAGGAGGTGGCGACCCCGGAGGCCTTCGCGCGCAACCCCGATCTCGTGCAGCGCTTCTACGACGCCCGGCGCCGCCAACTGAGGACCGTGGAACCCAACGCGGCGCACCTTGCCCTCGCCCGCCTGGAACAGGATTGGCCCGGGGAGGTGCTGCTCGTCACCCAGAATGTGGACGATCTTCACGAGCGGGCGGGGTCCCGAAAGGTCCTCTCCATGCACGGCGAACTTCGCAAGGCCCGCTGCGAGGCTTGCCGGACGGTGATGGCCTGGGCGGAGGATCTCGAACCCCGGCCACCCTGCCCTGCTTGCGGGGCACGATCGCTGCGCCCGCACATCGTCTGGTTCGGCGAGGAACCCCTTGGCCTCCCGACCATCTTCGACGCGGTAAGCCGGTGTGGACTCTTCGTCGCCATTGGCACCAGCGGCGTCGTCTATCCGGCCGCGGGGCTCGTCGGTGCCACGCCGCGCTCCGCGCGAACCATCGAGGTGAATCTGGAACGGAGCTCCATGGCGAACGCCTTCCGGGAACATCGCGTCGGTCCCGCGACGGAAGTGGTGCCGGGTCTCGTCCGCGAGCTGCTCGAAGCATGAAGAAAGCCCGCCTCGCGGCGGGCTTTCAGGTGATTCGAATTCCTCGAGCGGACTACTTCTTGCCGGTCTTCTTCTGGGAAGAAGCGGGCTTGAAGCCGATGCTCTTGGAAGCGGCGATCTTGATGGTCGCGCCAGTCTGGGGGTTGCGGCCCGTGCGGGCCTTGCGCTCCTTCAGAGAGAAGGTGCCGAACCCAAAGATGGAGACGCGGGCCCCGCTGTGAACCGTCTTGGCGACATGCTCGAAGACCTCTTTGAGGCCCTCGTAGGACGCAGCCTTGGAAACGCCGAGCTCGTCAGCGAGCTTGTCGGACAGTTCACGGAGGGAGATGTTCTCGGCCTTGGCCATGTGTGCTCCTGTGAAGAAGGTTGAGAGGATGCTAGCAGCGGAATCGCGCATGGGAAGACCTCTGCGAAATTTTTTTTCGAGGGGCGGACCCCAGGATTGGCCCATGAATGCTGGGGATGGGGGACCGCCGTGATCCGGATTGCATCCGCGACCGTGGAAACCTGACAGCGGGTGATTCAAGGGAAGCCTTGTCCCGCTTGAGGTTCTTGAGGATGGATGCACCATGGACGGTGCATCCCCTCGTAGCCTCGCGCGAACCTGAGCTTGGTGGAGAAGGTGCGGCAACCGCTTCCAATCCGGCGGTCCCTCCGCCTGACGCGTCGTCCACCGGACGACGCTCCCGCTCGCCACAGCTCGCGGAGGCGGAGCCTTCGGGGGTCCGAGTCCCCTCAGCCGCCCCCAACAAAAACGCCCCCGAAGGGGCGCTTTTTGGGGCGGCTGAGGGGACTCGAACCCCCGACACCCGGAATCACAATCCGGTACTCTAACCAACTGAGCTACAGCCGCCGTTGGACCGCTCAGTCTAGCGGAGACGGGACTTCGGGGCCAGCGGAAACCTCGTGGCGCTCCGGACCACACTAGGATTGAACGGCACCGGCCTCAGCCGGTCCCTTGTTGTCTTGAGAGGAGTTCCATGGACCGTCCTTCCCGTCCCGCTTTGAAACACGCGCTGGGGCTTTCCGCCTTCGCCGCCGCCTGCCTGGCGGGGGGCATGGCGCTGAGCCACCACTGGGTCGCGAGCGCCCAGGAACCCCGGGCCGTCTCCGTGGATGTGAAGAACGCCGATAGCCTGCCGCCCATCGCCCAGGTGGCCCAGGCCCTCAACCCGACGGTCGTCGCCATCACCAACACGAGCTATGTGCGCCAGCGGGCGGGCGGCGACCCTTTCAACAACCAGGACCCCTTCTTCAACTTCTTCTTCGGCCCCCGTCAGCGCGGGCCCCAAGGCGGCCAGGAAGAGCGGGAGATCTCCTCGGGTTCCGGCGTGGTCATCAGCCCCGATGGCGAGATCCTCACCAACAACCATGTGATTGCGGGGGCCCAAGGCTCGGACGACAAGCCGCAGATCGAGGTGAAGCTGTCGGACGGCCGTACATTCAAGGGCACGATCCTGGGCCGGGACAAGGAACTGGACATCGCCCTCGTGAAGATTGACGCGAGCCACCTGCCCTTCGCCAAGCTGGGCGATTCGGACAAGGCCAAGGTGGGCGAGTGGGTGGTCGCCATCGGCAACCCGCTGGGCCTGGAACACACCGTCACCCAAGGCATCATCAGCGCCAAGGGCCGCCGTCTGGACGCCGGGCTCGGCGCCTACCTCCAGACGGACGCCGCCATCAATCGGGGCAACTCCGGCGGACCGTTGCTGAATCTGAAGGGCGAGGTGCTGGGCATCAACACCCTCATCCGGGCGGATGGCCAGAACATCGGCTTCGCGGTGCCCATCAGCGAAGTGACCCGCATCCTCAAGTACCTGCGTTCGGGCCAGCCCGTGAGCCGCGGCTACCTGGGCATCCAGCTCACGCAACTCTCCGGACCTTTCCAGGACGCTCTGGGCGCGACCAAGGGTGTGGTGGTGAGCACGGTGGAACACGGCGCGCCTGCGGATAAGGCCGGCGTGCAGCGGCTCGATGTGATCACGGGCGTGGACGGCCAGGCCGTCACCACCCCGGACGAACTGGTCAGCTACATCGCGGGTCGTCGCGCGGGTGAGACCGTGAAGCTGGAAGTGCTCCGGGACGGCAAGACCAAGACCCTCACCGTGAAGCTGGGTGACCGCCGCGACATGAGCAACCAGGACAGCCAAGGCCAGGACGACGATTCCGGCCCGAGCGACGCGGCCCCCCAGGGTGGCCAGGCCCTGAATCTGGACAAGAGCTATGGCTTCTCCGTGGGCGATCTCAGTCAGGCCAACCGCTACCAGTTCGGCATCCAGGACGGGGTCCAGGGCGTCGTCGTGACCAGCGTCGCCCCCCGCTCGGACGCCGCCAATGTGCTCGCGCCGGGCTGGGTAGTCACTTCCGTGGGCCGGGCCCCGGTCTCCGACATGTCCCAGTTCAACGCCCAGGTGAAAAAGGCGGGGGGCCGCGCCCTCCTTCTCTTCATCCAAAGTCCCCGGGGGGATCAGAAGGTGACGGTGGCCGTACCCCGTCGCCGCTAAAGGTTTTTCCCAAACCGACCGAAGAGAAAGCCCAGGGGATCCCCTGGGCTTTCCCACATTTGCGGATAGACTGAAACCCCAACTCAGGACGAGGCATGTCAGGCCAGCGCCTACTCATCGTGGACAACGACCGCGCCTTCCTGAAGGAGCACCAGGCGGGCCTGGAAGCTGCCTTCGAGGTGGAGGTGGCGAACGCGCCGGACGCGGCCATGCAGCGACTGGAGAGCGGAGCCTTTGCCTGTGTGCTCATCTCCGTCGAGATCGCCGACAACCGGGGCTATGCCCTCTGCGCCTCCATCCGCCGCAGCTCCAAGCTGGGCGGGGTGAAGGTCGCGCTCATCAGCGCCAAGGCCACCGAGGACGAATACAAGCGCCACCAGAGCCTCAAGGGCCGCGCCGACCTCTATCTGATGAAGCCCATTCCGCCCGTGAACCTCGTGGAGGCTCTGCGCCCCCTCGTGCCGCCCCGGGGCGTGGATCCCGACAACCCGCTCGGCGACCTGGCGGATGACGGCGATCTCAGCGGGGATCTGGGCGGCGACTGGCTCGGAGACCTGAAGACCGATCTGGAATCGGGAGGCGCGCCTGCGCCGCAGGATCACGCCGCGGGCACCGTGGCCGTGTCCGCCGCGCAGATCCAGGCGGCCCTCGCCTCCGTGCCTGCTCCCAAGGCAGCTCCGGCGCCGGCCCCTTCACCGGCACCGGTCCCATCCCCGGCCCATGCCACCGCCCCTCCGGGGACGGCCAAGCCCGATCTCGCCGCGGGTCAGGTGGCCCACCTCCAGGAAGAGCTGAACGCCAAGAGCCAGAAACTCAAGGAGACGGAAGAGGCCCTCGTCCAACTCCAGCGCCAGCTCAATAGCGTCACCCTGAACTTGGACGAGCTGGAGCGCGGCAAGAAGGAATCTTCCGACCTCCAGGCGAAACTGGAGGCGGCCCAGGCCGCGCTGGCCAAAGCCGAAGAGTCCGGGGACGCGGACGCGTTGCGCCAGCAGTTGAAGGACGCCATCACGGAACGCCAGCAGCTCATCCAGCAGGCGGACCAGCTCAACCAGCAACTCTCCGAAAAGACCACCCGCACCATTGACCTGCTCCGGGAACGGGACAAGCTTCAGAGCCAGAATCTGGAGATGTCGGCCTTCCAGAGCCGCGCCGAGGCGGCGGAGTCCGAGCTGGAGAAGCGGAAGACGGAAGCCAGCCAGCTCAACGAAAGCCTGGAGAAGATGAGCGCCAAGCAGGCGGATCTGGAAAAGGCCCATGCCAAGGCCAGTGAAGAGCTGACCCAGCACAAGGACAAGGTCACGGCCCTGAAGGACGAAGTGACGGGGCTCGAAGCCACCGTGCGGGGCCAGGGCCGTCAGCTCGCGCAAATGCAGGATTCCCTCACCGACGCCGAATCCAAGCTCAAGGCCGCCGAAGAGAAGGCCGCGAAGAGCGCCGCCGCCCTCAAGGAAGCCGAAGACACCAAGGCCACCCTCGCCAAGGACATCGAAAGCGCGATGCGGGACGCGAAGGACGCCAAGCAGAAGCTCGAGGAAGACAAGGCCCGCCACGACCAGGAACGCATGGAGCTCATGAAGGGCCTGGATCTCAAGGAGGCCGAGCTGAGTCGCACCAAGGATCAGCACAAGGCCGCCCAGGACGCCTCCACCGCCCTCGAAAAGGAAAAGCAGACCCTCCAGGGCCAACTCGCGGACCGGGGCGACCGGCTCAAGGGCCTGGCCGCGCTTCTGGACGAACTGGGCGAAAAGCTCCGCCAAGGTGGCGGTCTCGCGAAGGAATGAGGGCTAGCTCTCACCAGGCCTTCCGCCCATGAGCCTCGGCTTGCTCTTCGCCTGCGCGGCGCTCCTGCTCTGCGGCGCTTTCTTCGTGCTGGCCGAATTCGCTGCGGTGCGGGTGCGGGCGACCCAGCTTGAAGCGCTGAAGGACAAGGACACGCGGGCCCGCGCGGCGCTGGAAGTCCATCAGAACCTCTCCCGGCACCTCACGAGCATCCAGGTGGCGATCACGCTCCTCACCATCACCCTCGGCGCGGTGGGGGAGGATGCCTTCGTGAAGGTTTTCCAACGCTTGTTGGGCGGCCTTCCTTGGCCCCGGGCGGGCTTTCTCGTGGGCACGGCCTTCGGCCTCCTCCTCGTCACGCTGCTCCAGGTGGTGCTCGCCGAACTGGTGCCCCGGGGCCTCGCCATCCGCAGCTCGGTCGCGTGGTCCCTCCGCACCGCCCGACCGCTGTTGCTCTGGTCCCGGATCATCCGCCCGCTTACCGCCTTTCTCCAGATGCTCAGCAGCGGCGTGGAGCGGATGCTGGGCGGAGCCGCCGAGGCCCACAGCGAGCGCGCGCCTTCCGAGGAAGAGCTGAAGCACATCCTCCACCGCAGCCGGGCCGAGGGCGTCCTGGACCTGTCGAAACAGGAACTCATCGAGAACCTCTTCCAGTTCTCGAAGCGCACCGTGCGAGAAATCATGGTGCCCCGGGTGCAGGTGACCTACCTGGATGCGCGCCTGGACCTGGAGACCAACCTCGGTCGCGCCCGGGAAACCCCCCACACGCGCCTGCCCCTCGTGGATGGGGACCTGGACCGCGTCCTGGGCGTCGTCCACCTCAAGGAACTGCTGTGGAGCCTGCACGAGCAGGGTTCGGCGGTGGACTTGCGCGCGCTGGCCCGCCCCGCCTTCTTCGCGCCGGAAACCCAGCTTCTCGAATCCCTCCTTCTGGAATTCCAGCAGCGGAAGCAGCACCTCGCCCTGGTGGTGGATGAGCACGGCGGCGTGGACGGTCTCGTCACCCTGGAGGATGTGCTCGAAGAATTGGTGGGCGAGATTCAGGACGAATTCGATCGGGAGGCGATCCAACTCAGCCCCCGTCCGGGCGGCGGTTGGCTGGCCCAGGGCACCGTCACCCTGGAGCAATTGGAAGATCACCTTCACCTGCGCCTGGAGGGAGAAGAAGGCTCCGTGTCCCTCGGCGGCTACTTCCAGGAACAACTGGGCCGGGTGCTGCGGGTCGGGGACGAATTGCGGCTGGAAGGCTGGCGCATCCGCGTCCTCGCCATGCGCGGCCTCGCGCCGGGGCGCTTCCTGCTCCGGCCGGTGAAGGATCCACCGGTGAAGGATCATGGACACGATTGACGGCTTTCTCCTCGCCGCGGGGCTCGGCACCCGCATGGGGCCGCTGTCCGAGGCCCTCCCGAAGCCCGCTTGGACCCTTGGCGGCAAGAGCCTGCTCCAATGGGGCGCGGAGGCCCTTCGGGCAGAAGGCTTCTCCCGTCTCGCCTGCAACGCCCATCTGCATCCGGCTCGCCTGCGCGAAGGGGCGGAAGGAGTCGAAGTATTCGACGAGCCGACCCTGCTCGGTTCCGCGGGAGGCCTGCTTCACGCGAGGGACCGCGTGGACGACGCGCTGCTCACCTGGAATGCCGACGCCCTCGCGAGCCGCGTGCCTTTCGCGGCACTGAAGGCCGCCCACCTCGCCTCCGGGGCGGACCTCACTTGGTTGCTGCTCCCCCATCCGGGTGGTCCCTGGACCCGGGTCTGGCTGGATGCCGAGCGGCGCGTCCACGGCTGTGGCGAGGGTCCCTACCTCTTCACCGGCGCGGCCTGCTGGTCGCCCCGCGCCCTCGCCCTACTCCCCGATGGCCCGAGCGAAGTCCGCGACCTTTTGCCACGCCTGGACCATCGCGGCTTCGTGGCGGAGTCCTTCCCCTGGCGCGAAATCGGCACACCGGAAGCGTTGATCGAAGCCGCCAGCGACCTCGCACCGGACCAGGAAGGCCGCGTGAAAGGCTGCTACCTGCACCCTGCTTCCGATCCCGGCCCGGATGCTTCAAGCCGCTTCACCCGCTGCGTCCTTGGCCCCGGCGCAAAGCCACCCCTCGCCGCGACGGATCACGACGCCTTCTGGTTCGAACATCTCGGCGTCCAGATCCGGCTGAATCTCCGCACTTGACCCTCCAGCCTCCGGCCTCCGGCCTGTAGCCTGTACCCATGGACCCCCGCCTCCAACGCGCCCTCGACCGATGGGGCCTCCATTCGCCCAAGCCCCTCGCGGGGGATGTGGGAGCGCGGCGCTATTTCCGCGTGGCCCATCCCCGCCTGGGTTCCGCGATCCTCGCCCTGCATCCGGAGGGCGACGAATCCTACTTCGAATTCCGAGCGCTCCAGGCCTACCTCGCCCCCTTGGTCGCGGTGCCTACGATCCTGAAGGCCGAAGACGAGGACCGCTGCTTGCTCCTGGAGGACCTGGGCGACACGACGCTCGAACAACGCCTCATGCAGCACCCGGAGGAGGAGAAATGCTGGGCCCACCGCGCGGGGCACCTCCTCGCCACCTGGCTCGGGCCACTCACGGTGGGTTCGCCCCCGGGAGCCTTCTTCATGCAGCGCAGCTTCGATCAGGCGAAATTCGCCTTCGAGTGGAGCTACGCCCGGGAGCATTTCTTCGGAGGCTTCCTCGCCAAGGAACCGCCCCGGTGGCTGGATCGCATGATGGACGATGTCCACGCGAGCCTGGAAAGCCGCGCGGCCTTCTTCGTCCACCGCGATTTCCATGTGCGCAACCTCATGGTCCACGGCGACCGGCTCGTGGTGCTGGATTTCCAGGACGCCCGGCGCGGCGCGGCCACCTACGACCTCGCGAGCCTGCGCTATGACGGCTACTGGGATTGGAGCGTGGAAGCCGGACGCCTGCTCACCGACGCCGTGCGCGACGAGCTCGGCTGGGACGATCCGGATCTCGAAGAGGAACTCACGCTCTCCGCCGTTCAGCGAAACCTCAAAGCCCTCGGCACCTTCGGCGCGCAACTCGTATTGAAACGGAAGACCAGCTTCGCGCCCGCGCTTCTTCGCACCCTCGCCCACCTGCGCGGCCACTTCGAGCGCCTGTCCCTCGGCGAAGGCGTGCTTTGGGCGGAGAATGCAACGCGCCTCGCGGAAGGCCGACTTGGCGAACTGAACGGCGATGATCCCGCGGAGAGCTTGGGGTAATCAGGCCGGGGACTGAAGACGGGAGGCCAAATCGCGCGGCGCCTGTGGCGCCGGTCCATATCACCTCCAGCCCCCAGCCCCCGGTCTCCAGCCTATTTCGGCCGCCACTCGATATCGGCCACCCCCGCCGCGGCGTTCTCCGCGCGGGCGAGGGCGAAGAGCCAGTCGCTGAGGCGGTTCAGGTAGATGAGCACGGCGGGGTCAACAGCAACTTCCTCATTCAAGGCCACCACCTCCCGTTCGGCGCGGCGGCAGACGGTGCGGGCCAGGTGCGCGTGGGCGGACGCCTCGCAACCTCCCGGGAGCACGAAGGCGGTCAT
Source organism: Acidobacteriota bacterium (assembly GCA_018269025.1). Lineage (GTDB taxonomy): Bacteria > Acidobacteriota > Holophagae > Holophagales > Holophagaceae > JAFDVN01. Next base: position 44,999 of record JAFDVN010000071.1, on the reverse strand, counting down.
GGGCGGGGCGAGGGCCGTGAGGCGGTCAATGTCCCCTTCCATGTCCGCGATCGTCCAGGTGGGCGTCGTCATCTTCGCGCCAAGCAGGTCCTTCTTCTCCTCCGGCGTCGCGAGCATCGCGCCCAGCACGAAGAGGTCGTGCTGCACCCGCTGGAGGTCATCGCTGCTCGCGGCCTTCGCGTGGAGCCGCAGCAAGCCGATGACGCAGTTCAACTCATCCAGCGTGCCGTAGGCCCTGAGGCGCGGATGGTCCTTCGCCACCCGATCCCCGCCGAAGAGACCCGTGGAACCCTTGTCTCCGCCCCGCGTGTAGAGCTTCATGGCTTCCTCCTACCGCGTCCGGTGCTTGAAGTGATCCCATACGAACCAGACGACGCCCGCGAGGATCACGGCGACGATCACCGTGTCGAAGCGGTGGAACCACACGCCGAGCGTGTCCCACTTCTGGCCGAGCTTGTAGCCAAGCCAGGCGAGGCCCAGGCACCAAGGCAGGCTCCCGGCGAAGGTGTAGATGTGAAACTTGGTCCGGTCCATTTCCGCCACGCCCGCGGGCAGGGCGATGAAGGTGCGGACGACGGGCAGCATGCGGCCGATGAGGATGGCTTCCGGTCCGAAGCGTTCGAAGAAGCGGTGGGCGGAATCGAGATGGCCTTCATGCAGCCAAATGTAGCGGCCGAATTTCTTCACGGCCGGATGCCCACCCCAGCGGCCCAGCTCGTAGGCCGGGATGGAGCCAAGGTTGCAGCCCAGCGCGCCAAAGAGGCCCGCGATCCAGATCTGGGCGACCGGGTTGCCCGCGCCGATTCCATGGAAGTGAAGCTGGCCTTTGAAGGCGAGAAACCCCGCGAAGGGCATGATGACTTCGCTGGGCAGCGGGATGCAGGCGCTTTCGATGGCCATGAGCAGCATCACGCCATAGGGCCCGGTCGCCATCATCACGGCCGTCATCCAGGCGATCACGGGAGCCATCAAGGTGTGCAGCATCCTTCCAGGCTAGCGCTTTGGGCGTCAGGCGTCAGGCTTCGGGCTTCGGGCCGCTCCCTTTAGACTGATTTCATGTCCGAAGACCTCGTCCGCAATCGCAAGGCCCTGCACGACTACCACATCCTGGACACCTGGGAGGCGGGGCTCGTGCTGCTGGGCACGGAGGTGAAGGCGCTGCGCGCGGGCAAGGGCCAGTTGCAGGACGCCTATGTGGATCTCGTGGACGGCGAGTTGTGGCTGAAGCAGGCCCACATCAGCCCCTACGAGCAAGGCGGCTATGTGAACCATGAGCCCTTGCGCCCCCGCAAACTCCTGCTCTCCAAGGCCGAGATCAAGAAGATCGCCTCGAAGGTGGATCGCAAAGGTTTCACCCTCGTCGCGCTGGCGCTCTACTTGAGCGGCAAGGGCAAGGTGAAACTCAAGCTCGCCCTCGCTGAAGGCAAGAAGGCACCCGATAAAAAAGACGCCTTGAAGGAACGCGAGGCCAAGCGCGAGATGGACCGCATCCGCAAAGGCGCGCGGGAATAGGGTATCCCCGCGAAGGGCCGCGAAGGAAAAAGCAAGGACCGCGAAAACGAGGTTCTTCGCGCAATACCGGGAAGAATCGCCAGCCCCAGATCCCATTTGAGGCTTCCCTGTATTTGCCGAGGGCGACTAATGATGGAACGCAGGGGGTCTGTGTATCTCAGTGATCTCTGTGATCCGATCTTTTGGGGGCCGAAAGGTCCTACCCATCTTGGGGAGATCGCCGCCCCGCTCATCCGCGATGAACCGAAAATGAATTCGCGGTCCTTAGCTTTTCCCTTCGTGGCCCTTCGCGGGATTCACTTCCGCAGTTTCATCACATCCAGGAAGAGCACGAAGGCCATGAGGCCCGCGATGAGCAGGAAGCCGCCGGTGAAGAGCTTTTCTTTGAATTCGAGCGTCAGATCTTTGCGCCGGAACCGCTCGTAGGCGAGCACGGCCATGTGGCCGCCATCCAGCATGGGGATGGGCAGCAGGTTGAAGATGGCCAGCTCCAGGCTGATGAGCGCCATCATCGAAAGGAAGGTTTCCCATCCGATTTTCGCGGCCTGGGCGCTGATCTTCATGATGCCGATGGGGCCCGCCACATCCGCCGCGTGGGCCTTGAAGGTGAGGATCTGGCCGAGGAACCCGAAGACATTCTTCGTGAGGTCCACCATGCGCGTGGCGCTGAAGGCGGCGCCGGTCCAGAGGTCGCCCACCTGGAAGGGGCGTCGCTCCACCTGGAGCTCCGCAGGCACGGGGGCAAGGCCGACCTTCCCGACGCCGCCTTCGTTCCGGGGCGTGACGGTGAGGTCAAGGGTCTTGCCCTCCCGGATCACCTCGAAGGGCACCGCCTGATCGGGGTGGGACTGGATGAAGGCGACGGCCTGCTCCCAGGTCCCGGCGGGGAAGGCGACCGTCCCGATGCGCTTCAATTCATCGCCAGGACGCAAGCCCGCGGCTTCGGCGGGCTGCCCTTTCAGAACCTGATCCACCAGCATGGGGGATCCGGCCTTGGCGGAAGCCTTCACGACCCGCGCGCCGTTCACACCGATGACCCAGAGCAGCATGAAGGCGACGAGAAGGTTGGCGATGATGCCACCGGAGTAGAAGATCTGGCGCTTCCACACGGGCTGCTGGAGGAACCCGTGGGGATCTTCTGCGGCGGGTTCTTCGGGATTGAAGCCCGCGAGCTTCACATAGCCACCCAGAGGAAGCAGCGAAAGCCGCACATCCGTCTCGCGCCACTTGAAGCCGACGAGCCGCGTGCCGAAGCCCAGGGAGAAGACTTCCACCGGCATGCCCATGCGCTTGGCGACGATGAAGTGGCCGAGCTCGTGGAGGAAGATGAGGCCGCCGAGCATGACCGCGGGGGGCCAGATCGCCGACAACCATCCAGCGGAGAAGAACGCGAGGGGGAAGGTGAGCAAGGCAGGCCTTTCAGATCAGGCGGTCAGATCAGGCGGTCAGATCAGGCGGACGCCCAGGTTTCCGCGAAGGCCCGGGCGCGGCGGTCCGCATCCAGCACCTGGGGAAGATCCAGCATGGGTTCGCTGGGAACCGCGTTCAAGGTCTCCCGCACACAGGCCTGGATGTCCCAGAATCCAAGCCGTCCTTCCAGGAAAAACGCGACGGCGACTTCGTTCGCCGCGTTGAGGATCGCGGGGGCCGTGCCCCCGGCCCGAAGCGCGTCGAAGGCCAAGCCCAGGAGCGGAAAGCGCGCGAGATCGGGGGCTTCGAAGGTCCACGCGCGACTCGCCTCCCAATCGTAGGGCGGGACGGGCCCCGGCACCTTGTCGGGATGGAGCAGGCAGTATTGGATGGGCAGCTTCATGTCGTTGGCACAGACCTGGAGCTGGTAGGTGCCATCCGCGAAGCCCACCATCGCGTGGACCTGGCTTTGGGGATGGACGGTGACGGCGATGCGGTCCGCACCGAGCCCGAAGAGAACGGAGGCCTCGATGACCTCCAGCCCCTTGTTCATCAGGGTCGCGCTATCAATGGTGATCTTGGGGCCCATCTTCCAGGTGGGGTGGTTCAGGGCTTCGGATTTCGTGGCGGCGCGGATCTTTTCGAGCGGCCAGTCGCGAAACGGGCCGCCGCTGGCGGTGAGGCGCAGCTCGGCGATGTCGGCGGTCGCGCGGCCCGCGAGAAGCTGGTGCAGCGCCGCGTGCTCGCTATCCACCGGAAGCAGCTCGCCGCCGCCCGCCTCCAGCGCCCGGCGCATGAGCGCGCCGCCGACGACGAGGGATTCCTTATTTGCCACGCAGACCCGCTTGCCCGCCCGCAACGCGGCTTCGGTGGAGGGTAGGCCGATCGCGCCCACCACCGCCGCGAGCACCGTGTCCGCGTCGCCGTGCAGCGCGCAGGCCATGAGGCCTTCCGCCCCAAAGACGATCTCAGGCTGGAAGGAGAGTTGCCCCTTCAACCAGATCGCGTCCTCGTCGGTGGCAACGCTCACGAGGCGCGGGCGGAAGGCTTCGCACTGCTCCCGCAAGCGATCTCGATTGCGCCCCGCCGCCAACGCGACGACGGCGAGCCGATCCGGATGGGCGCGCACCACCTCCAGCGCCGAACAGCCGATGCTGCCGGTGGAGCCGAGGATCGCGACTTTCCGTGTCAATTGAAGCCGAACACGAAGTACGCGTAGGCGTAGAGCACGGGCGCGGCGAAGAGCAAGCTGTCCACCCGGTCCAGCAAGCCGCCGTGACCGGGGATGGAGACGCTGCCCGCGTTGGAGTCCTTCACGCCCGCGCTGCGCTTCCAGGTGCTTTCCACGAGGTCGCCGAGCTGGCCCGCGATGCCCATGAGGAGCGAGAGCGCCACCACATCCACCCAGCTCCACTGGGGGCAGGCCCAGAGCTTGATGATCACGCCACCGAGCAGGTTGCCGAGTAGGTTCCCCGCCGCGCCCTCCCAGCTCTTCTTCGGACTCACCTTGGGGGCGAGGCGGTGCTTGCCGAAGGCGCTTCCAATGAAGTAAGCCGCCGTGTCCCCCAGCCAGGTGATGAGGTAGAGCGCGAGGATGAATCGGCTGCCGGTCTTGGCCACGGTGCCTTGCAGCAGGAAGAGCTTGAGCTGGAAGCCGAGGCCCAGGCCGAGGAGCAACGCGCCCATCCACGCGATGGCCTGGCTGGGCAGCGCCTCTTCGAGCTTCGTGTCGAAGAAGAGCGCGCTGAAATGGATGAGGAGGAAGCCTCCGCCGAAGATCAGCCACAGCGGCAAGGGGTCTTCCACGCCACTTTGAAGGTAGAAGTGGGCGAGCAGGCCCCAGGCCACCAGGAGCGCCGGAAGCATCTGCGGATTGAAGCCGCAGGCTCGACCGATGAGGGTCATCTCCCGCACGCCCGCGAAGATGCTCACGGCCATGAGCAGCGCGTAGGCCGGGCGGCCCCAGGCGGCATCTCCCCCGAACCAGAGCAGGCTCAGGAAGAGGCTGGCGAAGACGAGGGCCGTGCCCACCCGGGTGATCAGGTTCTTCTTATCGAATCCCGGCTTCGTGGAGGCGGCGGGAACGGCGGGGACGGGCATCTTGGGCATGATCCCTAGTTTGACCTACAACCCGCCAAAACGCCGCTCCCGGGCCCCGAAGTCGGCGAGGGCCTCGCGGAGCTGGGCGGGCCCGAAATCGGGCCAAAGGATGTCCGTCAGGTGCAACTCGGCATAGGCCGCCTGCCAGAGCAGGAAGTTGGAGATGCGGTGCTCGCCGCTGGTGCGGATGAGCAGATCCACATCCGGCACGCCCGCCGTCCAGAGCCGGGCCTGGAGGGCGGCCTCATCCACCTGATCCGGCCTCAATCCGTCCGCCACGCAGCGGGCGGCCGCTTGGGCGATTTCCAGGCGGGAGCCGTAATTCACGGCCAGGTGAAAGGTCATGCCCGTCCCATGGGCCGTCTTCGCCTCCAGCCAGTGGAGATCCGACACCACCCCGGCGGGAAGACCCTCCACGCTGCCCAGGTGATGGAAGCGGGTGCCCTTGGCGAGAAGCTTGGGCACGAACATCCGCAAGTACATGCGGAGCAGCGCCATGAGCGCCGTCACCTCGAAGGCGGGCCGCTTCCAATTCTCGGTGCTGAAGGCATAGAGGCTCAAATGCTGGATGCCCAGGTCCGAGGCCTCGTCCAGGATGGCCTCCACCGCCCGGACCCCGGCCTTGTGCCCTTTAATGCGCGCCTGCCCCCGCTGGGCAGCCCAGCGGCCGTTGCCGTCCAAAATGACGGCGACATGGGTCGGAATGCTCATCGGGAAGACACCCTTGGATCGGACAAGGCCCAACCTAGCGCGAGGTCTCGCGTATCGGCGGAGCCGATACCGAGAAGATGATGGCCACATGGGTCGGAATGCTCACAAGGTACTCCCCCTAGCGGCCGATGCACCGCTGGCAGGGGAGGTCTCGCGTATCGGCAAAGCCGATACCGAGAAAATAATCGCGACATGGGAGGGGACGCTCATGGGCTACCAGGAATTCGTAGAACCATTCATGTTAGCCCAATGAAGGTCCGAAAAGGCCCCCGACTCTCCCCCCTCCAGGATTTGATCCAAACAGGCACCTTGCCGTTGAGAGGGGGGAAGGTCCCCGGTTTTTTCCCCGTGCTAGGCTGATCCCTTCCCCTGCCGCCATGGTCCAATTCAACACGCGAGCCAACGAGATCCTGCTGAAGCTGGTCTATTACGGGCCGGGGCTTTCGGGCAAGACGACGAACCTCCAGCAGCTCCACGCCCTCTGCGGTGAGGCACAGCGCGGCGAGATGTTCAGCGTGAACACCCAGGAAGACCGCACCCTCTTCTTCGACCTGCTGCCCATCAACCTCGGCTACATCTACGGCAACGCGATCCACCTGCAGGTCTACACCGTGCCCGGTCAGATCCAGTACGACGCCAGCCGCCGCGTGGTGCTGGGGGGCGCCGATGGCGTCGTCTTCGTGGCGGATTCGGCCGAAGCGAAGATGCAGGACAATGTGGATTCGCTCAGCAACCTCTATCACAACCTCAACGCGAACCGCCTGAACATCAAGCAGATCCCCCTGGTGCTCCAGTTCAACAAGCGGGACTTGCCGGATGCCCTCGCCGTTGGCGTGATGAACCGCCGTCTCAACTTCCGCAACGCGCCCTTCTTCGAGGCCATCGCCTCTCAAGGCATCGGCGTGGCGGAAACCTTCCGCGCCATCACCCGGGAGACGGTGGACTACACCTTCAAGAAGTTCAACCTCGACAAGAAGGTGAAGGACTTCGACGCCATGCTGGCGCTCATTGACAGCAACCTGAGCCAGGCGCTGCGAGAGGTGGGCACCGCTGCCGCGCCGGGCACGGCGCCCGAGCAACCGCCCGCGGTGATCCTGCGCCACGCGGGCGTGACCATTGACGACCTGCAACCCGATGGTCGCGCGGAAACCCAGGACCTGCTGGAGGACGCGCTCAAATCCAGCATGGAGACGGCACGCCTCTACTCGGAGCTGCGCTCCGCGAAGGAGGAACTGGAACAGCGCAACCAGGAGATGGGCCAGCTCTACGCCCAGCTCGAGCGCAGTCATCAGGAAACCCAGAAGACCCGCCGCTACTTGGAAAGCCTGCTCCACAACCTGGGGGATGGGCTCGCCTCCTTCGGCGCCGACGGCCGCATCCTCACCTGGAACGCCGCGGCCGAGGCGATCTTCGCCCTCCCCCGCGCCGAGGCACTCGGCCAGCCCTTCTCCCGCCTCATGGTGGATGGGGGCCTCGCCCTCCTGCCGGACCTGCTCACCAAGGTGGGCGCGGGCGAAATCGTCCGCATCCCCGATGGCGAAGTGCTGCGCCGGGGGGAACCTTTCCAGGCGGACCTGACCTTTGCCCCCGTGCGGGGCGCGGAGGATCGTGTCATCGCCGTCTCGGTGCTCATGCGGACGCACACCCAGGAACCCACCCCGGCGAAAGACTGACACGCGGACCGCTTAGGATCTCAAGGCGGCGCTTCCCACCCCCTATGGCATGATGGGCCTTTCCCCACGGAGGACCCATGCAGCGCGCCTGGATCATGGCGGCCCTAGCCGCAGGCACCACCCTCTTCGCCCAAGCTCCAGTCCCGGCTCCCGCGCCGACTCCCGCGCCGGCGTCCGCCCAGACTCCAGCCCAGGCTCCCGCCGCCATCGAAAAGCTCGGCGCGGATGGCCGGGACATGTGGCTCGTGCCCGTGGAAGCGCCTGGCTTCGACAAGCTGCGGCCCACCCAGCGCAAATTCGCTTACTACCTCTACCGCGCCGCCCTGGCCGGGGATGAGATCGCCTACCTCCAGAACCACCCCAAGGCCCTCGACATCAAGAACCTCCTGGAAGGCGTCTGGTCCAAGAAGGACGCGCTGGACGAGGCCACCCGCGCCGGGCTCGGCGAATACCTGAAACTCGTGTGGGCCAACCACGGCAATTACAGCCACACCCACGCCACCAAGTTCGTCCCGGCCAACCTCACCTACGATCAGCTCAAGAAGGCCGTCCAGATCGCGGTGAAGAAGCACGCCAAGTTCGCCGTGAAGGGGGGCGGAATGGCGGCGCTGGCCCAGCTCAAGCCTTACATCTTCGACCCGAAGGTGGACCCCATCCAGGTGAATCAGGTGCCGGGCGTGGATCCCATCGCGACCTCATCCAACGGCCTCTACGACAAGGGCCTCACGCTCAAGGCGATCCAGGCTCTGCCGGAAGCCACCCAGGCTCAGGTCAATGTCCGCTTCGCCAAGAAGGGCAAGAAGGCCGTGGCCCAGGTCTTCAAGGTGGGCGGCGTCTACGGCGCCCAGCTCGATACCGTCGTCTACTGGCTCCAGAAGGCCCTCCCCTATGTGGAAGACGAGATCGCCAAGGTGACGATGCCCGATGGCACCGTGAAGACCCGTTTCGAGGCCAACGCGAATCAGAAGCAGGCCCTGGAAGACCTCATTGCCTTCTTCAAGACCGGCGACGAGGCCACTTTCAAGAAACACAGCATCGCCTGGCTCCAGACCAAGAGCACCGTGGACTACCTCAACGGCTTCTACGAGGTCTACAAGGACCCCCGCTCCGTCATCGGCGCCTACGAGGCCAATGTCAGCTACAAGTCTGACTCCACCGTCATTGATAAGCTCAGCCAGAACGCCGCGTACTTCGAAGCGAAAATGCCCTGGGACGCCAAGTGGAAGCGGGACAAGATCACGCCCCCCGTCGCCAGCATCGTCAATGTGCTGATGGAGACCGGGGACGCGGGGCCGATCAGCCCGGCGGCCTACAACCTCCCCAACTACGCGGACATCCGCAAGGACTACGGCAGCAAGAATGTCGTCCTGCTCAATGTGGAAGGCGCCTCCAGCGCCGCTACCCGCGAGGCCGGCATCAAGGCTTCCTACCGCGCGGAGGATCAGGACCTGATCCGCAAGGACGGCTCCCTCGCCCGCCAGTGGGTCGTGTACATGCACGAGGTCATCGGCCACGGCTCCGGTCAGCCGGACGCGTCGCTCGCGGGCGCCGATCCCGCCACCAAGATCGGTCCCACCTACTCCGCGTTGGAGGAGTGCCGCGCCGATTGCGTCGCGCTCTACCAGTTCCCTGATCCCAAGCTCGAAGAGATCGGCGCGGTGTCCGCCGCCGATCACGCGGACGCCTACAAAGCCATGCTGCTTCAGTACCTCACGGGCCAGCTCATGGCCAACGGGCTGGTGGAAGGCGACACCATCCACGAGGCGCACCTCCGTGGCCGACAGCTCGTGCTGAACTACCTCGTGGACAACCAGAAGGGCGTCCAGGTGGATCAGGTGGACGGCCACGCGTATGTCGAGATCACCGACCTCGCCAAGGCCCGCGAGGGCGTGGGCGAGGTGCTGACCAAGCTCCAGACGATCAAGGCCATGGGCGATCAGGCTGGCGCCGAGGCCTTCTTCGGCCAGTACGGCACGAAGGTAAACAAGGCCTGGCACGACGACGCCAAGGCCCGCCGGGAAGCCCTGCAGCTCCCCAAGGAGAAGGCCTTCGTCTTCCCCAAGCTCGTGCCCGTGGTGGAGGACATGAACGGCCGCCAGATCCTGAAGGATGTGAAGGTCGAGACCGGCGAATCCTTCGAAGACCAGATGCTCCGCGTCGAAGCCTGGGGCAAGAGCCGGGACCTGGATCCGACGGCGGCGCCCAAGAAATAGGAACCACGGAGACGCAGAGACACAGAGGGGCCCGCAAAGGGCCCCTCTTCGCAACTCAGCGAAGAACGAGGGGCAGGCAGAGCCAGATCAATCCTGTTAAAGCGCCGAGCCAAGAAATTCCGCGAAACCCTTTTCTCGCACGGCTTCCATTCGGCATGGCTGTCCCACCCAGGATGCTCATCAACAAAACAATCGAGAGCCCCAGTAGGGATGAACCTACCAAAAAGAACCACGCCACTGCCGCAGCCGGACCATCCCCCGGCGTCCCGCCTACAAACAGCACTCCAGCGCAGAAGACCGGAGGAATAAATCCGAGCGCAATTGAGATGGTCGCGATCCAGAAAAATCTTCGTTCCGGCTTTTCTCCGTGCCTCTGAGTCTCCGTGGTTTCAGCTTTCACTTATCACTCTTCGCCCTTGCGCTGCTTGCCTTCGGGGTCGAACTGGTAGCCGACGGAGCGGATGGTGTGGATCCAGCGGGGGTGGTGGGCGTCCTGCTCCATGCTGCGGCGGAGGCGCACGATGAAGTTGTCCACGGTGCGCGTCGTCGGGTAGGAATCTTCACCCCAGACCTTGTCCAGGATCTCCTGGCGGCTCACGACCGCGCCCGGCTTCTCCATGAGGAGCTTCAGGATCATGCATTCCTTCACGCCAAGCTGGAAGGCGCCGTTCGGCCCCTCGCCGCAGAAGTTGTCGAAGTCCACCCAATGGGGGCCGAAGGCCTGACGGCTGCCCAGGGTGCGGTTCTTGTACCAGGCCTCGCGGCGCAGGATGGCGCGCACGCGGGTGAGCAGCTCGCGCACCTGGAAGGGCTTGCCCAAGTAGTCGTCGCCGCCGGTCTCGAAGCCGTGAACGCGATCATCCTCGGTGTTCTTGGCCGTGAGGAAAAGGATGGGTGTGAAGTTCTTGGCGTCCCGCACCCGCTCGCAGACGCTGAAGCCGTCCATGCCCGGCAGCATCACATCCAGGAGCACGAGGTCGAACGGTTCGGCGAGGATGCGCTTGAGCGCCTCGTCGCCCCTCGGGATCCAGGTGCAGGCGAGCCCCTCCATCTCCAGGTTGAGTTTGATGCCCTCGGCAAGGCTCAGTTCGTCCTCGACCAACAGGATGTGGGGCTGGGACATGGGCACTCCAGGGGCGGTTCGCAGGATTCTACTAGAATTGAGCCTCGGAGGCCCCATGGCCCTTGAACCCACGCCCTTCCTGAGCGTCACCATCCCCATCTACAACGAGCAGGACAACATCCCGGCCCTTTGGGGACGCCTGTCCGCGGCCCTCGCGCCCTTCGACGCCCGGGGCTGGGAGGTGATCTTCACCGATGACGGCTCCAAGGACGCCAGCCTCAAGCTGCTCCTGGACCTGGCCAAGGCCGAACCCCGCATCCGGGTCGTGGAGTTCAATCGCAACTACGGCCAGCACGCCGCCGTCTTCGGCGCGCTGGCGGAGGCCAAGGGCGAAATCATCGTCACCCTGGACGCCGACCTCCAGAACCCGCCGGAAGAGATCCCGAAGCTCGTCGCCAAGATCGAGGAAGGCTTTGATGTGGTGGGCGGGTGGCGGCAGGGTCGGGAGGAGAACGATTCCCTCTTCCGCCGCCTGCCGAGCAAGCTCGTCAACGCCATCACCCGGAGGACCACCGGCGTGAAGCTCCATGACTACGGCTGCATGCTCCGGGCCTACCGGCGCGAGGTGGTGGACGCCATGCTGCTCTGCAAGGAGCGCAGCTCCTTCATCCCGGCCCTCGCCAACTCCTTCGCCAAGCGCATCGCGGAGGTGCCCGTGGCCCACGCCGAGCGCGCCGCCGGGGATAGCAAGTACGGGCTCTGGAAGCTCATCAACCTCCAGTTCGACCTCGTGACGAGTTTCAGCCTGCTGCCGCTCCAAATGCTCAGCGTCTTCGGCGTCGTCATCAGTGGCATCAGCCTCGCCTTCTCGCTGGGCCTGTTGATCTATCGCTTCGTCCACCCCGAAGGCACGGTGAACGGCGTGTTCACCCTCTTCGCCATCCTCTTCTTCTTCGTGGGCTGCATGTTCCTGGCGCTGGGCCTGCTCGGCGAATACATCGGCCGCATCTACACCGAAGTCCGCGACCGACCCCGCTACATGATCAAGAAGGTGCATGGGGGGGAATAGGGCTACGGGCTACGGGGCAAGGCTCGTCCTCATGAGCCAGGGGGCTACCCTGGCCCCGCGAAGAATCGGAGGCTGACGATCCGCACCACCCGGACTCGTCCAACCGTGTAGCCCGTAGCCTGCAGCCCGTAGCCCGGGACCCCCTCAGTAATTTCCCTCGTCCTTCGCGGGCGGATAGTCCTTGCCGAACTTGTTCTTGTGGGGCTCGAAGTCCGGCAGGTTCGCCTGGAGGGTCCAATTCCCCATGGTGACGCCTTCGCCAATGCTCACTTCGAAGTCCTTCTCGCCCACTTCGGGATGCCAAAGCCGGAGCTTGTAGCGGCCGGGGGGCACATTCTTGAAGTCCAACCCCTTCTGGCCATCGAGGACATCGGCCCAGGGGGTGTCAACGATCCAGAGGAAGGCGTTCATCTTCCGGTGCACATTGCAGTAGAGCTTCACGAGGCCGGGCTTCGCCGCGGTCCAGCGGGGCGCGTCGCCGGGCTCGTAGTGGCCAGTGTCGAAGGCTTCGCCGGGGGTCACGCTGAACACATTGTGGAGAATGTGGTCCTGGTTCGGAAAACTCACGGGACTGCCGGGCGTGGTCCAGGCGACGCGGGGGACGAAGCGCTTGCCCGTGGTGCGGATGCGTAGCATGGGCCGCTTCTGGGCATCCGCACGGTGGGTGAGCGGCTCCAGGATGGCGATGGCGTCCTTGAGGGTCGGCCGCTCTCCATGCTTGTCCACCACCTTCACGGGGCCTTGGAGCCCGCCTGCGAGCAGCGCCGGGGCGAAGAGCAGGGCAGCGAGCGGTTTAACCATCGAGTCCCTCGTCAAGCTGGCCCCAGAATGCCACGGGGGCCTGCCCAAGGGCGGAGCGAAGGATGGCGGCATGGCTGACCTCGTCCCCCAGGATGCGCCCCGCCGCGTCCATCAGGGCCCGGTGCCGGAACTGGCGGAGGGAGTCGTTGTAGGCCCGGGCCGCCTTCAATTCCAGGAAGAGGGCGAGGCGCAGCACATCGGCCTCGGTCTTCAAGTCGAAGGCGTCAAAGCTGTAGCTCTTCCGGGGGGCGATGGGAAAGCCCTTCAGGTCCTTGATGGCCTGGGTGAGGGCCGCCCGGTGGGTCTCATGGCTGCCATTGAAGAGGGTGCCCACCGCCAGGGTGCCCTTGGAGAGCAGGCCCGAGCCCGCGGCGAGGCCATAGGCGAAGATGGCCGTGTGCTCCAGTTCCAGGGCCGTGTTGAGCAGGGCCACATCCGAAGGGGCCCGGCCCCGATCCGCGGCCTCCAGGGCCGGAAGCTCAAGGCTGCCGAGGCCCAGGAGGGCCGTTCCGCCAACCACGGTACGAAGGAAGTCACGCCGTTCCGACATGGAGTCTCCAAGAGAGAGGCCTGCCTTCGGTAGGATGGACGCAAAGCATACTCCCGTGACGAGGTTCGGATGGCCAAAGGCGTGAGCTGGTCGAAGTCCCTGGGTTGGAAATTCTTCCTCCGCACCGGGCTGGTCATCGTCCTCCTCGTGGGCGCGGTGCTGGGCGTGGCCCTGGTCCAAACGAAGAAGGCCGCCCAGGCCTCCGCCGCCGAGGGCCTGCACTCCGCAGCGGCGCTGCTGGGTCGCACCTTCGACCAGCAGGCCAAAGTGATGGACGCCGGGTTGGAGGTCTTCTCCCAGGCCTCCTACAACCTGGCGGAGATCGAAAAGGCGGAAGAGACCGGCAGCCTCATCAGCGTCCAGGACCTGCTCAACGACAACCTGCCCACCTTCTCCGGGGATGTGGCGCTGGTGGTGCGGCCCGACAATCGCCTGCTCGCCAGCACCGAGCCCGTCCCCGGGCGATCCGATTTCGGCGAGGTCGGCATCGTCCAGATGGCCCTCAACCCCGATGAAGCCGCGGCGGCCGGCTTCCAGGGGCCCTCCTACCGGGGCTTCGTGGAACTGGGCAAGCAGGCCTACTTCGCCGTGGCGCGGCGGCTCACCGCGCCTTCGGGCAATCCCGTCGGCGTAATGCTCGTGGGCACGCGGTTGGATGACAAGCAGGCGGCGAGCCTCCGCGCCCTCGCCCTGCCCAAGACCGCCCACCTTGCCCTCCTCAGCCGCTTCAAGTTCGAGGGCGACACCTTTCCCGACGACGCAGTGCGGGATCAGGCCATGGCCGCGCTAAAAGGCCCCGCTTTCGCGAGCGCCAAAGCCGTGCTTCAAAAGGGCGAAGTCCCGCCGCCGGTGCTCATCACCCTGGGCGGCCATGACCAGCTCGCCACCCTCGTTCCGCTGCGCGGGGCCAACGCGGCAGATCTCCAGGCCGCCGAACTGCTCGTCATGCCCCTGGACCCCTTCCTCGCGCCCTACACCCGCCTGCGCTACTGGATCCTCGGCGCCGGCGCGGCGGGCCTGCTTCTGGCCTTGCTGGTGGCCCTGCTTTCAGCCCGGAGCGTGACGGCACCCCTCGCCCACCTCACCGAAGCCACCGCCGCCCTGGCGGAAGGCCGGAGGCCCGACCTGCCCGAAGTGGCTCAGAAGGACGAAGTCGGCCTGCTCACGGACCGCTTCCGGGGCCTCCTCTCCGAATTGAAGGCGAAGGAGGACATGGTCGCCATGCTGGAGCAGGTGCGCTCCACGGGCGCGGGCCAGACCCGGGCCACGAAGGACGCGGACATGACCGTGGTGGATGTGGACGCCACCGTGAGCCTGCTCGGCCAGCCCCTGCCCACGCCCAAGCGCCTCACCATCAAGGAAGGCGAGACCTTCGCCGGGCGCTACCGGGTCGAAGGCGTGTTGGGCAAGGGCGGCATGGGCGTCGTGCTCAAGGCCCGGGACCTCCAGTTGGATGAGGAAGTGGCCATCAAGGTCATCCGGCCCGAGCACGCGGTGGATGTGGAATTCCTGGAGCGCCTCAAGCAGGAGGTCCGTCTCGCCCGCAAGATCAGCCACCGCTTCGTGCTTCGCACCCATGATTTCGCCGAGGCCGATGGGGTGGCCTTCGTGAGCATGGAATACCTCAAGGGCGTCACCCTCAAGCGCCTGCTGGATGACCGAGGCAAGCTGCCCTTGGCCCTGGTCCTCCGCATCGGCCGCCAGGTGACCGAGGGCCTGGAAGCCGCCCACGCCGAAGGCGTCGTGCACCGCGACATCAAACCCCTCAATGTGCTCTTCGACGCGCGAGGCGATGTGAAACTCATGGACTTCGGCCTCGCCGCACCGGTGTCTGCGGCGGGCAAGGATCGCTCAGGCCAGGTTTTCGGCTCCCCGCGCTACATGGCCCCCGAACAGGTGCGGGGCGACCGGGTGGACCCCCGCACGGATCTTTATTCCCTGGGCGTCATGCTCTTCGAACTGGCCACGGGACAACCGCCCTTCCCGGGCTCGGATGTGAGCGAGCTGCTCCGCAAGCAGCTTTCCGCCGAGCCGCCCCACGCCAAGGATCTGGACCATTCGTTGCCCGCCAGCTTCAGCTTCCTCCTGGATCGCCTGCTCCAAAAACGCATGGAGGATCGGCCCAGCGGCGCGGCGGAGGTGGTGGAAGTCATCAAGGCCATCCAGAGTGGCGGCGACGCCAGCGACACCCGGAGAACCGCATGAGGAAACGGCTCCTGGCGCTCGTCGCCCTTCCCCTGCTCGCCCAGGCCCCCGACAACGACCTCGCGCGTCTCCGCGCCGCCTTCGCTCAACCCTCTCCGGAGCTCGCTCAGCTTCGGCAGCTCTGCGATGGCATCGGCGGACGCGTCACGGGCAGCCCTGCCTTCACCCGCGCCCTTAAATGGGGGGTGGATGGATTCAAGGCCGCGGGCCTCCAGGCCAAGGTGGAACCTTTCCCCCTCGTGAATGGGTGGACGGCCGCGCCGCCGCGCATCCGCATCGAAGGCCCCATGGGCTTTTCGCCCCTTGCGACGAGCTGGGGTTGGAGTCCGCCCTGCGCGGGCACCTTCCGCATCCTGGATGGGGGGGATGGCAGCGACGCGGCGATGAAGACGCTCGGCACGAGCGCGAAGGGTGCGTTCATCTACCTCGCTTCCGAGCCCATGACCACCCCCGAGGCACTCTTTGGGGAATACACGACGACCGCCCGGCAATCGGCGGTGGCGAAAGCTCTTGGCGCGAAGGGGCTGATCGTCCAGTCCACCCGGGTCCGCAAGCTCCTCTACCGTCACCTGGATCCGCGGTGTGATGACGGGCGCGTCGCGGACCTCGTGGAGATTCAGATCGCCCGGGAAGACGGCGCGCGACTGGGTCGCCTGCTCAAGGACCGCCCCGTGCAGGCCGAGATCCGCATGCCCAACCGCGTCTCAGGGCCGGTGCAGGCAGGCAATGTCATCGCGGAAATCCCCGGGACCGACCTCAAGGATGAAGTCGTGCTCATCGGCGCCCATCTGGATTCCTGGGAGCTGGGCACGGGCGCCCTCGACAACGGCTGCAACGCCGCCATGGTGGTGGAGATCGCGCGGCTTTTCAAAGCCGCCAACCTTCACCCGCGCCGCACGATTCGCTTCGCGCTCTTCGGCGGGGAGGAAGAAGGCATGCTTGGCTCCAAAGCCTATGTGAAGGCCCATCGGGCCGAGCTGGACCGCATTCGCGCCGTCGTCATCTATGACGAGGGCTTGGGCAAGGTGAGCGGCTTCAGCCTGGGCGGGCGTCCCGAATGGCGGCCCATCCTGGATGCGGCCCTGGCTCCGGAAGGGGATGGGGCCCCCAAGGCGCATACGGACGATGCCTTCGTGGGGACGGATAATTACGACTTCCTCGTGGAAGGCGTGCCCACCCTCATCGCCAATCAGGACTGGACAAACTACCTGCCCAACTACCACGCGGAAAGTGACACCTTCGACAAGGTGGACGCCGGCGCGCTGCGGCGCCAGACCCACGAAGCCGCGATCCTGATGTGGGGCCTCGCCAACGCCCCGGCCTTGCTTTCCCGTCAGACCCGGGCGCAGGTCGAGGCGCTCATCCAGGCCACCGGCCTCGCGCCCCAGATGAAGACCTTTGGCATGTGGGATGGCTGGGCCGATTCGAGCCGGGGCCGGAAGTAGCTCAGACCTCCGGGTCCGGCCCCCAGGCTTCCATGGCGGCCCATCCGCCTTCGGCGAAGGACGCGAGCTTGGCCGACGCCGACTTCCCGCCCAGGAGCCGCGCGGCGTAGCGGGCGAGGGGGTCGGCCTCAAGGTTCACTCGATCGCCGGGCCTGAGATCCGCGAAGGCCGTGCGGGTCACGGTTTCCGGGATCAGGGCGACCGTAAAGAAGTCCGACCCCGCGTCCACCACCGTGAGGCTCACGCCGTCCACGGCGATGGAACCCTTCTCCGCCACCAAGGGCGCAAGCTCGGTGGGCAGGGTGAAGCGCCACAGGCCTTCGCCGGTGGGCCGCGACGCCAGCGCGCCGAAGGCGTCCACATGGCCAAGCATGAGATGACCATCCAGCGGGTCGCCCACGCGAAGCGCGGGTTCCAGATGCAGTTTCGATCCAATGGGGAGCTGGCCCAGGGTGGTCTTGAGAAGGGTCTCTTCGCTCAGATCGGCCTCCCACGCCCGACCGTCCCGCGCTACCGCCGTGAGGCAGCAGCCGTTCACGGCGATGCTCGCGCCCTCTTCCGCCCGGTCCAGCACCGCCTTGGGTGAAGCGATCCGCAGCCGCGCGCCGCCGGAGCGCGACGACCGCGCTTCCAGGGTTCCGAGGTGTCGGATCAGACCGGTGAACATCAGGCCTCCTGGCTGTCCCGTTGCAGGCGGCTGTTGCGGCTGCCGTAGAAGGCGTAGATGAGCAGGCCGACCACGAGCCACAGGCCAAAGTTCTTCCAGGTGACCATGGTGAGGCCCCGCGCCATCCAGAGGCATCCGAGGATCGCCAGGGGCGCGAGCACCCACGCGAAGGGCATGCGGAACTTGCGGGGCGCGTCGGGGCGGCGCTTGCGCATGAGCAGGACGGCGATGCAGACGACGATGAAGGCCGAGATCGTCCCGATGTTCGCCAGTTCCACCACGAAGCCGATATCCAGCAGCGCGGCGGGGATGGCGACGAGGAAGCCCGTGAAGATCGTCGCATTGGAGGGGGTTCCGAAGCGCTTGTGGACCTTGCCGAACCAGGGGCCGAGGAGCCCGTCCCGGCTCATGCTCATGAAGATGCGCGGTTGGCCCACCTGGTAGACGAGCAAGGCCGCCGTGGTGGCGATGACCGCGCCGATGCTGATGATGCCCGCCAGCCAAGTGAGGTGGTGCTGCTCGAACACATAGGAGAGCGGATCGGCCTTGCCCACGAGTTCCGTGTAATGGAGCATCCCCAGCACCACCGCCGCCACGAGCACATAGATCACGGTGCAGATGACGAGGCTCCAGAGAATGCCCTTCGGCACATCGCGCCCGGGATCCTTGCATTCCTCCGCCGTCGTGGAAACGGCGTCGAAGCCGATGAAGGCGAAGAAGATGATGCCCGCGCCCGCCTGAATGCCCTTGAAGCCGTTGGGGGCGAAGCCGCTCCAGGAGGCCGGGTGCCCGACGAGGTTGTCCGGGTGGATGAAGCGCGCGCCCAGGGCGATGACAGCGAGGAGGATCGCCACCTTGATGAGCACCATCCAGTTGTTGGCCTTGGCGCTCTCCTTGATGCCGCGGTAGGCGAGCCAGGTGATGAACACCGTGATGACAACCGCGAGGAGGTTGATGCACACCGGAAAGCCGTGGAGCAGGGGCGCGCTCTGGAGCTTTTCCCAGTTCATGAAGAAGTGGCCGCCATCCACCGTGCCCGCCTTGGCCTGGGCCAGGAGCGAGAGCTTGTCGTGGAGCGCCATGGGCGCGACGCCGTCGTTCAACATCAGCGCCGATTTCGGATCAATGGCGAGCCAACCCGGGATGCGGATGTGGCAGATGTTCTCCAGGAAACTCCGGGCGTAGTCCCCCCAGGAGATGGCGACGGCCACATTGGAGATCGCGTATTCCAGGAGCAGGTTCCAGCCCAGGATCCAGGCCATCAATTCGCCGAGCGTCGCATAGGCATAGGTGTAGGCCGAGCCGGAGACGGGGATCATGCTCGCCAGTTCGGCGTAGGCGAGCGCGGTGAAGCCGCAGATGATCGCGGTGAACAAGAAGCTGAGGATGAGGGCCGGGCCCGCGGCGAGGCGGCCATCGGCGAGGTTGCCCGCCGCCGCCGTGCCGATGGTGCTGAAGATGCCCGCGCCAATGATGGCGCCGATGCCGAACATCGTGAGGTCGAAGGAACCCAGGTTCTTCTTGAGCTGATGCTCCGGCTCCTCGGCCGAAGCGCGCAGTTGCTCCATGGACTTGGTGCGGAATAGGCGTTTGAGCATCGTGCGATCCGGGTGAATCCTCCATCCTACCGCGCCCGCCTTGGATACCCTTAGCCCCGATGCTGCTCTGGAAGGACCGGACCCTGCGCCTCTCCATCACCCGCCTCGGGTGGGAGTACCTGCTGGCCCTGCTTGCCATTGGCGCCTTCGCGGTGAACAGCGGCAACAACCTGCTGTACCTGGTCTTCTCGCTGATGCTCGGACTCTTCCTCGTCTCGGGCGTTGTGAGCCGACGGTCGCTCCGGGGCCTTAGCCCGCTGGATCTGGATGAGGGCAACCTCTTCGCCCGGGTCCGAGGGGGACTCCGGCTGCGCCTTCAGGACAGCACGCCCAAGCGGGTCCGAGGGCTGGAGCTTCGCCTCGCCATGGAAGGCGGCGAGGTGGAAACGGCCTTCTTCGCCGGGGGCGGTGGAGAGTCCGAGCCCGTCGCCGTCCTCCATGCCCGGGCCGGCCTGCGCGGGTGGACGCGCCTCACGGGGCTGGAGCTTCGCACCCGGCACCCCTTCGGCTTCCTGGAAAAGGCCTGGCATTTCGAGCTCGATCGCGCCGTGCTGGTGCTGCCTCACCCCCGCGCGCCCCAAGCCGCGCCTGGCGATCCCGCACGGGATGGGCAGGTGCGCACCCTGCCCCGTCCAGGCGAAAGCAGCCCGGAAGGCGCACGCCCCATGCGCCCCGGGGACCCCCCCGCCCGGGTCCACTGGAAGCGCAGCGCCCAGCGGCCCCAAGGCGAGCTGTGGGTCCGCACCTTCGAGGAAGAGCAGCCCCTCGCCCTCCATCTCGAGCTAGACCTGGGAGCCTGGGCTCCCGGCCGGACCTTTGAACGGGAGCTGGAACGCCTTTCCGGGGCCATCCTCCAGGCCCGGCTCCAGAAACGGGAAGTGGAA
Organism: Acidobacteriota bacterium; assembly: GCA_018269025.1. Classification (GTDB taxonomy): domain Bacteria; phylum Acidobacteriota; class Holophagae; order Holophagales; family Holophagaceae; genus JAFDVN01. Next base: position 25,098 of record JAFDVN010000071.1, on the reverse strand, counting down.
TTGGTCGTGCGCGGAGCCAACGGCCTGCATCGTCACGAAGGCCCCCAGGCCTGCTGGCGGGCCTTGGCCCTTTCCGATGCGGAAGGTGAAGGCGGCGAGGCGGACGCGATCCCTCCCCCCCCAACAGCTTCCCTTGCGGCATCCTGAACGGACCATGGCCTTCCTCCACGCCGACGACCCCGACTGGGACCCCCTCCTCGCCGCCGCCTGGGCCGCCCGGGACCATGCCCACACCCCCTATTCCGGCTTTCGGGTGGGCGCGGCCCTGGTCACGGCGACAGGCCAAGTCATGGCGGGCTGCAATGTCGAGAACGCCGCGTACCCCCTCTGCACCTGCGCCGAGCGGGGCACCGTGGCCGCGGCGGTGGGTCAGGGGCTGCTCCGCCCGGGCGGGCTCCAGGCCCTGGTGGTGGTCACCGAAGCTGACCGGCTGACGCCCCCCTGTGGCGCCTGCCGTCAAGTCCTGGCGGAATTCGCGGACCACCTGCCCGTTCTCCTCGCCAATCGCCAGGAGCGGGCCCTCCACGACTTGGCGGACCTGCTCCCCCATGCCTTCTCCGGTCGGGATTTCATTCCCGGCGGATCCGTGCCGAATCTTTCCAAGGGGCCCCAAGGCTCCTAGACTAAGGTCCGTCCCCATCGAATCCCGAGGCACCCGAATGGCCATTGATCGCATCAAAGTCCGGAAAGAGGCCGAAAAGCACCAGGCGGCCGGACGGATCGACAAGGCCCTGGATTCCTATCGGATGTTGGTGGACGACGATCCGAAGAATCTGGCCCTCCAAAACACTTACGGCGACCTTCTGGCCCAGGGCGGACGCGGGCAGGAAGCGGTGGAAGTCTTCCGTCGCCTCGCCATCGCCTATGAGCGCGATGGCTTCGCGCCCAAGGCCACTGCGGTTCTGAAGAAGGCCGTGCGCAGTTCGCCGGATGACATGGACCTCATGCAGCGCCTCGCAGATCTCTACCGCCAGACAGGCATGATCCGCGACGCGGTGGCGACCCACCTCCAGGTGGCCGAGCACTTCCAGAAGAAGGGGCTCGTGAAGCGGGCGCTGGAGGAATTCGGAAAGGTCGTGGACCTCGACCCGAAGAACCTCAAGAACAAGATCAAGCTCGCGGACCTCTTCAACAAAGAAGGCATGAAGGATCAGGCGGCGGCCATCTATCTGGAAGTCGCCGAATCGCTCGGCATGGAAGGCAAGACCGCCGAAGCCATGCAGATCATGGACCGGGCGAAGACGATGACTTCGTCGCCTCAGCTGTTCTTGAGCCAGAGCCGCCTCGCGGTGATGGCCACGGACTACTCGGGCGCCTCCGCCGCGTTGCGGGAAGGCCTGAAGGCGAATTCCCGCAGCGTGGAATTGCTGGAGGCCCTCGCTGAAATCGAACTGCGAGGCAACAACCCCGACCGCGCCCTGGAGGCCCTCGCCCAGGTACCCCAGCTTCCCGAAAAGGATCTCGCCCTCTGCGAGCGCGCCCTGAAGCAGATGGTGGCGGCGGGCCGCGGCGAAGAAGGCCTGCGCCTCTTCGCGCCCTTGGGCCGGGAACTCGCGCGGCGCGGCATGGGCGACATCGTCACCCGCGCGGTGGCTTCGGCCACCAAGGAACGGCCCTCCATCGAGGCGTGGCTCTACCTCGCCGAAGTGGCTCAGCAGGGCGGCAACAAGAACGACCAGATCTACGCGCTCCAGAACGCCCATCAGCTCGCCACAACCAACGGCGATGCCCGGGCCGCGGAAGGCGCGCGGGCTCAACTCGCGGAATTGGGCGCAACTCCGGACGACAAGCCACTGTCCAAGCCCGATGCCTTCGCATCCAGCTCCGGCTTCTACCCCTCCTTCAGTGGGGCAGCCTCTGGCGAACACACCCGTCATGGGGAGACCGAAATTGATCCGATGAAGCGGATCAAGGTGGAGCAGTTCACCAAGCAGGGTGAGGCTTTTGCCCGCTCGGGCAGCCTGGATCGCGCGGTGGCCGCCTACAAGCAGGCCCTCGAGGTGGACCCGGCGAATTTTGGGCTCATCGAGACCATCTGCGGCCTCCACCGCCAGTCCGGCCTGCTCACCCGGGTGCAGCAGCAATACCTCCAAAGCGCCCAGGCCGTGCATGCCCTGGGCAAACCCAAGGAAGCCACCTACCTGCTGGATAAGGCGGAGCAGCTCTTTCCCGGCTCCACCCGCATCCATCGCCGCACCATGGGCCTGCCGGACTACAACCCCCAGGGCGCGGGCATGCAACCCGTCGCCTCGGCGACGCCTGCGGCTCCTGCCATCCCCGCCCCAGCGGCCATTCCGATTCCCGCTTCAACTCCTCCGGCCTTTGCGCCGGACGCCATCATTCCGCTCGACCTCCCGGACATGGATCAAGCACCGGCCATCGGCACGCCAGCAGGGGGGTTCAGCCCTTCCGCCCCCACCGCGCCGCCCCTGCCGAGCTTCGCGCTGCCGGAAGCCATGGCCCCCATGGATGCGATGCCCCCTGCGGCGATGCCCACGGTGCCGCTGCCGCCCATGCCCGATCTGCCTTTGACGATGCCGAATACGGTGCCCGCACCCATGGCGCTGGATGCCGGTGATCTCGCCTGGGAGCCCATCCCGACCCCGAACGCGCCCATCGCCCTGCCGCCCACCATGCCGGTCACCATGCCCATGGCTCCGCCGCTCGAAGCGGAGATGCCCATGGCCGCAGGTGTTGAGATTCCAGAAAAGCTCCAGGATCTCCTCTCCGACATTGATTTCCAGTTGGACTACGGCAGCCCCGAGGAAGCCAAAGCCGAAATCGAAGGCGCCCTCGATCAATTCCCGGGACACCCGGAGCTCACAGGTCGCCTCGCCAAGGCCGAAGAGAAACTTCAGAAGCTCGGACATGGAAGCCCCAAGCCCCAGGCCCTTGGCGAGGAGGACTTCGCCAATTCCTTCTTCGACCTCACGGATGTCCTGGGCAGCGCGCTTGAGGACTCGGGTGAAGGCGAAGAAATGCACGACGCGACCAAGGTCGTGGACAAGGTGCAGAGCGTGGATGAACTCTTCGACGCCTTCCGCATGGGCGTGGAAGAGCAGGTCAAGGGCGACGACTACGACACGCACTACAACCTGGGCATCGCCTACAAGGAGATGATGCTCCTCGACCCGGCCATTGACGAATTCAAGAAGGTGCTCCGCGACCCCGAGCGCACCCTCGAATGCTGCTCCATGCTGAGCATCTGTGAGCAGGCTCGCGGCAACTTCGACGAAGCGATGAGCTGGCTCATCAAGGGCATCAAGGCTCCCGGCTTCCCCCCCGAGGACAGCATCGGCCTCCGCTACGACCTGGGCGAGATGTACCTCCAGACCGGCGATCGCTCCGCCGCCCTGCAGGAGTTCCGGGCCGTCCACGACCTCGACCCCGAATACCGGGATGTGGCCGCGAAGGTTCAATAGGCGAGTGACAACTGCCGGGCCTGGGGCTACCCCCGTGACCCGGCGGCAAGTTCATCAGGGCGTGTGGGCCTCATAAGCACCCATGTCCGGTGTGCCGCCCTGGGGACGCCCGATCCCGTCTCGATCCGTCGAAACGCCAGTCACCGAAAGGCCGCTGTCCACGCACGGGCTTCCCGGAGTTAAACGAAAGTTCAGATTCGCCGGATCCACAAACATTGGGTCTGAGGCGATAGACCCGCTTGCAGCTGATACAAAGCCAGAAGGCATGCCCCCTTCGATGTTGTGAAAATCACAATTCTTGAAGTAGCTATTCACCCCGTTGGGAATAACCTCACCGTCGAAAGTCGGGTGACTCGGCGAGAAGAAGGCCCCTCCGACTCCGTCCTGCAGGGTTCCTTCAAAGATATTTCCAACATACTTCATGCTGTTGCATTCCCGCCCGCAGTCGAACAAGTAGCGGTTCTTGTAGAAGGTGCAATCCGCGATGGTGTTGTCCCCCGCGTCGGACGCCACGCTGTAATCGTCAAAATCAACCGCGAGGCGACAATTCAGGATGAGGCAGTTCTTGTAGAGGTTGTTGTTCCCAGGATGTCCCGGGGGATTACTCATGGTGTCGCCATCTTCCACCGTGTCTCGAAATTCGATGCCAGCATCACAATTCTTGACGATCAGCCCATCGAACACATTGTCGCTGGCGCCATCCCGCGTTTCGATTCCATTCCCTTCTCCTTCAGCCGCCTGGGATGCACCGGAATAGGTCCCAATGGCCGTACACCGATAGAACAGGTTGTACTGGGCCGTGCGGTGCCGCACATAGAAGGACTCGCCCATGTTCCGCGCGGTGCAATGGATGAATTGATTGTATCTCGCTGAAATGGCCGGGAGATTCAGGCCTTGGTCCACGACTTGCTCCGCGTTCGTCTTGGCCCCGAGCCCATGGCCCGCGTGGGAAAGGCCGGGCGCTCGTTCGATGTAACAGGCGTACGCGGCGTTCGAATCCCCCGTGATCATGATGTAGTAATCCGTTGGAGCGTTGTCCGTGTTGTCGTTGCAGTAAACCTTGCAACCCACCAGGACATTCCCCGTGCCGTTCACATCAATACCTTCAGCGCAAGCGTTCACCACCAGACAATCCGTCACCATGTTGCTGTTGGTGAACCGGGTTCCCATGCTCCCCATGAGGATGCCTTCGCCTTGATAATCATCCGACGGATCACCCACGGTCATGACGCCCACATTGTCGAGCCAGTTGCTCCCGGCGTTCTGGGTGCTGTCCCCCAAATTCACGCCATAGGCCACATTCCGAATTTGGAAATTGCGAATCACCAGATTCTTCCCATGGGGGCTATCCAGACCGATGCCACTCGTACGGTCACCCCCGTTGATGAGAGGCATATCGAACCCATTGAAGGCGGTATACGCATTTGCGCGATCCACCAGCTTCAAGGGTGCGTCGCCCGGCGTGGTCTTGTAGCCCTGGAACACGATGGGGTTGCCGGGCGTTCCTGCCTTTTCAAGCTCCACCGTCTCGTTGTAGGTGCCCGCCGCTACATACACCGTGTCGCCTGGACCCACGGGACTGCTTGAATCCGCCGCATGGGAGATGGTCGCCCAGGCCGTCCCAAGGGTGAGGCCATCGTTGCTGTCATTGCCAGAGGGGGACACATAGTAGGTCGTCCCTCCTGGCGTCTGCGTTACGAGCACGGCTGGATCACTCATGTCCGTCCCCTGGTTGTTGCTCGCCAGGCACCGCACCTTGGTATTCGAATTGGAGGCGGTCACATTCGCGAGGGTGAGGGTCGTGCTCGTCGCGCCGCCAATATCTGACCAAGTGGTGCCATCCGAACTGCGCTGCCACTGGAGGGCCGGCGTGGGGCTTCCGGTCACGGTGACCGCATAGGTTGGGGAGGATCCCGTCGCCGCCAATCGCGACTCAGGTTGGGCTGTGAACACGGGCGGCGCCAACGCGCCCGCCGCGCTGACCGTCAGCGTCGCGCCATTGCTCGTCGCGTTGCCTTGGCTATTCGTGGCCACACACCGGAACTGGGCTCCGTTGTCGGACACTTGGGCTCCGGACAGCGTGTAGGACCCGCTCGTCGCCCCGCTCACCGGGTTCCATCCGCCGCCATTGTTCCGCTGCCACTGGTAGGTCGGGGCTGGGTTTCCGCTCGCCGCCACCGTAAAGGTCGCGGAGCTCCCCGCCGTGACACTCTTCCCGCTGGGTTGCGTCGTGATCACCGGGGCCGACAACGCCGCGCTCACCGTCAGCGTCGCACCGTTGCTCGTCGCGCTGCCCTGGCTATTGGTCGCCACACACCGGAACTGGGCTCCGTTGTCGGAGACCTGCGCCCCGGAAAGGGAGTAGGACGCGCTCGTCGCCCCGCTGACCGGGTTCCATCCGCCGCCATTGTTCCGCTGCCACTGGTAGGTCGGGGCTGGGTTTCCGCTCGCCGCTACCGTAAAGGTCGCGGAGCTCCCCGCCGTGACACTCTTCCCGCTGGGTTGCGTCGTGATCACCGGCGCGGACAACGCCGCGCTCACCGTCAGCGTCGCGCCGTTGCTCCTCGCGCTGCCTTTCGGGTTGGAAACCACCACATCGTAAGTCCCCGCATCTCCGGCCTGGGCCGAGGTGATGGCGTAGGTGCTGGAAGTCGCTCCGGCGATGGCCCCCGCGTTCTTGCGCCATTGGTAGGTAAGAGGGGCTGCTCCGGTCGCTGTGACGGAGAAGGAGGCTGCACTGTTCGGCGTCACCGTCACACTCGTCGGCTGGGTCGTGATCGCGGGGGCCGAGTCCTCCGAAGCTCCTGCCTTGTCCGAACAGCCCAGCACACCGATGCAAAGGGCCGGTACCACCCAAAGCGAAGATCTCATCGTTAGCATGCTCGCCCGCCATAAAGCCCTTGAACGCGACAAGCGACCAAGGTGGCAGTTAGTATATCTAAATAATAATTGTTGTAAATTCTTAATTCTTAATAACTTGCAAGAGTCGCAACACTTATTTTTGATTCCAACCAAGAACCCCTTTGGAGCCAAATACCTGCAGCGCTTGAAGCGCGGGCTGGACTGGCTTGCCGGGGCGTTGGAGACGGATGAGCTCCAGGGCTTGTTCGTCCCCACAGGCAAGCCAGGCCCCGTGCTTGTCCCAACGAAGCGTGCCCGGGGCATCCGCGGAGGGCTTCAATCTGCCTACCTCGATGACTTTGAGAACGGCCCCTTCCACAGGCAGCTCGGAACCGGGCCAGGGGTGGAGGGCGCGCACCTGGCGATGGAGCGTGTGCGCGGGCGCGGTGGCGTCCAGCCGCGCCATCTCTTTGGAGAGCTTGGAAGCGTAGGTCGGTTCGCCTACTTGGGGCGTGGGTCGCGCAGAGCCCTCCAGCAGGGAAGGCAGGTGCGCCTTCAGGAGCGCGCCCGCATCCTCGGCGAGCGCGGTCAGCAGGCCTTCCGCTTCATCCGCCATTCGGATCGGCCGACGGCTCAGGGCCAGCACCGGGCCCTCATCCAGGCCGGGCGTGATGCGCATGAGCGCGACCCCCGTTTCAGCGTCGCCCGCGAAAATCGCGTGATTGACGGGTGCCGCACCGCGCCATCTTGGCAGCAACGAAAAGTGCAGATTCCAGGCACCCAGCTTGAGCGAGTCCAACATCCAGGAGGGCAGGATGTGCCCGTAGGCTACGACCACCGCGAGATCAATGTGAAGCGCGTCCCACTGGTCCCGCGACGCCGGGTCCTTCCATCGCAGGGGTTGATGGATCTGGAGGCCCAACTCCAACGCGGCTTCCTTCACCGGCGGCGCGGCGAGGGCGCGGCCACGGCCGGCGGGCTTGTCCGGATTGCAGAAGACCGCATCAACCCGCGTGGATTCCGCCAAGGCGCGCAGGGCGGGCACGGCCACGGCGGGCGTGCCAAGGAAGGCGACCCGTGGCGCCATCAGGCGGGCTGGTAGTGCTTCTGGTATTTGCGCTGGATGACCTGGCGCTTCACGGGCCCGAAGTACTCCACGAAGAGCCGACCGCGCAGGTGATCAATCTCATGGCAGAAGGCCCGGGCGAGCAATTCTTCGCCGGTGATCTCCTCCCAGCTTCCATCGGGCTTGCGATTCTTCACCCACACCTTCATGGGCCGTTCCAGCACCTCGCGGATGCCGGGGATGGAGAGGCATCCTTCCGGCCCCACCTGCACGCCCTCCTCCCGAACGATCTCAGGATTGATGAGGACGATCTTCTGGGATGGATCCTCACCGCAGGAGCAGTCAATGACGGCCAGGTTGAGGTTGATGCCGATCTGGGGCGCGGCGAGGCCGACGCCCTCTTCCGCGAGGGCGGTCTCGAACATGTCCGCCACGAGCTGATCCAGCTCCGGGGTCCACGCGCCCACATCCTCGCTGTCCTTCTTGAGCCTGGGATCGCCCCAGGTCACGACCTCGCGCACGGCCATCGGCCTCTCCTGACCCTCCAGTATACGCCCAGGGCTCAGAAGATCCGGATGACATTGAAGCCGAGGGCCCAGGCCCCCGACGGACGCGGCCCGAAGCCCTGGTAATCCCCGCCCAGCACTTGATTCGCCGTGGTGCCCAATTGATTGGTGGCGAGGATCGAAAAGCGATGGCCATGGGTGCGGTATTGGTAGCCCAAAGCCCATCCGCGCTCGAAGGCGGCGTCCACCTTGGAGGGTCTCGGATAGTACTCCCCGATGAGTCCCTGGCTTTCGGTGAAAGCCCAATGGGTGCCCACGCCGGCTGTCACAACGCTTTCAGCGGTGGCACTTCGGGAAAGGTAGGTCGGCACGAGGGTGAATGTGAGCGGCGCCCAGGGCTGCCAGTCCACAGGCACCTGTACCGTCGTCCCCACCTGGCCGCCCTTCACGGTTTCATCAAAGCGTTCGACGCGCACGGCGACGCGCCACTGCTCCCGAGCGATCACCTGCTCCTGAAGCGCGAGGGTGAGCGTCTTACGGTCCGAAGTGCGGAAGACCTGGGCGTTGAGACCCGGAATCGCCTTGATTCCGAAATCGAGGCCCAGGCCTGTGTACGCGCCATTGTCGAGGCCATAGAAGTCCCGACTGTTGCCTTTCGCCTGCTCCTGGAAGCGGTGCGTGAAACGGAGGCCAATGTCCCAATCCGCCAGGTGATCCGCCGTGGGCAGGTTGAGGAGGAGCGGTAGATCCGAATCCTCCTGGGCCGCCAGCGGCGAACCCAGGAGGAGAGCGGCGAGGAACGCTCTGGATCGAAGGCCTCCCTTCACTGCACCACCACCTTGCCGATCATCATCCCCGTGGCAACGCTATTGGGATCGGCCTGGGCCGTGCTGTGATAGGTGCAGCGGTAGTAGTAGGTCCCAGCCGTGGCGAAGGTGTACTGAAAGCTGTCCCCAACATTGCTGTGGTCGCCGCTATTGGTGAAGGTCGGCGACCCGCTCACCGCGTAGGAGGTGACATTGTGAGTGCCCCCCTGCCAAACGAAGGTAACGGTGGTTCCCGCCGTCACATTCAGGGTTGAGGGCGTGAACGTCATCGTTGCGCCACCGTACCCATTGTCTCCGCCGACATAAACGGTGTTCGCGGGTGGACCCGCGGGGGGTGGCGTGGAAGATGACGAACTCGATCCACCGCCGCCCCCGCCACAGGCGAGGCACGCGAGGAGGCCGAACAGGGTGAGGCCAGACCTGAGGTTCATGGAAGACTCCGGACAAAGCGGCCCCGGAAGCGGGGTATCCCATCCTTCGCCGCAGCCAACCTCCGCTCCAGCACCGGTTTGGAAATACCCACCGGTCCGGTCCCCCTTCCGGACCCCTCCGTCCTTGACGCCATCGCGGCCTGGCCCAATCGTTGGGCTCGAAGGGCATCTCCCAGGGGATCCATGGCGACTTGGCCGCTCATCATCCAGCTCGACCGCGAGGCCAGCGATCCGCTGTACCTCCAGATCGTGCGGGCGGTGGGGGAAGGCATCCGCAAAGGTCGGATCAAGCCCGGCGATCCCCTGCCCGGCACGCGCGCCCTCGCGGAAAGCCTGGGCGTGAACCGCACCACCACCATCGCCGCCTACCGCGAATTGGAAGCCGAAGGCTGGATCGTATCCCGACCGGATCGGGGCAGTTTCGTCACCGACACACCGCCCCTCCCCGCCACCGAGGACGCCTCCATCGCCGTGGTGGATTCCGGCTCCTGGACCTCGGGGGCGCCGGACACGGAGCCCTTCTTCCAGCCCCAATCCGTCGGTTACGAAGGCTTCCGCCTCATTCCCGATCTGCCGGATGTGCGCCTCGCGCCCACCGCCGCCATCCACCGCGCCGGCGGTCGCGTGTTGAACCGCCAACGGCAGCGCTTCCTCCAACCGGGCTGGGACCCCCGGGGGCTGCTGGACCTGCGGGCCTCCCTCTGCGGCATGCTCCGGGACCTGCGGGGCATGGCGGTGGACCCGGGCAACCTGGTCCTCACCCGCGGGCTCATGAGCACCCTCAACCTCGTATCCCGCACCCTCTTCGCGCCCGGGGACGCGGTGGTGGTGGAATCGCCTGGCCATTTCCGGGTGGCGGAAGCCTTTCGCGCCGCCGGCGCCCGACTCTTCCCCATCGGCCTGGATGATCAGGGCCTTCGGCTGGAGGAACTCGAAGCCCTGCTCGCCCGGGAGCCCGTGAAGCTCATCCACCTCACCGCCAGCCCCCAGTATCCAACCCACGCGGCCATGGGCCCGGAGCGGCGTCAGCGCATACTCGACCTCGCGGAGGCCGCGGGGGCCCGCATCCTCGAAGGCGACTTCACCTTCGGCTTCCACCGGGAGAAGGACCCGCTCCTGCCCTTGGCGAGCCAGGACACCAAGGGCACGGTGGTCTATTTCAGCGCCCTGGATCAGATCCTCGCGCCCGGCCTGCAGGTGGGCTTCATGGCCGCTTCCGCGCCCCTCGCGAAGGCCCTGGCCAAGCAGCGCCAGCTCATTGATTGGCCGGGGAACCCGGTGCTGGAAGCCACCATTGAGGAGCTCTTCCGGGACGACGAGATGCGCCGCCACCTGGGCCGTATCCGCCGGGTGACGGACGAGCGGCGGGAATCCATGGTGGACCGCCTCCAGCTCCACCTGGGCCACGCCCTGGAGGTGGAGAACCCCCGTCAAGGCCTGTCCCTCTGGGCCAAGGTGACGGTTTCCGGCCTGCCGGTGGAGGACTGGGTGCAACGCTGCGCCGCCAAGGGCGTCGTCTTCTTCCCAGGCCGGCTCTACGATTTCCATCGAAGGGCCGTTCCGGCTGTCTGCCTCGGCTTTGCCGCCCACGGGGTCGCGGATCAGAACGAAGCCTGCGAGCGCATGGCCCAGGCCCTCCAGGAAGTCCGCGGAGGAGCCTCCGGCGCCAGCGGCTGGTAATCTAGGGGATTGCGCGTTTCCTAGACGAGGACTCCAGCATGCTCCGCGATTTCCGCAAGGTATTCAAAGACAACGGCACGACCATGGGCGCGCTCATGGTGGTCCTCTCCGCCGGCATGCTGCTCTACCTCGTGCCTTCGGGCGGCGGTGTCGTGACCCCGGATTCCGTCGTGGCCCGGGTCTATGGGCACGAGGTCTTCCGCCGCGAGGTGGATGAGCAGATTGACCAGGCCCTCCAGCGCTTCGGCAAGGGCGCCAACCGGGACCAGCTCATGCCCCTCATCGCGCCCCAGGCCTTTCAGATGGTCCTGCGCGACAAGCTGGTGGAGGAGCTGGCCGAGCGCCATGGCGTCGTCGTCACCGATCCCGAAGTCCGCACGGCCGTGGAGGCCCAACTCAGCCAGTACCCCGTGCTGCTGGACCCCACCACCCACAAGCTGCTGCCCTACGACAAGCTGAAACCCATCCTGGATGAGAGCGGCTTCAGCCTTCCGCAGATGGAGAAGGGCGTGCGCGCGAGCCTGGTGCGCCAGAAGCTCGTGGATCAGGCCGCGCTCCTGGTGCCCGTGGACGCCGCCTGGGTGGAATCCGAGAACCGCGCCCGCAATGAAAAGCTCACCTTCGACGAGGCCCGCCTCACGCCGGACCCCTCCAAGGTCGCGGATCCGGGCGATGCCACCCTCGACGCCTACCTGAAGCAAAGCGGCCAGCGCTTCCTTCAGCCACCCCGCCGGGTGATCCAATTCGTGTCCCTCGACAAAGCCGCGCTCGCGAAGGAGACGGCCGTCTCCGACGCCGAAGTCCAGCAGGCCTACGACAGCCGCAAGGCCCAGTTCACGACCGCCGCCCAGGTGAAGGCCCGCCACATCCTCTTTAGCGCCTCCACGGATGAGGAATACGCCGCCGCCTTGAAGAAGGCCCAGGACCTCCGCGCGAAGCTGGTGAAGGGGCTCGATTTCGCGAAGGCCGCGGAGCAGTACAGCCAGGACCCTTCCGCCAAGGGTCGCGGGGGCGATCTGGGCTGGTTCGACGCGCCCAAGATGGTGAAGGAATTCAGCGAGGTCGCTTTCAAGCTCAAGAAGGGCGAGATCAGCGAGCCCGTGAAGACCCAGTTCGGCTACCACCTCATCCAGGTGGAAGACACCAAGCCCGCGACGACCAAATCCTTCGACGAGGTGAAGGCCCAGCTCAGAGCCCAGCTTGAAAGCGATCGCTTCGCGGCGAAGGCCACTGAGCGCCTGGAGAACCTCCGCAAGAAGGCGAATGGCGGCGATCTCGCGAACGGCGCCCGGGCCCTCGGCCTGGAAGCCCATCTCAGCCAGCCTTTCTCTGAGACCGGCACCACGGCGATATCAGGATTTAACGGCCCGGTGGAATCCATCCTCGGGCCGACCTTCACCTTGAAAGTGGGAGGCGTATCGTCCGTGATCCAGGCAGGCGACTCCTACCTCGTCTTCCGGGTGCAAAAGGAACTGCCCCCCGCCGTTCCACCCCTCGCCGAAATCCGTGCCCAAGTGCTCACCGCCTGGAAGCTGGATCAGGCCCGGACCGATCTCCAGACCAAGGCTGCCGATGCGCTGAAGCAGGGGGGCCTGGAGGCCCTGAAGCCCCTCGGTGCCGTCGTCCAGACTTTGTCGGACACCACCCTCTCCGCCCATGCCGACCTCACGGCCCACAGCGGCATCCGCAAGGCATTGCTGGACACGCCCACGGGTCAGACGACACCCCTGCTTTGGACCGAAGACGGCAAGCTCTGGGTGGCGGTTCTGAAGGCGCGCACCCCCGCCCCGGCGCTCACCTTCGAAACCCGCCGCGCGCTGGTACAAAGCGTCCAGGACCAGGAAGCCCAGAAGCTGCTTGGAAGCGAGATGCAGACCCTGCTGCGCCAGGGAAATCTGCACCCGGGTTTCAGTTCCCTCTGGGGGCATCTGAACGGGATCTGGATTGACAAGGCCTACGAGCGCCAACTCCAATCCGCGGACGCGGTGGGCGACGACAATTAGCTGAAGGGATGCCGACAACGGAGGGCCTGCCCAAAGGGCAGGCCCTTTTCGCAATCCGATTGAGCCGAGGGGCACCGGGCGTAAAGGGGACAACCGCCCGGAGCCTCCACGCGCAACTTCCGCGTGCCCCAGGCGAGGGGGCGATGACCCGCCTCCAGGCGCGGAACGGCCTCCAGCAAGCCCCGCAGGTAGGGATGCCGTGCCTCGTCCATCAATGCGGGAAGCGGCCCCTGGCACATGGTCTCGCCGCCGTAGAGGACGAGGGTCTGGTCGCAAAGCCGCGCCACGGCGGGAAGGTCGTGGCTCACGAAGAGCAGGGCCGTGCCTGCTTCCTTCAAATCAAGGAGCAATTCCAGCAGGTGGCCCGCAAGGGTCGGATCCAGCGCCGAAAGCGGCTCGTCCAACACGAGCAGCGCCGGCTCCAGCATGAGTGCGCGGGCCACCGCGAGGCGCTGGGCGAGGCCGCCACTCCAGGACGCGGGCTTTTGCGCCAAGGCGGATTCGGGGAACTTCACCTTCGCGGCCATGCGCGCGGCGGCCTCGCGACGATCCGCCTTCGTGCCGCGCTTCCAGATGTCGAGGGGCTCCTGAAGGATCTCCCATCCCGTGCGGTGGGGCGGCAGGCTCGCGTGGGGATCCTGGAACACCGCCTGCATCCGTGATCGGTTGGGACGGCGCGCGCGCTCGGGCACGCGCGACCACATTTCGCCCTCCAGGCGCACTTCGCCCTCGTCCGGCTCCAACAGGCCCAGCACGAGTTGGAGCAGCGTGCTCTTCCCCGCGCCACTTTCGCCAATGACGCCCCAGGCTTCCCCCGGTGCGATCTCGAAGGACACCCCCTTCAGCGCCCACCGTCCGTCGCGCTGGAGACCCAGGTCGCGGACGGCAAGCAGACTAGATACAACCGAGGTCATGTCAAATCAGGAATGTCAATAATGCTGATGAGATTCGTTCTACATCTGATGAAAATCTCGGAAGTCTCACCCCCGACCGAATTGCTGAGGCCGATCAATTCCCTAGAGGCACGGACAGTGCTCTCCCACCGCCACCGTCTAATCGGCCAAGGAAGCGCGTGGGCGGCTGCAAGCAATTCCCCACTTTGTTCGCGGAAAAAGGATCTCGCATCCAACAAAAGTTTCTTCTGATTCTGATCTACGGTATGAGACGAAATGCTCACGACTTGAGCATAGCGAATGAATCCTGATGCTATCCGACCATGAACTTTCCTGAGCTCAACCCAGGGTTCAATGAACCGCTTGAGCAAGCCTTGGCCCAACAGAAACCCCAGGACTCCGAAGACCGTTGAGATCAGCACAGAGCCGGCAAGGGAGCATTTCACCGGATGACCTCGCAGCCCATGAAGGGCTCCAACGCCTTCGGCACGCGGATGCTGCCATCGGGCTGCTGGTAATTCTCCAGCACGGCGACCCAGGTGCGGCCCACGGCGAGGCCGCTGCCGTTCAAGGTGTGAAGCAACTGCGCCTTCGCCTTCGGTTCATTCGGACGGTATTTCAGGTTCGCGCGGCGCGCTTGGAAATCGCCGAACCAACTGCAGGACGAAATCTCGCGGTAGGTCTGCTGCGAAGGAATCCACACTTCGAGGTCGTAGGTCTTCTGGCTGCTGAAACCCATGTCGCCGGTGCAAAGCAGCACGCGGCGGTAGGGCAACTCCAGGGCTTCGAGGATCGCTTCCGCGTCCGCCGTGAGCCGTTCCAGCTCCGCTTCCGCAGCATCCGCCGTGGTGAAGGTGACGAGTTCGACTTTATGGAACTGGTGCTGGCGGATGATGCCCTTCGTGTCCTTGCCGTAGCTGCCCGCCTCGCTGCGGAAGCAGGGCGTGAAGGCGCAGTGACGGAGCGGCAGGGTCGCGCCGTCGAGAATCTCGTCCCGGTAGAGGTTCGTGACGGGCACTTCGGCCGTGGGGATGAGGTAGAGCTTCGACTCGCCGTGGGGCACCTGGAAGAGGTCCTGCTCGAATTTCGGCAACTGTCCCGTGCCCTGGAGCGAGTCGGCGTTCACGAGGTAGGGCGGGATGACTTCGGTGTATCCCGCTTCCGTCTGGCGATCGAGCATGAAGGCGGCGAGGGCTCGCTCCAGCTTGGCGCCGAGCCCTTTCAGCACGCTGAAACGCGCCCCGCTCAGCTTGGCCGCGCGGTCCAGATCGAGGATGCCGAGCTTCGTGCCCAGCTCCACATGGTCCAGGGGCTTCGCGATGGCGGGGGCCTGTCCCCACTTCTTCACTTCCACATTGTCGTGCTCGCTCTTTCCGGAAGGCACACTGGCATGGGGCACATTGGGCACCCCGGCGAGAAAGGCGTGAAAGGCCGCATCGGCCTCCTTCTCGGCGTGTTCGAGCGCCTTCAGCTTTTCGCCCACGGTCCGCTGCGCCTCGATGAGATGGGAGGCGTCCTGCTTCTCCCGCTTGAGCTTCGCCACCTCGTCGCTCACCTTGTTGCGCTCGGCCTTCAGCGTTTCGGCCTCCTGGATCACGCGGCGGCGTTCGGACTCCAGATGGCCATAGGTGTCGCGGTCAAAGGCGAAGCCGCGGTCGGCGAGGCGCGCCACGAGGGCGTCGAGATCGGTGCGCAGAGCGTGGGGGTCGAGCATGGGAAGTCCGAGAAATAGCTAGTCTACTGGCGTCAGGCTACCGGCGTCAGGCTTCGGGCCTGCCTGCAGGCCGGGCTGCCATGATCCAACGCGGTGAAAAGCACCACGACCCGACGCCTGAAGCCCGACGCCCGACGCCCGAACACCCTACCGGTGCTGCCAGTTCCCGGCAGGCAGGGGTTCTCCGGCCCAGCTCGTTTCGAAGGCGGTTCGGACTTCATTCAACCCGTGCCCCGCGCCCAGCAGGAGGCCCAGCTTGGCCAGCGCGGCCCAGCGGGTGTGCAAGCCGCCGGGGATCGCGCCCGCCCCTTCCAGGGCGCGACCCAGTTCGTAGGCGCTCAGATCCACGCCGCCGTCCTCGCATTGGCTCGTCACGACGACGGGCAGCTTGCGCGCTGCCGCGTCCGCGAGGAAGGCCTTGAGATCTACGCGGCCCATGGGCAGGTTGCCCGCGCCGAAGGCCTGGATGAGCACGGCGCGAACGCCTTCGGGCGCCGTGCGCCACGCCATGCCGGGATGGGGCGTGATCGTGAGGATATCCATCTCCAACGCGGCTCCGAGACCCTTCGGCACGCGGCGTTCGAAGCGGCCCGCCTCGTCGCTCATCCACACATCCACCCCCAGCTCCGCCAGGGGCTCCAGATTGGGGCTGTGAAAGGCCTCGAAGCGACCCACGCTGCGCTTGTCGCTGGCCACGCCTCGGATCCAGCGGGAGCCGAAGGCGATGCCCACTTCCGGAATGCCCCGGGTGGCGAGGTCCACGGCGTTGATGAGGTTGCTGCGGGCGTCCGTGCGGGCGAAGGCGAGGGGTCTTTGACTGCCCGTGAGCACCACAGGCTTGCCGAGATCCGCGAGGAGAAACCCCAACACGGAGGCCGTGAAGGCCATCGTGTCCGTGCCGTGGATGAGCACGAAGCCATCGAATTCACCCGCACGCCCGCGCAGGTGCGCGGCGAGCTCAAGCACCCGGGACGGCTCCACCGTGGCGGAATCGCAGTTGAAGGGCACCTCGACCTTGAGATCGGCGAGACGCCCGAGCTCGGGCACCTGCTCCAGCAGGTGGTCGAGGAAGGGCCCGGGCGCGAGGGTCGTCGGCTCGCCGCTGGGGGCCATACCGAGGGTGCCGCCGGTGTGGAGGAGGAGGATCTTCGCGCTCACCCGTCTAGGGTAGCGGTGCTATCCGCGGATGAGGGCCTTCACTTCATCCATGCCGTGTTCGCCGGCGCAGGTAACAAGCAGCGCGCATTGGCCCGGCTGGCTGGGCGGAAGCTGGACTTCGGCCTTGTAGACACCCTGGGCATCCGTCTTGCCCGCGCCCAGCACCACGGCCTTCTTGAGGCTGGAGACGAGCTTCACGGTCACTTCCGCGTCCTTCACGGGCGCCTGGCTACGGGAAAGGCGCACCTTGAAATCGAGGGGAAAGGCCGCGCCAAAGATGGGGCGGAGCGGCTGATCCAGCACCACCTCCAAGGTGTCCACATCGCCTTCCCGCTGGAGGAATTCGAGGATCGCCTGATCCAGGGGGCGGTCGTTGAAAGCCTCCTTCTCCGAATCCCCCGGAGGGGTCGCGTCGTACTTGCCGGCCTTGATATCCCGGATGATGGACTTGTGCTGCTCATCCATGCGGGCCTGGAGCGCCGCCTCGTCCTTCAGCGCCCCGCCCGCGACCAGATCCTCGTAGGAACTGCGGTGGCTATCAAGAATCTCGCCGCCAACATAGATGAGCGTCTCCACCTTGGGATTGGAGAGGCCCTTATCCTCGGTCTGCACATGGTAGACGCGGTTGCCGTGGCGGACATCGGTGTTGTAGCCGGTGATCATCGGACCCTACTTCTGCAATTTGGAGGCGAGGTCGGGCATCACTTCCCAGGCCACTTCGCGGAGCACCTGTTCGCCCCCTTGGGACAGCAGGGCCTTCAGAAGCGCCTGGCGCGCGTTCGGATCGGCGAGGATGGCCTGCACCATCGCGTTGGCGTCGCCCGGAGCGGAAGCAGCGGGTGCCGCGCCGGGTGGCGTTGCGGGTGCTTCGATCGCGGGCCCGCGCAGCGTATCGGGATCCACGCCATGCAGGGTTTCCAGCTCCATCTCCGGTTCCAGCGTCAGCGGCGTGGGCGCGGCGCTCAGATCCAGCGGAGCGGAGGCGGCTTGAGCTAGCCCTTCGGCGTGGGCCGTCGGGGCGAGGCTCGCCAGCATCTCGTGGGAGAGAGGTTCATCGAGGTTGATGGACGGGATCTCAGGAAGCTGCGGCTCAGGCTCGGGGAGAGCGGCGGTCACAGGCATCGCGGGTGCGGCTGCGGCGACGCCATGCAGCGTCTCCATGTCCAGTTCTTCGATGTGGAGTTCGGGCTCGGGCTCGTGCTCCACAGAGGCCGGGGCCATCATGGGCACTTCCCCGGACAGCGGCTCCAGCAGATCTTCCGCCGTCAACACGAGCAAGTCGTTCTCAGGTTCGGGCCCGCGGGCCGGCTGGGCCGCGGCGGGAGCTTCGCTCATCCAGTCCTGGAGCCGCGCGCCGGGCACGGTGCCGCGACCCGCGCCTTCCACCGGCGCGGCCATGTAGGCCTTCAGCCGCTCTTCCAGATCGCGGAGTTCAACGGGTTTGCGGAGGAAGCCTTGGATGGGGGCCTTCTCGAGGCGCAGGGGATCCACCGCGTCCAGCACGCCGGCCATGAGGGCGATGGGCATCGCCGCCGTCGCGGGCGTCTGGCGGAGCCGCTCCAGCAGGGACCAGCCATCCATGCCGCCGGGGCCGAGCACCGTGTCCAGCAAGGCCACATCGAAGCGTTCGCCCGCGTTCACCTGCCGCAGCGCCTCTTCGCCGCTCTCCACGCACACCAGGTCCGCGGAAGTGCCGGTCAGGAGCGACTCGGCGATGCGGTGGATGCTGGGGTTGTCGTCCACGAGCAGGAGACGGGGCATGTGGCGACCTCGGAGTCCGTTGAATGGCTGGGCCTAACCTACCAGAAATGGTCTACGGATTGAGGATCTTACGCACACGACGGGTCCTGGACAGTTCCGGGAGCTTCACCAGCAGCACCCGGTCCCCCACCCAGACCCAGGCCCGATCCTGGGCTTCGCGCAGGGCCACCTCGGCCCCCCCGGGAAGCCAACCCGCCACAGAGCGGCGGATCGCCTTGGCGCTGAGCCAGTCGGGCTTGAAGGCTAAGGCCAAGGCCGCCCGCTGCCGTTCGGGGGGAAGCGCCTCCGGGAAGGCCCGCCAACGCAAGTCCCAGGCGGTGAGGGCACTGCCCTCGCCCCAGGCCCAGGCGGGATCGTAGGCGGGCCACGCGGGATCGTCCCCGGACACGGGTGTCCACGCCACCCGATCCACGGAGCTCGTGCTTCGCGCCATGCCTTCCCCCGGTGGCGTCGCCGGCGCGGTGAGGCCCACCCTCAGGGGCGGCTGGGCCTCCAGGACGCCTGGACCCGTGGCCTGGCGCCGCCAACGGCCTTCCTCCAGCTTCCAGGCGCTCCAGGTTCCTCCTCCGCTCACCCAAAGCCAGTCCGGCCGGGGCATCCAAACCCGGTCCCCTTCCTTCCAGGGCAGGGCGACCTTCGCCCCCGGCAAGTCGCGGCCATCGTCACTCAACTGATCGGCCTTCGTCGGAAGACCCTTGGGCGCAGGCGGAAGGCCCTTTTCATCCCAGGACGCGAGGGTTGCATCAGGAAGGTCGCCCTCCATCGGCAGCGCCGAAAGGAGGAGATGCTGATCCGGGCCCTCCAGGAAGCCTACGAGAATCGCCCGTCCATCCCAGGAGTAGCGGCTCCAGGGGCCCGCCATGACCGACCAGAGCACCCGGCCTTCGGGGATGGTTAGAAGCTCGGTCTCGAAGCGACCGGGCCCGGAGGCGAGGGTCACCAACAAGCGGTCCGGCCGATGGAGGGAGATGCGCGCCGACACAAGAGGCGAGTCGAAGCGGTAGGTGCGCCATTCGAGCCCCTGCCACAGCCGCACTTCGCTCCGACCCTTGGGTCCGTTCGCCGCGAAGCCTTGATCCTGGAGGTAGGGGGAAGCCGGCTCCCAGGGCGCGCCGAAGCCGCCCGCGAAGGGCCAGGGCTCCCACTGATCCGGGTCCTGGGCCCCCTGAAAGCGCGGCGACCAGCCATCCTCCAGCCGCGTGGAGGCTTCCACCGGAAAGCTGTCCAAGCCCAACACCGCCGCGGGCGCGTCCGCGCCGACACCCGCGGCGATGCCTCCGCTGCTGGCAGGTTTCAAGCCCTGCACGATCGTCACCAGCAGGAGCATGGCGGCGATGAACAGAGTGGCGATGAGATACTTGGTGGAGGGCAAGGGCACCATCCGTTCTGCCCATCATGCCGGAGGCAGGCCCTTGAAGCACCGGAACGCGATCGAAACCGAACTGAAACTCCGCATTCCGGCCATCCCACCCATTCGGGAACTGCTTCGGGCCATGGGGTTCGTGGAGACGACACCCGCCCAACGCGAGATCAGCGTGCTCTGGGACCGGAACGGAGAGTTGGCCGCTCGCGGCTCCGCCCTGCGCGTCCGCCGCTACGCGGGCAAGACGATCCTCACCTGGAAGGGCGCCGTCGTGCCCGATCCGATCCTCAAGATCCGCCCCGAAGAAGAAACAGCAGTGGAAGACGCCGACGCGCTGGAGGCCATCCTCACCGCCCTAGGCTTCGCGCCGGTGCTGACCATGGAGAAGACGCGCGCCATTTTGAATCGCGATGAACTCGTCGCTTGCCTGGATGAGACGCCCTTCGGCTGCTTCCTGGAACTGGAAGGCGACCCCCACGCCATCAAAGCCGCCGCCGAACACCTGCACCTCGGCAGCGACCGCGTCGAGCGGCGGAGCTACCCGACGCTGTTCCGGGAGCACGGAATCAAATAACGATTCACCGCGAAGAACGCGAAGAAAAACAACCACGCGGAGGACAGCGGAGAAGCGGAGGGCAGCGGAGGTTATAGTCCTTCTCGGCTGCCCTCCGCTTCTCCGCTGTCCTCCGCGTAATCGCCTTTCATTTGCATTGGGTGGTCATTGGGCTTCATGCCTTCAAAGCATGCTCCAGGTCGGCGATCAGGTCCTCGGCGGCTTCCACGCCGACGCTGAGGCGCAGGAGGCTGTCGGTGAGGCCGAGCTTGGCGCGGTCGGCTGCGGGAACGGAGCCGTGGGTCATGGACGCGGGGTGGCAGACGAGGCTTTCGACGCCGCCGAGGGATTCGGCGAGGGCGAAGATCTTGAAGCGCTCGGCCACGCGGCGGGTCTTCTCGGTATCGCCGGTGTCGAAGCTCACGATGCCGCTGAAGCCCTTCATCTGGCGATTTGCGAGCTCGTGCTGGGGATGGGACTCTAGGCCGGGGTAGTAGACGGCCGTAAGATCCGTTCGCGCCTCCAGCCACCGGGCGATCTTCAAGGCGCTTTCATTGTGACGAGCCATGCGAAGGTGCAGCGTCTTGGTGCCCCGCAGGATGAGGAAGCTCTCCATGGGCGAGAGGATCGCGCCTGCGGCGTTCTGGATGAAGGCGAGCTTGGCGGCGAGATCGTCGTTGTTGGTGACGACAACGCCGCCGATGGAATCGCTGTGGCCATTCAGGTACTTCGTCGTGCTGTGGAAGACGAGGTCGGCCCCCAGGCTCAAGGGCTGCTGGTTGAAGGGCGTGGCGAAGGTGTTGTCCACCGCGAGAATCGCGTTCGGCGCGGCTTCCTTCACGACCGTGCGGACGGCCGCGATGTCGGACAGCCCGAGCATGGGATTGGTCGGCGTCTCCAACATCACGAGTTTCGTCTTCGGCGTGATCGCGGCTTTCAGCGCGGCGAGATCCGAAGTGTCCACTTGGGTGTAGACGATGCCGAAGCGGGCCATGATCTTGTCCACGAGCCGGAAGGTGCCGCCGTAGACATTGTTCCCGAGCACCAGGTGATCGCCGCCATCCAGCAGCTCAAGGATCGCTTGGGTCGCCGCGAGGCCCGAGGCGAAGGCGATGGCCTGCTTGCCCCCTTCCAGCGCCGCGAGGTTGCCCTGCACCGCGTCCCGGGTGGGGTTGCGGGTGCGGGCGTATTCGAAGCCCTTGTGTTTTCCGAGCCCTTCCTGAAGGTAGGTGCTCGTGAAGTAGACCGGCGTCATCACCGCGCCGGAGAGGGGATCGGGCTGTTGGCCCGCGTGGATGCAAAGGGTGTCGAAATGCTGGGACGCGGATGCCATGATCGTTCTCCGGTCTACCAGTGTGGGAGGGTGCCCCCGTGATGAAAAGCAAGTTGGTCCTTCTGGCCCTTCCCGCCCTCGTACTGGCGCCCTCCTGCCGCCCCAAGACCTCCGCGGACCAGGCGATCCGCGACACTCTGTCAAAGGCCGCCCAGGCCCTGGAGGCCGGGGACGCGGGCGGGGCCGTCGCCATCCTGGACGACACCTTCCAGGGGCCCGAGGGGATGAACAAGGCCGCCACGACCTTCTACCTGGCTCAAGTCCTCAAGCAGGGTCCCGTGACCGTTCATCTGTCCAACCAGGACATCGGTCTGAACGGCGAGGACGCCTTCGAGAAGGTGCATGTGCTCCTCACCCAGAAGGGCACGGGGCTCTTCCCGGACGGCTCCCAAAAGGTCTACATCCTCCACTGGAAGAAGCGCGGCTCCGACTGGCGCCTGGTGACGGTCCAGGATTTCACGGAACGGACCGAAGGGCAGTAGGGCTTCCAGCGGGGCTCAACGGCCTCTCCGCCAGCGACGGTTCTCCTTCCTCGGCGCGAAGGTCTGCTGCAGGCGCTGCAGCGCCTCGGGTGGCAGCGTCGCGTTGCGGGCCTGCTCTTTCAGCATCGTGTTGAATCGCGGTGTGAATCGGAAGAAGGCCGGATTGACGCCCGCGCCCACCGCAGCGTCCCAAGCGGAGATGAAGCCCGGGCCGTTTCCCGCGTTCGCCAGCGCCACCAGGTCCAACGCGCGCAAATGAGGGTTCTCCGGGTTGGCCTGGATGAGGGGTTGCAGGTCCCGATGGGCCTGGGCCGGATCGGATTCCAGTTCCTTCGCCGCCGCCACCGCGCTGGGCTGGGCAGAGACCGGGTCCGCCGGGGCGTCGGTGGGGAGCGGAGCTTCATCTGTTGCCTGGGGGGCCGGGTCTTCGACGGGCGGGGCCACAGGCACAGGGATGGGCTTGGGATCGGCCTTTTTGACCGGTTGCTCGGGTGTCGCCACCACGACCTTCGGCGCGGGCGCGGGTTGGGGTTCCGCAGCCGGTGGGGGTGGCGCAGCCGCGGGTGTCTGACTGAGAGGCGCTGCCTGCGGGGGAGGCGTGGTCGCCATGGGGGGCACAGGCCTCCGAATCCGGGTCCAGGCGTACCCCCCTCCCGCGAGAAGGATCACCGCCGCGCCAACAGCCCAGACGCCCCGTTTCGACGAAGGCGCGGCCTCAGCCACCCCGCGTCGCATGGCGACGGTGGGCGCGTGGTCCGCGGCGCGGAAGGGCACAGCTTCGCCCACCCAAGCCGGGTCCTTGGCCGCCCGAAGCGCCGCGGCGAGGGCGTCCCCATCCGGATGTCGGAAGTCCGGTTCCTTGGCGAGGGCGCGTTCCAGCACCCCCCGCAACGCCGGGCTCGCGCCGATCAGCGCGGAAGGCGGCAAGGGTTTCGGGTCTTCGTGCACGAGGCGGTAGAGCACGGTGGCGGTGGTGTCGCCTGCGAAGGGCAGTTGCCCCGAGAGGCCTTCGTAGAGCATGACGCCCACGGCGAAGAGGTCGCCGCGGGGATCGGCCTTGCCCGTCTTCACATATTCCGGTGCCATGTAGGCCACCGTGCCCATGAGCAGGCCCGCGCTCGTCAGCGTGGATTCGGACATGCGGGCGATGCCGAAATCCATGAGTTTCGCCTGGAGCTTGCCGCTTTCACGGCTCACGCGGACATTGGAGGGCTTCACATCCCGATGCAACACGCCCTTGCGGTGGGCGTAGGCGAGGGCCTCGGAGACCTGGGCGAGGATCTCCAGCAGGTCCGCTTTGGGAAGGCCTCCATCCACCAGCAGGTTTTGAAGATCCTCGCCCTGCACGAACTCCATCGCGAGGTAGAGCACGCCCTGGTCCTCGCCGAATTCGTGGATCGTGACGATGCCCGGATGGTTCAGCGTTCCGGCGGCCTTGGCCTCCCGCGCGAAGCGATCCTTCGCGCCTTCCCCCGCAGTGCTGGAAGCGAGGATCGTCTTTACCGCCACCTCGCGTCCGATGGCCGGATCACGGGCGAGAAAGACTTCGCCCATGGCACCCTGGCCCAAGGATTTGAGGATCTCGAATTTGCCGAGGCGGCTGAACATGCATCGTCCTGATGAGGGATGGACCCGCTTCAGCTTGGGCCGGTTGAAGGGCCGCCGCTAGCCGGGAAGGACCGCGTCCACCAGATCCCGGGCGAACGCACTCAAATCCGACACCCGGCGCACCGCCTCCGGCATGGCCCGCAGCAGTTGGAAGTAGCCCGCGTAACTCGCGTAGAGGAAGAGCGCCTTGCGACGCGCTTCATCCTCCGGAAATCCGAGCGCTTGAAGGGAGCGGATGCCGAAGGCGAGGCGCTGTTCGGAAGCCCTCGTGAGCACAGGATGGACTCTCGGGTCCTCGCTGCTGGCGGAGAGGGCGGCGAAGAGGAGGCCGTTCTCCTGGTCTTCGAAGGCCGCGGCCATCATCACCCGCAGGCGCTTGCGCGGATCCTCGATGCCTTCGTAGCGCGTGACGACATCCCGCGCCTGATCCTCCTCCCAGGCCTGGAGCGCTGCGGCGACGAGGCCATCGCGGTTCTCGAAGTGCCAATAGAAGCTGCCCTTCGTGACGCCCAGATCCCGGGCGAGGGACTCCACGGCCACGGCGGCGACGCCCTCCTTGGCGATGAGGCGCAGCGCCGCCCGGACCCAATCCTGGGCCGACAGGGCAGTTGGAGCGGGCTTGGGTTTCTGACTCACGGTAGCGCCTTGACGGGGCTTGCCGTGAGCCTACCATACGGAACCGTACTGTCATCCATACGCAGCCGTATGGCCATCCTCGGAGCCCCCATGAGCGTTGCGCTCACCCTCGTCAAACCCAGCCTTCTGCCCAGCCTCTTCGAACAAGCGCGCCACGGCCTCTGGATGGCCCTGGAAGCCCTCGGCGCTTGGCTTCTGGCGGACTTCATCACCGGCCTCGTCCACTGGTGGGAGGACGCCTACGCCCAGGCCGAGTGGCCGGTGCTAGGGCCCCTCGTCGCTGAGCCGAACCTGCTCCATCACCGCGACCCCCGCGCCATGACCCGCCTGCCCTGGTGGAAGAATGTGGATGTGCCCGTGGCGGCGGGCGGAATCGCGCTGGGCGTGCTGGCGGCCTTCCATGCCCTTTCCTGGCCCCTCGTCCTCGCGATTCTCCTCGCGGCCTTCACGAACCTCGTCCATCGCTGGGCCCATCAAAGCCCGGCCGAGAACGGCCGCGTCATCTCATGGATGCAGGAGAAGGGCCTGATTCAGTCCCGGGCCCAGCACGCCCTCCACCACCGCTGGCCCCGGAAAACCCACTACTGCCCCCTCACCAACACCCTCAACCCGGTGCTGGAGCGCGTCGGCTTCTGGCGGGGCCTGGAGCGCCTCATCCTGCGCTTGACGGGCCTGCGCCGCCGCAAGGAGCCGAAGCTCGATCGCGCCGCTTAACCTCAACCCGGGCGCTACACTTGAAGGCCAGGAGCGCGCCATGTCCTTCACCGTCGCGGGCAAGACCTTCCCGAGCCGCCTCATCCTCGGCACCGGAAAGTACCGGG
>JAFDVN010000070.1 GCA_018269025.1 Acidobacteriota bacterium | reverse complement strand
TTCGCGCCGCCGGTGGCCCAGCGGTCGTGGACGGTGAAGGTGCGCGCGGCGTTGGGAGGGAGTTCGAGTTGGCGGGGGAGATCTAGGATGGCGAGCTGGGGTTTCGCGTCGGGGTTGCGCAGGGTGAGGATGGCTTTGTTCGGTGTCCAGGCGGCCCAGCCATAGACATCGAGCCGGCCCGGATCGCCACCTATCCAGTGGGTGTCGCGCAGCACGCCCGCGTTGGCGCGGGACCACTTCGCGGCATCGGCAAGGGTGTCCCAGTCTTCTTTCGAGAGCAGGGACGGGGTGAGGTACAACTCCTGGAGCTGGGTGCCGGTGGCGAAGTAGGAGTGGATCTCGTTGGCGAAATCGTGGCCCGGATCGTCGTGGAGCTGGCGGTTTTCCTTGGCATAGATGAGGCCGTGGAGCATGAGCGAGTTGAGGGGGAAGAGCGGCCCCTTTTGGACGATGTTCTGGTAGGTCTGCTGATCCCGGTAGGTGATCCACCGCTCCCGCGTCGTGCCCACGCCCGTCTCGCTGTCGTCCTCGCCATCCCGCCAGATGGAATCGGCGTAGCGCAGCCAGAAGGGCGTGGCGAGGGTACCGGTGGTGAGGTTGATGAAGAGGCCGGGCTTGGCCGCGCGGAGATCCTCGATGAGCTGGATGGCCGCGGCGAAATCGCTGTCGAAGGCGCTCCCAGGGATCACCTTGTCGGCGTTGCCCGTGCCATCGAACTTGAACTGGTTGATGCCGTCCGCCTTCACCAGATCCAGCACCACCTCGTGAAAGCGGGCGTAATACTTTGGTCCGGACAGGGCGAGGCGGCCATCCATCAATTCGTAACCCGAAGCCGCACCCCGCGTGGCGCGCTCCTTCGCCGGCGGGCCGTAGCCGCCCCAGGGCGAGAGCCACAGGCCTGGCGCGGCCCCGTACTTGGCCGCTGCGTCCCGGAGCGGGCCGAAGCCGTGCGGAAAATCCTGGCTGAAGCGCCAGCTTCCGCTGCGATCATCCCAACCATCGTCGAAGAGGAAGGAATCCAGCTTTACGCCGCGCTTCACGGTGAGCTCCTCGCCGAAGGCGTGGATGCGGTCGAGGGCCTGGGCTTCGGTGTAGGGCGTGAAGTAGCCGATGTCGTACCAGGAGTTGTAGTGCAGGAAGGGCCGGTAGGAATGGGCCCGTTCCCGCTCCACATAGGTGGCGAAGTCGCGGCGCAATTGGCCGGGGTGGGTCACGCCAATCACGGCCGAGTAGGTGACGGAGCGGCCTTTCAGCAAGGGCAAATCGCGCTCGATCCAGACTCGGGCTTGGCTGCCCCGCGCTTCACTGTTCGACAACGGATGCTCGAAGCCCAGGTAGTCCGGCCCCGACACGATGGGCGATCCCGGCACCGTTCCGATCACTTCGGGCGCGTCCGCCTTCACCTGGAAGAGCTCCACGCGGGTGATGGGTTCGTCGCCCTTCAACGCGGTGACGGTGACGATCTCCCGCAGGTAGTCCGAACCCAATCGCTGCACCAGCCGCCACTCCAGGCGGAAGCGTCCGTCGGCATCCGTGAAGGTGGCTTCGAGCGCGGAGCCGGGAAGCCGCTCCACGAGTCGGGAGGCGCGGGGGTCCTGTTGAAGACCAACGATCCGGGCGGGTGAGTCCAGGCGGAAGTCGGAGGGCCCGAGGCTTCGTCCATCCTTCAAGGTGATCTTGAAGGGCGCGATCACCGAGAGTTCGCGGCCGTTGGTGTGATCACTCACCGTCATGCCGACGAGGTGCCCCTCTTTCACCTGCCACCGCGCGGAGATGGACGCGCTGCCAAAGGAGGTCGGCGCTTCCGCCGCGAAGGCTCCCAAGCAGGCGAGGGTCGCGAGGATCGCAAGAGTAGGTCGCATGGATCAGCCTCGGGAAAGAGAAGGGTTTGGCGTGGCGGTCCGCCGCAGATCCCACCCCAGCCCCACGGGACCGAGGAGGGTCGTGAGCAGCAGGGCGGTGACGATGGCGGCGCTCACTTCGGGACTGAGAAGCGGCTTGCCGTGGATCATCAGCGCGTCGCCGACGCCGACGAAGATAAAGCCCACCTCGCCCCGGGGCACCATGCCCCAGCCCACGGCGGTCCAGCGAAAGCCCTTCCCCGCGCCGAGGCCCGCGACCCATTTACCCACGACGCCGAGCGCGGCGAGCACGACGCCGAACAAGAGCGTGGAGGGCTTCAGCAGTGCGGCCGGGTCCACCTTTGCGCCCACGAGCACGAAGAAGAGCGGCGCGAGCACCATGACAAGGGGATGGACGAGGTCCTCGAGGCTGTGCCGTTCGCGCCGTTCCAGGCTTTCGATGTGGGCGGGCTCCAGGATGAGCCCGGCGGCGTAGGCCCCGACAATGGTGGCGAGGCCCGCGCGGTTGCCCAGCCAGGCGAGGAAGAAGGCGAAGCCGAGGGCCAGGGGCAGAAGCAGTTGTTCGCTTCGGAAACGGTCCGCGAGCTTGAAGAGATGGGGCGTGGCGAACCTTCCAAGCGTGAGCGCGAGGCCAAGGAAGAGCAGCGCGAGGGTGAGGGTTTTCGCCAGGGCCCCCAAGGGCAGGCCCGTGCCCGCGGTGGCCGCGGCGGCGATGCCGGACACGGCGACGAGCACGAGCAGGCCCAGCACATCGTCCATCACCGCCGCGCCCACGATGACGCGGCCCTCGGCGCTGTCGAGCTGACCCACCTCCTTCAGCACCTGACTGGAGATGCCGATGGAGGTGGCGCAGAGACAGGCGCCGATAAAGAGATCCACCGCGAGGGGCGTGCCCTTGGGCAGGAAGAGGGCCGCTCCCAGCAGGCCCAGGCCCATGGGCAACGCGACTCCCAGCACCGCCACCCGCAGGCTCGCGAGGCCCACCTTCAGCATCTGGGGCACGGTGCTTTCGAGTCCGACGGCGAACATGAGGACGATGACGCCGAGGTTGCCCAGCAGATCCATGGAGGCGTTTGATCCGATGTCCGGTACGGATCCAGGCCATGCCTTCACGGCTGCGGCCCAGGCGAGACCCGCGATGAGCTCTCCCGCCACCGCGGGCATCTTCATCCGCACCGCGATCTCGCCGCCGACCTTCGCGGCGATCCACATGAGCGCCAGCAATGCGAGCGTGCCCGCGAGGGGATCGGCGACGAGGAGGGCTTGGATCATGCCCTCATTTAATCAGCCGATGGCGTTTCCGGTATCCGTGCTTTCGGCTTTCGTGAGCCAGGGCAGGTGATGGACGCGGACGCGGCCATCAAACTTCACATGGAGGCCATCCCGGGCGGCGTCCACATGGTTCAGCACGGAGCCGCCCTCCCGGGCCTGGTCCAGCAGGGCGAGGTCCAGGTCGGCGACGGCCACCATCTCCGTGTTCACGCTAGCCTCCGTCGCGATGCCATCGTGGGGGAAGAAGTAGTCGGACGGGGTGTAGATGCCGCTCTGGGCGTATTGCGCGGTGAGATCCGTGATGAGGGGCAGGCTGCCCACGACCCCACTTGTCACCACATAGATCTGGTTTTCCACCGCCCGGGCGCGTGCGCAGACCGTCACGCGGTTCCAGCCGCGCCGGTCGTCTGTCAGGTAGGGCACGCACAGGATCTGCACGCCGTTCTCGGCGAGCACCCGGGCGATTTCGGGGAACTGGGTGTCGTAGCAGATGGTGGCGGCGAAGCGGCCGAAGTCCGTCTCCACCACATGGAGCTCGTGGCCCGCTTCGTACTTCCAGGTTTTCCGCTCGGTGGGCGTGAGGTGCAGCTTGGGTTGCAGCACCGGCTGGTGTCCGGGCACGAAGATCCCCGCCACATTCATCAGCTTGCCATCCAGAAAGCGGGGATGACTCCCGGCGACGATGATGCGGTCGTAATCCTTGGCCAGCCGCATGAAGAGCGCGTCGTAGGCTTCCGTGAAGCGCGTGGCGATCTCCCTCATGCTCGCCGCGGGCTCGGTGTCCTTCGGCAGGCAACTGATGAGCTGGGCGGTGAACAATTCCGGGAAGACGATGAGGTCGGAGTCGTAGTCGTCCCCCACATCCACGAAGGCTTCCACCTGATCGCTGAAGGCCTCGAAGCTGGCAACGCGGCGGAGGTGGTACTGGATGCTCGTCACCCGCACCGGGCGTGAAAGGACGGGTTTGGGCGCTTTGAACCGCATGGCCGCTCCTCTTCCTCTATAGCCACAGCGCGATGAGGGCGGCGTGGCCCAGGGTCTCCGGGTCCGGGGCATAGTCCCGGAGGAGGCCTTTCACCTCGAAGCCTACCGCCATCTGCTTGCTCACGGTGGGGTCCTTCATCCGCCCCGCCGCGACCTCCGAGAGGTAGGCTTCAGGGCTCATGCGATGGGCGACCGCCGCGTAGCCCGGGATGCGCGCCCCCGCGATGAAGGCTTTGCACCCGAGCTGGCGCGCGAGGGCGAGGCGGGCCTCGTAGAGCGCGCGGCCCAGGCCCTGGCCTTGCCACGCCGGATCCACGGCGATGTTCACGCCGTACATCGCCTCGCCGCCGGGCACATGGGTAGAAAGGCTGCCCCGGGCCGTGAAGTCCGACCAGGTGTGAGGCGCGAGCGCGTCCTCTATGCGACACCGCATGCTCGTGGCGGTGCCGATGATCGTCCCGTCCACGGCCTCGCCCACGAATTGCCCCGCGGGGAAGTAGGCGAGGTGCCGCAGGAGGTTGCGCTCGCCCCAGATGGCCCCTGGACCGTGGAGGGGGGGCGGGTAGACCCGAAGCATGAGGTCCCGAATGCCCTCCAGATCATCCAAGGTGCGGATCCGAACCCGGAAGCCGGGGTCGTGGTGGGAGGGAGAAGGTACGCCCTGGGCGTCACGCATGGGCAAGGCTCACCTCCTCCAGCCGGTCCAGGAAGGTGCGCCCCCACCAGGCGAGGTCGCGGGCTTCGCAGCTCGCTTTCATGCGGGAGAAGCGGGCTTGCCGCGAGCCTGGATCCAGGGTGAGGGCTCCATGCATGGCCTCCGCCACGCCTTCGGGGTCAAAGGGGTTGACGCGCACGGCGTCTGGCAGATCCACCGCCGCGCCCGCGAATTCGGAGAGCAGAACGAGACCGTCCTCCCGGCTGAGGACATACTCCTTCGCCACGAGGTTCATACCGTCCCGCAGGGGGGTGACCAGGCAAAGATCGGAGGCGAGGTAGTGGGCGGCCAACTCTTCCAGGGGAAGGCCGCGATGCAGGCTCAGGACCGGTTGCCAGGTGGCATTGCCCCAGCGACCGTTCAACGAGCCGACAGCTTCGTTGACCTCCCGCCGAAGCTGTTCGAACGCCTCGACTCCTTCCCGGGTCGGCACGGCCACCTGCACGAGGGTGAGCCGACCGACCCACTCTGGATGCCGTTGGAAGAGCAGATCGAGCGCCCTAAGCCGCTCCAAGGGGCCTTTCACATAGTCCAAGCGTTCTGCCGAAAGGGCGATCACCTCCGCGCCCAGCTGGGTCCGAAGTTCGCGCGCACGGGCTTGAATGGCTGGATCTCCCGCGAGTCTCGCCAAAAGCGGAGCCTGGGCCCCCACGCCGAAGGCCCCCAGTTCAGTGGCGCGCCCTTCCAGGGTCAGCCGTTCGTACTCATGGCCGGGATGGAGGGGCGAGCCGCCGCCGTCGGGACGGATCCGCCAGGTTGGCTCGGCTCCCAGGTAGCGCACGCAGCAGGCGGCGAAATTGTTCGCGTAAAGGGGGATATGGAAACCCACCAGGTCGGCTCCCAGGACGCCCTTGAGCAACTCATCCCGCCAGGGCAGGATCCCGAAGACATCCGGCGGGGGGAAGGTGGTGTGGAGGAAGTAGCCGATGCGTAGGTCCGGCCGGCGAGCCCGCAAAAGGCCAGGCAGCAGCATCAGGTGGAAATCATGTACCCAAACCGTCGCCCCCGGCGCGGCGAGGCGCGCGATGGAATCCGCGAAGCGCTCATTCACTTCCCGGTAGGTGTCCCACAGGGAATGGGTGAATTGGATGCGGCTGGGAAAGCAGAAGAGGATGGGCCAGAGTGCTTCGGTGGTGAAGCCTTCATAGAAGGCTTGAGCCTTCTCAGGCGTCAGCACGAGTTCGTGGAGATCGTAGAGACGCTGCCCATCTTCCATCACTTCGAAGGTGGCTTCCTCACCCTCCTGCTCAGGCCTGGGAAGGCTCCAGCAGATCCAGGTGCCTTTGGTCTCCCTCAGGGTCGGGTCCATCGCGGCGAAGACCCCATTGACCTTCCGGCTCCAGACCCCGTCCGCCCCCTTGGCGAAGGGCCCCCGGTGAGAGGCCACGATCAGCGCACTCGGGGTCTCGGCCTTGGGCCGGAGGTCAAGGGTCATGCGGGCTCCTCTAGAGATGCCCGAGGCGCCTCAGTTCAGCGAGGATGCCCCGGGGTCCCGGCTCCGTGCAGCGGATCAGGGTTGGCGCGAGTTCATCCAGGTGCCCGTCCTCCAAATGGTGCTGGGGCATCAGTAAGGCGATGTCCGCAGCCCGGAACAGGTCGAGGTCGTTCTCGGAGTCCCCACAGGATATCACATGACAGGGTCTTAATTTGTTCTGCAAATATCGGACGGCGAACCCTTTGTCCACCCCTACCGGGAGCACATCGAGGTAAAAGCCATGACTGGGGAGGATGCGGGCGGCGAGGCCGTGAGCGGCCAAGAGGGCGCCGAGGGGGGCAGCCCGCTCACCAGGGTCGAAACCCGGCTGGACCTGGAGCGCCAAGCGCCGACGGGCCGTGACGCCCGGCTGGGACAGGATGCCTTCCGGGAGGGACGCGAGAACCCGGGCGGCGGCCTTCCCATCCCACCGGGCCTCCACGGAGGCCGCGTAGGCCGGGTCCTCCCGCCACCCATCCGCCGTCGGGAGGTAAAGGGCGCAGCCCACATCCGTCACCAAGGTTTGGGGTCCGCGCGATCCGGCAGCCGCCAAGCCTTCCAAGGCCGCGGGGAGCGTGCGTCCCGTGGCGAAGGCGAGGTGGAGGTCGGGAGCCGAGGCCACGGCGGCTTCCAGGACCGCGAGCGCCGAAGCCTCGCCCGGACCGGGCAACCAGGTTCCATCAAGATCCGAAACGAGGAGAAGGGAGGTCACCCCTCCTAGCCCTCCGAGAAGAAGAAGCGGGCCTCCACATCCTCGGCTTCCATGGCTTTCACCAAGGTGGCAATGGACTTGTGGATATCGCCGATCTGCTTGTCGCCCATGTTCTGGAGCGCCATCAGGAGGCGGCCCTGGGCCGGGTGCGGGGCTTTCTTGCGAAGGGCTTTGCCGGCGGCGGTGAGGCTGAGCTTTACCCGGCGGCGATCCACGGAGTCCGTCTTGCGGGTGACGAGGCCCTTGGCTTCCAGGCGATCCACCACGCCGACGACGGTGCTCGGGTGGAGTTGGATGCGCGCGGAGAGATCCTTCAACGACAGCGGGCCTTCCTTGCCCAGTTCCCACAAGGCCCAGAGCTGGGGCGCGGTGAGGTGGAACTTCACATCCACCTCCTTGGAGAAGAGTTCCAGGGCCCGGACGATGCGCCGGATGTCATGGAAAACGGCTTCGATTTTCTGGTCTTTGTCCATGGAAATCAGCATATCGCGCGGGTCAACCTTTTGTGTTGAAATGGAAGGTTTGGGGGTATCCGCATGAGCCCGGTGGAACGGATGGAGCGCTACGGCCGCCGCGGCATGCGGGCGGTGCGCGGCATGCTCCCGCCCCGGAACCTGCGCCTGCGCCTCCTCGCCCATTCCCGTCGCATCGTGTTCGCGATCCTCCCCCTCGGCGCGTTGCTGGGCCTCGTGATGACGGGCCTGCTGCTGGGGTTGGAGCATCACCTCGTGCCCTTCCTTGAGGGGATCTTCGATCGCATCCACCTCCTTTGGGTGCTGCCCGGCCTCGCCCTCGTGGCGGCGACGACCTGGCTGACGGTGACCCGCACGGGCCAGGTGAGCCTCTTCGAGGATCTGGATCTTGCGAAGAAGAGCCCCTTCGAGGCCTTTCCTTTTTGGACCTCCATGGCCAAGGTCATCGGCTGCGCCTTCACCATCGGCCTGGGTGGTTCGACGGGTCTGGAAGGCCCCGCCAAATGGCTGGGCGCGGCGGTGGGCGTGCAGTTTCACCGGGGCATCCATTGGCTGGCCCTGCGGTGGCGGTTCTTCCGACGCTTGAAGGTGCAGCCTCTGACGATGGTCGTCGCTGGGGCTTCGGCGGCGGTGGCCATCGTCTTCCGCGCGCCGCTCTCCGGCTCGCTCTTCGCGGTGGAGCATGACGGCCATGTGTCCCACGAGGAACTGATCCCTTCCGTCGTCGCGGCTGCGAGCGCCTACATGGTGTGGGTGGCCATCGTCGGCCCGGCGCCGCTGATCCCGCTGCCCAAGACCTACCACCTCCAGGCCAAGGAACTGCTCTGGGCCCTGCCCGTGGGCCTCATCTGCGGGCTCGGGGCGAGTCTGTTCCTCGCGATCCGATTCGGTCTGACCCGTTTTCTGGCGCGCTACCCGCTCGTGTGGCGCGGCCTCCTGGGGGGCGTGGGGCTCGCGCTTCTCGCCATGCCCGGTCACTTCCTTTTCCACGACCTCCAGGTGACCCAGCGGGGCGGTCTCGAACTCATTCTCCATGTGCTCGCGGGAACCGAGACCCACCGGGCGGCGATTCTTTTCAGCGGCCTCAAGATTCTTGCCACGGCCATGACCCTCGCGGCGGGCGGCGTGGGCGGCATGTGGATCTGCACCGTGTCCATGGGCGCGTCCCTTGGAGCCTTCCTCCAAGGCTGGATGATGCCCGAGACACCCGGCCTCATCCCGATGATGGCGGGCGTGGCCTTCGCGGGCGCGGTGCACGAGGTGATCCTCGTGCCGGTGGTGTTCCTGGCGGAGACGACGGGGGATCCGGCTCTCGTGGTGCCGGGCCTGCTCGCCGCCACGGTGGCCGTGCTCGTGAAGCGCGAGCATCTCTAAGCCGTTAAGCTGGCCCCATGAAGCTCGAAGCGAAGGCGCTCGGCCACTGGGCGAGGCGGCGCAACTTGAGGCTGCTGGCCCACACCCGCCGCATCCTCTTCGTGATGATGCCCCTCGGCGCGTTCACGGGTTGGATGATGGGTCTGGCGGTGGAGGTCTACCGATCCAGCTTCGCGTGGGTGGGCACCCATCTCGTGCCGGGCCATTGGGTGCTGCTCATGCCGCTCGTGGGTTTGCCGCTGGCGACGATGCTGCTGGATTTCGGCAGGGTGGGCGATGTGAGCCTGTCGGAAGATGTCCACCTCTCCCGGGAGAATCCGTTCCAGGCTTTTCCTTTTCGCAAGTCGCTCGTGAAGGTGGCGGCCTGTTTCGCCACGATCTTTCTGGGGGGTAGCGCGGGGCTGGAGGGACCGGCCAAGTGGTTTGGCGCCGCCGTGGGGCTTCAGTGCCATCGCCTGATGAGTTTCCTGGCGCGCCCCTTCCGTATCTTTCGGCGTCTCAAGACCGAGGCGGGAACGATGGTGGTGGCGGGCGCGGCGGGCGCGATTTCATCCGTGTTCCGGGCTCCGCTCTCCGCGGCGCTCTACGCTGCCGAGCATGAAGGCGTCCTCCAGACGCGCACGCTGGTGCCGACCCTCGTCTCCGCCGCCGCAGGCTACCTCGTCTTCGCGGCCATGGTCGGCCACGCGCCCCTGCTGGCCTTGCCCCGGGCCTATTCCTTGCGGTGGAGAGAGGTCTGGATGGCGATTCCCCTCGGCATCGCGTGTGGGCTCGTCTCCAGTTTCTTCGGAGCGGCCACGGCCCTCTTCCGCCGCCGTCTGGCCTGGATTCCTTTGCGCTGGCGGGGATTCGCGGGAGGCCTCGGCCTCGTGGTGCTGATGTTGCCAGGGCATTTCCTCGTGCCCCATTTGCCGACCATCCGCGGTGGCGGCGTGGAATTGGTGAACCACCTCATCCAGGCGCCCGCGGACCTGCGCCTCGCCCTCATCTTCCTCGGCATCAAAGTGTTGGCGACAGCGCTGACGCTGGGGTGCGGCGGCATCGGCGGCACATGGCTCCCGGCCGTCTGCATGGGCGCGTGCCTGGGTTCGGCGTTCGACGCGGCATGGCTTCCGGGCTACCCGGGGCTGCTCACCATGTTGGGCGCGACGGCGCTCGCGGGGGCCTTCAACGGCACCATCCTCGTGCCGGTGGTGTTCCTGGCGGAGACGACGGCCCAAGCGCCGCTCGTGGTGCCCGCGCTGGTGGCGACGACGGTGGCCTATCTCGTCGCCCGGGATTGGGAATGACGCCGCTGGATGGAATCGCGGTGGGAAGCGCGGCCCTCATCTTCGGATCGTTGGCGGTCGTGCTTCGGAACCTCGGGAAGTTGGAGCGGCTTCCGGAGGACCCGGTGCCGTCGCCGTCGTCCGTGTGCCTGTGCATTCCCGCCCGGAACGAAGCCCGGGAGATCGGTGGCGCCCTGGCGAGTTGGCTCGCCCAGGACCACGGTGGCCTCCGCGTGGTCGTCGTGGACGATGGCTCCACCGACGCCACGCCGGAGATTCTGGCGGGTCTTCAAGACCCCCGCCTCCGGGTGATCCGCAATGACACCCTCCCGCCCGGGTGGTTGGGCAAGAACCACGCGCTGCACCTGGCGACGAGCGCGCCGGAAGCCCACGCGGACTGGCTCCTCTTCGCCGACGCGGATGTGAAGGCCGAACCCTCCCTCCTCCGCCGCGCCGTTGCCCACGCTGAAGCCACCGGCGCGGATGTGCTCGCCCTGGTGCCGGGGCAGGAGACGGGCTCCTTGGGCGAGCGCCTGCTGCTGCCGGTGCTGGGGTCGGGCTTCTTGATGGCCGTTCCCGCGGACCGCGTGGCGAAGGCGGGCAGTCCCTTTTGCGCGGGCATTGGAGCCTTCACCCTCATCCGACGGTCCGTCTATGACGCCCTCGGTGGGCACGCCGCCGCGCCGCTGGAGGCCATTGACGACATGATGTTGGCGCGCCGGGCCAAGCTGGCGGGCTTCTCCAACCGGGTCGGGCAGGGTGGACCGGACTTGCGCATCCGCATGTACGCCTCGGGCCGGGACGCGGTCCAGGCCATGCGGAAGAATGTGCTGGCGGTGCCGGTGGTGTGGATGGCCTTCCCGATCCTCGGCCCCCTCGCGATGGTCCTTTGGCTCGCCCCGCTTTGGCTGCCCTTCGCCGGATGGCCCATCCTCGCCGCCGTTCTTTGGCTCGCCGTGCCCGCCGTCGTCGCCGAGGTCCACCAGCGGCTCACGGAACGCCCGGCGGACCTCGCCTGGGCCCTCTGGCCCCTGGCCGGACCGGCCCTCCTGTGGGGCGCGATTCCGGCCTTCTGGGACAGGCTGAGGGGGGTCAATCGCTGGCGGGGACGGGAAATCGGTTTATCCAATCCTTCTATCTGAACAGGTTGTAAATCAGGGATGAGAAGGGCCTTCCGGGCGGGGGGCCCTTGGGTATCCTAGTCATCCACGGCTCGGATTTGGTTCTTGTTTTTTTCGCTTTTTTGACGATCCTTGGATCTGACCCTTTCCAAGGAGACCCCGATGCCCGCCGCCACTGCGACTGCCCCTGACATGGCCAACGACGAACGACTCAAAGTCCTGACCCGGACGCTCGGCGAAATCGAGCGCGCCTTCGGCAAGGGTTCTGTGATGAAGCTGGGTGACCGCGCCAGCGCGGCGGAGGGCATCGAAGCCATCTCCTCCGGCTCCATCTCCCTGGATGCCGCGTTAGGCATTGGCGGCTTGCCCAAGGGCCGGATCGTGGAGATCTACGGGCCCGAATCCAGCGGCAAGACGACCCTCGCCCTCCACGCCGTCGCCCAGGCCCAGAAGAAGGGCGGCCTCGCCGCCTACATTGACGCCGAGCATGCCCTGGACCCCGAATACGCCAAGAAGCTGGGCGTGGACATTGACAACCTGTTCATCAGCCAACCGGACAGTGGCGAGCAGGCCCTGGAGATCGCCGACCAGCTCGTCCGCTCTGGCGCTCTCGACATCATCGTCATTGATTCCGTCGCGGCGCTGGTGCCGAAAGCCGAAATTGATGGCGAAATGGGCGACACCCATGTGGGCCTCCAGGCCCGGCTCATGAGCCAGGCGCTCCGCAAGATGACCGCCACCATCAGCCGCACCAACACCTGCGTCATCTTCATCAACCAGATCCGCATGAAGATCGGCGTCATGTTCGGCAGCCCGGAGACGACCACGGGCGGCAACGCACTGAAGTTCTACGCCTCCGTGCGACTGGATGTCCGTTCCATCCAGAGCATCAAAGGCGCCAGCACGGATCCTTTGGCCGGCAGCCGGGATGAGGATTCCTCCGTGGTGGGCAAGAAGACCAAGGTGAAGGTGGTCAAGAACAAGGTGGCTCCGCCCCTCAAGATCGCCACCTTCGACATCCTCTACGGCGAAGGCATCAGCCGGTCCTCCGAACTGGTGGAGCTGGGCACGGCTCTCGAGATCGTCCAAAAGAGCGGTTCCTGGTTCAGCTACAAGGACAGCCGTCTGGGTCAGGGCGCGGAAAATGTCCGCAAGCTCCTCCTCGACAACCCCGAGTTGGCGGAGGAGATCGAACTCCAGATCCGCGCCAAGCTTGGCCTCAAGGCCAAGGAGGCCTGAACGAGTTCATTGCCGGCTCTTGGAAGGGGTGGGCAATGGGGGCTGGCGGCGAAAGCCGCCAGCCCTTTTCTTTTCCCCACGAGCCAGTAGCCTCGATACCTCGGAGTCCGCCATGCGCGTTGAGACCGTCCACCTCAGCCAGTTCACCGCCGGATCGCCCCAGGATCGGGCCGACTTCATCCGCGTGTTGGGCGAAAGTCTGGAAGGCACCGGGTTCGTCAAAGTGGATGGCCACAAGGTGACGAAGGCGCGGGTGGACGCGGCCTACGCCGACATCCGGGCCTTCTTCGCGCTGCCCGAGGCCACGAAGCGGGCTTACCTCGTGCCGGGAACGGGCGGAGCCCGGGGCTTCACTTCTTTCGGCCAGGAGCACGCCAAGGACAACCCCGTGGGCGACCTCAAGGAGTTCTGGCATATCGGCCAGGACAATCCACCCGGGGGGAAGTTTGAAGGCGACTTCATGCCGAACCTCTGGCCGTCCGAAGTGCCCACCTTCAAGGCGAACCTGCTGGGCCTTTTTACGGACCTGGAGGCCTGCGCGGGCACGCTCCTGGAAGCCATTGCCCTCTACCTCGGACTGCCCCAGCGCCACCTGGCGGACATGATCGTGGGCGGCAACTCCATCCTCCGACTCATCCATTATCCGGCCTTGAAAGAACGCTACATCGAAGGCGGCGTCCGCGCCGCGGCCCACGAGGACATCAACCTCATCACCCTTCTGCCCGCCGCCACGGGCAGCGGCCTCGAACTGCTGGATCGGGATGGGGAATGGCACGCGGTGGATGGGCTCGAAGGCGAGATCGTCGCGGATGCGGGCGATATGCTGAGCCGCCATGTGAACGCCAAGATCCCGAGCACCACCCACCGCGTCGTGAACCCGGACAGTCCCGACGCCGTGCGCTACTCCATGCCCTTCTTCTGCCATCCAAGGCCCGAAGTGGTGCTGGACTGCCCGGCCGAGATCCTGAACCCCGGCGAGCGGCGGCACTTCGAGCCCATCACCGCCCATGATTTCCTGATGCAGCGGCTGCGGGAGATTGGACTGATCAAATAGGTTTCGGCTACCGGCTACCGGCTACCGCGCTCAGTCTTCGTCTTGGACACCCAGCTGGCCTTGGAGGTGGCTCGGGAGGGCGTTGGGGTTGGGTGCGGGCTTCGGGGCGGGCTTGGGCGCGGGGGTCCCGCCTTGCCCTTTGAGGATCTGGAGCATCTGCTGGGCATCGGCGAAGCGCTCCAACAGCTCGCGCTCCTCGCCCGTGGGGGCGCGGTCGTAGCGTACGCGGCGGGGGCCCCAGATGGCGACGGCCTCACCCTTAAGTTCCGCGAGGCGCGGCAGGGACTGGCGCCAGTAGATGCCCAGCGGCGCGCCATCCGCCGTGGCGAAGCCCACCAGATCGCAGTCGGAGGCGACGAGGCAAGGCCCACCGACGGTCCACATCGCCATCGTGAGGGGGCGGCCGTCCTGGGTCTTGAGGGTGGTCATGGGCGCGGGCTGGCCAAGGGCCGGGTCCAGGTCTTGGGCCTGAGCCCGCAAGGCATGGATGAGGTCGAGGGCCTTCAGTTCCTTTTGGGGGAAGGCGATGGGGTGCGGCTCCTGCATGCGCGCCGGCAGCCACTGGTCCCCCACCCGCTCGAAGAGCGCGGCCTGGAGCAGGGGCCCCTTCCCGAGTTCCTGGGAAACGGCCTCCACCAGCTTGGGCAGCAGCACCTGGGGGGCGATGAGCAGGCAGCCGCCGTGGGGCGCGGCCATGAAGGGACGCTGATCCTTGAGGACTTCCTTCCACAGCTCCGGCAGCAGCAGGCGGGCAGCGTCGAAGCCGTCCTTCCAGGGCGCGCGGTAGATGCCGCTGGGTTGGCGCTCGAAGGCCTTCACCGTGGAGCGCTGTTTCAGATTGTGGAGGGCCTGTTCCACGGCGGTGTCATCGGAGATGTCCCAGAGGACGAGGTCGGCGGCCTGGACGATGCGCGAATCCGGACGGTCGCCCACGCGGAGCCGCATCCGCAGGCCTTCGATGCAGAGCTTGGCGAAGCCGCCTTCCCGCTCCGGCACCCAGGCGGGCACGAGTTCGGGGAGAATTTCCTCCTGGGCCTCGTCCCAGATGGCGGGCAAGCCGAGTTTCTTGTCGGCGAGCGCGCGAAGCGCGGCGGCCCAGGCTTCCCGGTGGGGGACATCGGAGAGGTGCTCGAAGGCTTCCAGGTGGGGGGCGAGCGCCTCGGCGTCGAAGGGCAGTCCCGCCTCGCCCGCCAGCGCTTCCAGGCTGGGGAGGGGCGCATTCGGCGCGCGCTTGAGAAGCTTGTCGAGGAAGCCCATCGTGGAATCCGGCAAAACTCCATTGTGACCCAAGGCGGCCCGGATTACGGCACCCTTAGGGGCATGGATGGGCAACCGGCAGGCCTCCTGGACACCTTGGGCCGCCCCTTGAGGGCCCTCCGGATTTCCGTCACCGATCGCTGCAACTTCCGGTGCGGCTACTGCATGCCGCCGGAGATCTTCGGGCCGGATCACCCCTTCCTGCCCAAGGACCAAGTCCTCAGCTTCGAGGAAATCGCCCGACTGGCGCGGATCTTCGCGGGGCTTGGGGTGGACAAGATCCGTCTCACCGGGGGCGAACCGTTGCTGCGGAAGGATCTGTCCCACTTGGTGCGTGATCTCGCTTCCATCCCCGGCATCCGGGATCTGGCCCTCACCACCAACGGCGCGGGGCTGAAGGACTTGGCCGCGCCCTTGAAGCAGGCCGGGTTGAAGCGCCTCACCGTGAGCCTCGACACCCTGGACCCGGATCGTTTCCGCAGTCTATGTGGCACAGAAGTACCACTGTCGCGGGTGCTGGAAGGCCTCTCCGCCGCGCGGGAGGTGGGGTTTGCGCCCATCAAGCTCAACTGTGTCGTGCAGCGGGGCGTGAACGACGACGAGGCCGAAGCCCTCGCCGCCTTCGCCCGGGAGCAGGGCTTCACCCTTCGCTTCATCGAATTCATGGATGTGGGCACGACGAACGGATGGAAGCTGGACGCCGTCGTGCCGGGAGTCGAGCTACGGGCGAAGCTCCAGGCCCGTTGGCCGATGGAGCCGGTGGCGCTTGCGAAAGACGCCGTGGCGCGGACTTGGCGTTACCGCGATGGCCGCGGCGAAGTGGGCTTCATCGAAAGCGTGAGCGCCCCCTTCTGTGGCGGCTGCGACCGCGCGCGCCTGTCGGCGGAAGGCCGTCTCCACACATGTCTCTTCGGCGCCGAAGGGTTGGACCTCCGCGCCGCCCTCCGCAACGGCAGCTCCGACGCCGATCTCGCGGCCCTCGTCAGCGCCCGCTGGAAGCGCCGCGACGACCGCTATTCCGAACTTCGGAGTTCCGCCACGCCGGGCCTGAAAAAACCCGAGATGAGTTACCTCGGCGGGTGAGGGTCCTAGAATGGGCTCATTCCAAGGTGAACGATGACAAGTGAGAATCTCTCCACGAAATGGAGTCAGGCGCATCTCGTCGGGTTTCGCTTCGCATTCTGCTTTTTCCTGTTCATCTCCCTTCCAATGGCGATCGGCAACTTGCCCTGGATGGGATGGATTAACGGGATTTGGCGAGACCTGTGGAAGGGGCCGATCCTCTGGATCGGGACTCATGTGCTACGCCTGGATCATCCAGTCATGTATCAGCGCACAGGGAGCGGAGATACAGTGCACGATTATATCTTGGTGCTCCTTGCCGCGGTTCTATCTGGCGGGTTCACTCTGTTGTGGTCCTGGCTGGATCGGCGGCGAAAGAATTACACATCCTTGTCAGGTTGGTTCCGCGTTTATCTGCGTTACACGCTTGGAACGATAATGCTGGTTTACGGCGTCATGAAGGTCTTCGATCAGCAGTTCTTTCCGCCGCATGGCCTCATGCTTACCGAAGCCTTCGGCCAAGCGACGCCCATGAGGCTTGCTTGGACCTTTGTGGGTTACTCGATCCCCTACACGGTGTTCGCGGGTGCGCTGGAATGTCTCGGGGGACTACTGCTGTTTTTCCGGAGGACCGCAACGCTCGGGGCGATGGTTCTGGCTATCGTCCTAACCAATGTCGTGATGATGAACATCTGCTACGACATTCCGGTCAAGCTGAACGCCACGCTCTACCTCCTCATGGCGCTCGCGATCCTTGCCCCCTCCGTGAAACGGCTCATGGGTGTCTTCGTGAGCCACCGGCCAGTCGAACCCGAGAACATCGAAGGCCCACTCGGGACAGGATGGATGCGATGGGCTCGAATGAGTCTGAAGACCGTGTTTTTGGGCAGCCTACTGATAAGCCAAATCGCATGGGGATGGAGTGCTTGGTCTGACCGGACTCCGAAACGGGGTCCATTGAATGGACTTTATGAAATTGATGCCCTCAGGATTGATGGGGTGGACCACCCTCCTGTATTCACAGACAAATCGCGATGGCGATGGATGGAGGTTGGGGCGACTTATGTGCGCATTGCCACGGTAGATGGCCGCGTCACGCCTTGGTCTAAGGCGACCTTCGATGCCAAGTCGTCGAGTTTGGCAATTCAAGCAGGACGAGCTCCACGGGCGTGGGAGATTCCTGCTCCGTCAGGAACTTTGGCAGCGACTTTCGTGGACGCATCCCACCTGCACCTATCCGGTGAGTTGGAAGGCAAACCGATTGATATCCTGGCTCGAAGAACGGATCTGTCGGAGTTTCCATTGGTGTCTCACCAAATTCATTGGATTAGCGAACTGCCTGACGATCATTGAGAAGCCCTCGGATAACTCCCGAGCACGCGCACTTCGCAGTGAAGCGCGAGTTCGGTGAGGGCGGCGGCGAGGGACTCATCCGCTTCGTGGCCTTCCACATCCAGGAAGAAGGCGTAATCCCACGCCTTCTTGCGGGTGGGATGGCTTTCGATGCGGCTGAGGTTGAGGCCGCGCGAGCTGAAGGGGCGGAGCAGGT
Organism: Acidobacteriota bacterium; assembly: GCA_018269025.1. Classification (GTDB taxonomy): domain Bacteria; phylum Acidobacteriota; class Holophagae; order Holophagales; family Holophagaceae; genus JAFDVN01. The sequence continues at coordinate 7,620 of JAFDVN010000070.1, read as the reverse complement.
CCAGCAACGCGCCGGGGCCATCGTGGGCCTGGAGCAGGAGCGAGGTGCGGTCGCACCCCGTGGGCGCGGGATGGGCGGCGGCGTCATTGGGGCTGACGACGAGGAAGCGCGTGAAGTTGGCGCGCTGGTCCTGGACGCCATGCCGGGTGACTTCCAAGCCATACAGGGGCGCGGCGAGGGCGGAGGCGAGCGCCGCGCCCGCGCCATCCCCCTTGGCCATCCGCGCCGCGTCGGCGGTGGAGGCGCATTCCACGGCTTCCGCAGTCGGAAGGTGGGTGGAAAGCCAGCCCCGGCATTGGCCAATGGCGTGGGGATGGGAGTACACGCGACGGACGCAGGCCGGATCCAGGCCAGGGCGCGTGAGGAGGCACTGCTCCACCGCGAGCACGATTTCGGCGGTGATGCGTAGGTCACTGTCCATCAGCGTGTCGAGGGTGGAGCCCACCATGCCTTCGGTGGAGTTCTCCAGGGGTACGACGCCGACATCCGCTCGGCCCCGCTCTACTTGCTGGAACACGGCCTGCACCGAGCGCTCCGGAAGCAGGTTCGCGGAGAGTCCGAACTGTTGCCGAGCCGCCGCATGGGTGAAGGTGGCTTCGGGTCCGAGGAAGGCCACGCGCAGTCCCTTTTCCAGGGACAGGCAGGCGCTGAGAATTTCCTGGAAGACCGGTCGCAGGGCGGGCGTGGGGAAGGGCCCTTCGTTCAGGCTCGCGAGCCGCGCGTGGATCGCCTGTTCCCGCTGCGCGGCATAGAAGGCGCCAGAGTGGCCGGACTGGCGCTTGGCCTCGCCCACCTCTTGCACCAGGCGGGCCCGGGCGTTGAGGAGAGCGAGGAGTTCTTCGTCCAGGGCGTCAATGCGCCCGCGAAGTCCGCTTAGCGTTTCGGTGAGGGTTTCGGCCATGACTGGCTCCAAAGAAAAACCCCCGAGCCGGTTTCGGTCTCGGGGGTGTTGGCGGTTGCGTGTTGGTTTAGGTCAACGCCGCTCCAGCCCCCGGAGTCCGGAAGCTAAAATAGAAAAAGCTGAAACGGCAAGCGGCCATGGCTCAAGCCTGAGCGAATCCGGGGCAGGTCCGCAACCTCAATCCTGAGGAATTCCGAGTTCCACCCAAGCCTGCCCCGGATAGGGCGGCGGCTCGATTTCCGCGAGGCGCAGCAGTTGGCTCATCTGCGCGCGGTGGTGGTGTTCTTCGAGGAGCATCACGCGGAAGTAGTTGCGAGCCGTGGAGCGATTGCCGAAGGGCGTCGTGAAAGGCGCGTCGAGCTTCGCCCCATCCACCATGGCGAGCGACGCGCGGCAGCGATCCGCGTGGGCGGTGAAAGCCACGGCCAGGTCAGCCGTCCCCCCTTGCCATGGCGGTGTTTCGAAGCGTTTGCAGAGGCCGGAGGTGGGCTCGCCCGCGAGCTGGCGACAGATGCTTTCGCGCACGAGCGCGAGGTGGAGAAGCTGCTCCCGGAGCGTCCGCACCCCCGGCCAGACTCGATCCCAGAGCGCATCCGGCGTGGCCTGGATGAGCGCGGCCGTGTGGGCCGTGGCCACTTCGTAGGCGTCTAGTTCCCCAGGCATGCGAGGGTCTCCCGCAGGCAGGCGTCCCAGGTGTCATCCGGCGTTTCGTGGAAGAAGAATTCCACGGCATGGCCCGCCGGGCGACCTTCCGGATGGGCGCTCCAGGCCTCGAAGAGCTTGTCCAGCGGCGCGCTGTCCACCTTGTGGCGGCGCAGCTTGTGGGCGCGGCGCGTGCGGTCGGGGTCCGGGCCCCGGAGGGAGACGCCGTCCTTGCGATCGGCGATGAAGGTGAAGGCCTGAATCCAGGACCCATCCATGAACTGGGCGAAGTGGAGAAAGGCCCCGTGATTGGAGCGAGTGAGGTTCACCGCGCGCTGCTTGCCCTTCCAGGCGGCGACCCAGGTCTCCAGGATGCGCGAAGCCCGCTCCCGCTCCTGGCGGGCCAGGATGGGGAAGGCCACGCTCCAGAAATCTTCAAGCGCTTCCTGGGGATCTACGCGTTCTTCAAGGGGATCGAGGGGCATCTCGAACCTCTCGCTCAGGCTTGCTGGTAGACATCGGAGCCCTTAGCCTTGAAGGCCTCGGACATGTCCGCCATGCCGTGCTCGATCGCTTCGGCCTCGGTGTAGCCGTGCTCCTCGGCGTATTTCCGCACATCCTCCGTGATGCGCATGGAGCAGAATTTCGGGCCGCACATGGAGCAGAAGTGGGCCTGCTTCGCGCCTTCGGCGGGCAGCGTCTCGTCGTGGAACTCCCGGGCCGTGTCGGGATCGAGGCTCAGGTTGAACTGATCCTCCCAGCGGAATTCGAATCTCGCCTTGGAGAGGGCGTCGTCCCGGAGATTCGCGCCGGGGTGGCCCTTGGCGAGGTCCGCGGCGTGGGCGGCGAGCTTGTAGGTGATGACGCCGTCCTTCACATCCTTGCGGTTGGGAAGGCCCAGATGCTCCTTGGGCGTCACATAACAGAGCATCGCCGTGCCGAACCATCCGATCATGGCCGCGCCGATGGCGCTCGTGATGTGGTCGTAGCCCGGCGCGATGTCGGTCGTGAGCGGGCCCAGCGTGTAGAAGGGCGCCTCGTGACAGACCTTGAGCTGGCGCTCCATATTCTCCTGGATGAGGTGCATGGGCACATGGCCCGGGCCCTCGATCATGGTCTGGACCTCGTGCTTCCAGGCGATCTTCGTCAGTTCGCCGAGGGTATCCAGTTCGCCGAACTGGGCTTCGTCGTTGGCGTCCGCCGTGGATCCGGGACGCAGGCCGTCGCCGAGGGAGAAGGCCACATCGTAGGCCTTCATGATCTCGCAGATCTCCTCGAAGTGCGTGTAGAGGAAGTTCTCCTTGTGGTGGGAGAGGCACCACTTCGCCATGATGCTTCCACCCCGGCTCACGATGCCCGTCACGCGCTTGGCGGTGAGCGGAACATACTTCAGGCGCACCCCGGCATGGATGGTGAAGTAGTCCACGCCCTGCTCCGCCTGCTCGATGAGCGTGTCTCGGTAGAGCTCCCAGGTGAGTTCTTCGGCGATGCCATCCACCTTTTCCAGCGCCTGGTAGATGGGCACGGTGCCGATGGGCACGGGGCTGTTGCGGAGGATCCACTCCCGCGTCTCATGGATGTTCTTGCCGGTGCTGAGATCCATCACCGTGTCCGCGCCCCAGCGCGTCGCCCAGGCCATCTTGGAGACTTCTTCTTCGATGGAGGAGGCCACGGCGGAGTTGCCGATGTTGGCGTTGATCTTCACGAGGAAGTTCCGGCCGATGATCATCGGTTCGGTTTCCGGGTGGTTGATGTTGTTGGGGATGATGGCGCGGCCCCGGGCGATCTCATCCCGGACGAATTCCGGCGTGATGCGCGACTTCATCCCGGCCGCGTCCCGGCCGAGGTTTTCGCGGATGGCGATGAACTCCATCTCGGGCGTGATGAGACCCTGCTTGGCGTAGTGCATCTGGGAGACATTCTTCCCCGCCTTGGCCCGGAGGGGCTTGCGCGCCCCTTGGAAGCGGATCGCCTCCAGTTCCAGGTCCCGATCGCGAAGCTGGCGGTAGTAAGAGCTGGGCTTGTCCAATTCCTCCACATCGCCGCGGCCGAGGATCCAGTCCCGGCGCAGGGAGGGAAGGCCCTTCGTCACATCAAGGGTGGCGGTTGGATCGGTGTAAGGGCCGCTCGTGTCGTAGACCGTGACCGCCTCGTTGGCGAGGAGTTGGCCGTTGAAGTCGCGGGTGTCCTGGAGGCGAATGCGGCGCAGGGGCACCCGCACGCCCGGGAGTTTGCCTTCGACGAAGACCTTCTCCGAGGCGGGGAAGGGGCGCAGGCAGTCTTCCAGGGCCTTGTCCGCCACGGGGACAGATGGCACGGGAGCGGTCGGATGGTCCGGCATCTCGTTCCTTTCGGGGCCCGCGCCAGGGGCGGGGGGATTCCAAGTCTACCGCGCCGAGGCAGGGGCACCGGGAACCGGGGAGCCTGGGTGGTCTGTGCCGCACTCAAGGGCGTAGAATGGAGCCCTGATGAAGAAGCGCCGCCTGCTCCTCACCGCTTTGGCCGTCCCGGCCCTGGCCGCACCGCGCGTCCACCCGCCGAAAGATGCGGGCACGGCAGATCCAGGCCCGGTGGATGCGAACGCGAGCCCGCATGTGGACACCCGCCAGGAAGATCCGGTGCTGAAGGCCCGGGCCAGCCGCGCCGCCGCCCAGGGCATTGATGAGCGGGACCTGCCACCCATGCCGAAGACGCTCGTAGAGCCCCCGCCGCTGCCGCCGCCGGAAACCCATCCCAAGGACATGCCGGGCTATCGCGCCAAGCACCGGCGTCACCACCGCCGGGCCAAGGTCCGCAAAGGCAAGGCAAAGGTCCACGCGACCGCCCGCCCCCGCCGCGCGGCTCGCCACAAGTAGTCAGGTCCCTTCATGCGCCTCGGCGTCCTCACCTCCGGCGGCGATGCGCCGGGCATGAACGCCGCGATCCGCGCCGTCGTGCGCCAGGCGGATGCCCTGGGCCTGGAGACCTTTGGCATTCGCCACGGGTTTCGCGGCCTGATCCAGGGAGACTGGTCCCCGCTGAAGAGCCGGGACTGCGCCAACATCCTCCAGCGGGGCGGCACGATCCTGCACACCGCGCGAGCCCCGGAATTCGCTGATCCCTCCGTGCGGGCGCAGGCGGCGGAAGGCCTTCGCGCGGCGGGTCTGTCCGCCCTCGTGGTGATCGGGGGCGATGGCAGCTTCCGGGGCGCGGAGGCGCTGGCCCGGGAGCAAGGCATCCGCTGCGCGGGGATCCCCGGCACCATTGATAATGACTTGCCGGGCACCGATCGCACGCTGGGCTTTGACACGGCGCTGAACACGGCCGTGGAAGCCGTGGATCGAATCCGCGACACCGCCTCCAGTCACGAGCGCGTCTTCCTCGTGGAAGTGATGGGGCGCAGCTCGGGCATGCTGGCGGTCCATACGGCCCTCGCCTGCGGCGCCGAGTTCGTGCTCTACCCGGAAGCGGAGGACGACACCTTCGAAGAGCTGGTTCATCAGTTGAAGCTCAGCGCCGAGCGCGGCAAGGGCAGTTCCATTGTCATCGTGGCGGAAGGAGATCAGTTGGGGAGCGCCGTGGCCATCGGCGACCGTCTGCAAAAGGATTTCGGACTGGACCTGCGGGTCGCGGTGCTCGGCCATATCCAGCGCGGCGGATCACCCACGGCCCTGGACCGGATCTGGGGCAGCCGTTGGGGGTCGGAGGCCGTGAAACGGCTCGCCGCCGGTGAGGCCTCGTTCTACCTGGGTCTCCAAGAAGGCGCGCTCGTGGCGCTGCCCTTGGCGCGCATCCAGAGTCCCGCCGCGCCGCCGCCCCGGGAATTGGCCGCGCTGCTCCGCATCCTGGCCCGGTAGAATTCCGCCATGCCAGATACGAAGCAGCAAGCGCCGAAGATTGCAGTTGTGATGGCTGGGGGCAGAGGAACCCGCTTCTGGCCGCGGTCCCGGTCCAGTCGTCCCAAGCAGTTCCTTTCCATCGTCGGCGAAGGCACGCTGCTCCATCAGACCGTGGCGCGGCTGGATGGGCATTTTCGGCCCGAGCACATCTTCGTCGTCACGACGGCGGAGTTGGCGGAGGAGACCCGGCGCATGCTCCCCGAAATTCCGGCCGCCAATGTCATCGTGGAGCCGGAAGGCCGCAACACCGCGCCCTGCCTGGCCCTGGCCCTGGTGGAGATCGAACGGCGCGTGCCCGGCGGTGTGATGGTGGTGCTCTCGGCGGATCACTGGATTGGCGATCCGGATCTCTTCATCGAGGATGTGGAAACGGCCGTGAAGCACGCGGCCTGGGAGCGGGAGCTCGTCGTCTTCGGCATCCGCCCGACCTATCCCGAAACCGGCTATGGCTACATCGAAGCCGAGGGCCAAGGCCCCGTGCTGCGCGTGAAGGCGTTCCGCGAAAAGCCACCCATGGATCAGGCGATCCAGTACCTCGCCAGCGGCCGCCATTTCTGGAACGCCGGACTCTTCGTGTGGACGCTTCAAGATTTTCGCGCCGAGCTCACCCGCCACGCGCCCGCCGTGCTCGCGCCCCTCGACGCCTGGGTGGCGGCCGGAGCGGACCCTGAGAGCCTCGCCGAAGCCTACGGACAGCTTCCCGAAGTCGCCATTGATGTGGCGCTCATGGAAAAGGCCGAAGGCGTGGCCGTCGTGCCCACTCGGTTCCGCTGGTCCGATGTGGGCTCCTGGCCCGCCGCGCTCGAGTTCCATGAGCCCGATGCGGATGGCAATGTGGTGAAGGGCGAGGCGATCCTATTGGAAACCCGCGACAGTGCCTTCTTCGGTGGCAAGCGCCTCATCGCCGCCAGCGGCGTCTCGGATCTCATCGTCGTGGACGACGAGGACGCCCTCCTCATCTGTCACCGGGACAAGGCCCAGTCGGTCAAGAAGATCGTCGAGCGGCTCAAGGCTGAAGGGCGGGAGGATCTGTTATGAAGCGCCCCGACACCCTCCATGTGGACAAACCCTGGGGCAGCTTCGACCAGTTCGCCCTGAACACGCCCTGCACGGTGAAGATCCTCACCTGCAAGCCCGGCGCGAAGTTGAGCCTTCAGAAGCACCAGAACCGCGGCGAGCTGTGGATCGCGTTGGACGAAGGCGTCGTCGTCGAGCGGGATGGGGAGCGCCTCACGCCCGGGGTGGGGGAGCAAGTCTGGCTTCCGGTGGGCGCGACGCACCGTCTGAGCTGCGATGCCGCGACGCCGCACCCGGTGCGGGTGCTGGAGGTGAGCTTCGGCGTCTTCGACGAGGCGGACATCGAGCGGCTCCAGGATGACTATGGCCGCGCCTAGATTCGCGGTCTTCCTCCTTCCCGCGCTCTTGGTCGGACAGACGCCCGATGCCGCCGCCCTCGTCGCGAAGGTGGACCAGCTCCGTCACCCCTGGTCCGCCTTCAGCGCGGATCTGACGCTAAAGGAACAGGGTCGGTCATCCCAGTGGCGGCTCTCGGTCGCCTCCGGCGGCGATTCCCGCCTGGATGGCCTCGCGCCCAAGCAGGTCCTGGGCCGCGCCGTGCTCATGAAGGGCGAGCAGATGTGGCTGATCACGCCTGGCTCCAAGCGCGCCATTCCGGTCACGCCCCAGCAACGCCTGGTCGGTTCCGCGGCGGGCGGCGACCTCGCGCGCCTGCGCCTGGGCGAGGATTTCCGTCCCACGGGCATCCAGGCGGCGGACTTGGACGGGAAGCCTTGCTGGCGCGTGGACCTGGAAGCCAAGCGGCCCTCCGTGCCCTACCGTCACGCCGAGTTATGGGTGCTCAAGGCGGGCGAAGTCCCCCTCGCGGCCCACTTCTTTTTCGCCAGCGGCAAGCTCGCCCAAGTGATGACCTTTGACGCCCCGAGCCAAGTGGCCGGGCGCAGGGTCATCGCAGGACTGAAGCTCGGTGACCCGGAACACCCGGAGCGCTCGGTGATGAAGCTGAGCCATTGGAAGCCCGGCGAGCCAGACGCGGCGCTCTTCCAAGTTCCACGGTAGTCGGCAGCCGGTAGCCGAATGGCCTATACTGGCCTTGAGGTGCCCGAAAGGGCTTCCCGCCACTTTGATCCCACCTTGCAGAAACTCCCTCCCGCGTGGAGGGCCCCGCTAACGGATCCCACC
>JAFDVN010000006.1 GCA_018269025.1 Acidobacteriota bacterium | reverse complement strand
GGAGCCATCCGTCCAGCCTAGCCGCTCTTATTCCGAGAGCCCCTGCTCGGCGAGCCAGCGCTCGGCGTCCATGGCGGCCATGCAGCCGCTGCCGGCGGAGGTGATGGCCTGGCGGTAGACATGATCCTGCACATCGCCCGCGGCGAAGACGCCGGGGATGGGCGTGCGGCTGGAGCCGCCTTCGACCTTGAGGTAGCCGGTCTCGTCCATGGGCAACTGGCCCTTGAAAAGCTGGGTGTTGGGCTCATGGCCAATGGCGACAAAGAGGCCCTGGACGGGCATCTCGTGGGCCGCGCCATTCGTCGTGTCCTTCAGTTTCAGCGCCTTGATCTTCTCGACCTTGTCGCCGAGGGGTGTCGTGATCTCTTCGGTGACCACATCCTCCACGGCGCGGTTCCAGTGAAAGACGATCTTCTCGTTCTTCATCGCCCGCTCCTGCATGGCCTTGGAGGCGCGAAGGTGGTCGCGGCGGTGGATGAGGTTCACCTTGGTGGCGAACTTGGTGAGGTAGGTGGCCTCTTCGAGCGCGGTGTCGCCGCCGCCCACCACGGCGATTTCCTTGCCCCGGAAGAAGAAGCCATCGCAGGTGGCGCAGGCGCTGACGCCGCCGCCGGCCATGGAGAGCTGCTTGTCCTTGCCGATGCCGAGCCACTTGGCGGAGGCACCGGTGGCGATGATGACGGCATCCGCCGTGTACTCGCCCTGGTCGGTCTTCAAGCGGAAGGGGCGTTGCTTCAGGTCCGCCTCCAGCACCGTCTCGGGCCGGATCTCCGTGCCAAAGCGGAGCACCTGCTCCCGCATCTCCTCCATGAGCGCCGGGCCCATGATGCCTTCCCGGAAGCCGGGGAAGTTTTCGACTTCGGTGGTCGTCGTGAGCTGGCCGCCGGGCTGGGCGCCTTCGAAGACGAGGGGCGACAGGTTCGCGCGACTCGTGTACAGCGCCGCCGTGTAGCCCGCCGGGCCGGTGCCGATAATGATCACTTTCCGATGCGTCGCGCTCATGAGGCCCTCAAAGAACCGTCCAATCCTTCGATGCTATCAGACCGGCTTCTGTTAGATGAGCCCGCGTTCCCTTAGCAGCGCTTCAGCGGGAGCGACATCGGCAGGCGTATCCACGCCCAGGGACAGGTAGGGCGTCTCGGCGACGCCAATGGCCATGCCCGCGGCGAGGGCGCGGAGTTGCTCGAGCATCTCCAGCTTTTCGAGGGGATGGGGCGGCAGGTTCGTGAAGGTGCGCAACGCGTCCGGGCGGTAGGCGTAGAGGCCGAGGTGGCGCTTGAAGGCCTTGAGCTGATCGGCCTCGGCCCAGGGGCGGAAATCCGGCTCGAACACGGTCGAACTGCGGATATAGGGCAGGGCGCTGCGGCTGAAGTAGAGGGCGCGGCCATGGTCATCCGTGACGACCTTCACCGCGTTGGGGTTGAAGACCTCATCCCAGTTGGCGAAGGGACAGGCGGCGGTGCCCATGGGTAGGTCTGGCTGCGCGGCCATGAGCGCGACGACGGAGGCCACCGTGTCCGGGTGCATGGCGGGCTCATCGCCTTGGATGTTGAGGACGCAGTCGTAGCGCTCGCCCTTCGCCTCCAGCGCCGACAGCGCCGCGGCCGTCCGGTCCGTGCCGGAAGGAAGCGCGCTCTCCGTCATCACCGCCTCTCCTCCGAAGCCGCGCACGGCCTGGGCGATGCGGTCGTCATCCGTCGCGACGACGACCTTGTCCACGCCACTGGCACGGCTCGCGGCCTCGAAGACGCGCTGGATCATGGGCTTTCCCGCGATAAGGGCGAGGGGCTTGCCGGGAAAGCGCGTGGCGGCGTAGCGGGAGGGCAGGACGGCGAGGGTCTTCATGGAATCAGAGTGCCAGTGGGGAAGAAAAAACTCACCACGAAGGCGCGAAGGAGGCACGAAGGCCACGAAGGTGGCGAGGTACATCGTCGGCCAGGGCTGGGCATGAGGGGGCAGCGGCGCATTCACACATATTTTTAGCGTGAGGGCACCGCTGCCCCCTCATGCCACCTTCACGCGATGCGTGAAGGCCGCCGCACTGCGGCGGGCCCAGGCTTGGTGGGTCGGCGCGCTTAATCGGTGAAGGTTCTTCTTCGTGTTACCTGGTGTCCTTCGAGCCTTCGTGGTGAGGTTTTTTCCTGGCACAATCAGGTCTTCGCTTGGAGGTTCCCTTGACCCGTCGTTTGGCGCGCCCCGTCGGCATCACGGCCACCGGCCAGCACTACCCGGAGCGGGTCTACACCAACGACGATCTCGCCCAGTTCATGGACACCAATGATGAGTGGATCCGCACCCGCACGGGCATCAGCCAGCGGCGCTGGGTGGAGCCGGGGCAGGGCGCCTCAGATCTCGCGGCCCCAGCCCTTCAAATGGCTCTGGATCGTCGCGGCATGAAAGCCGACGAGCTCGACGCGATCATCATCGCCACCGTCACACCGGACACCTTCTTCCCCTCCACCGCCTGCCGGGTGCAGGAAAAGCTCGGCGCGACGAAGGCCTATGGCTTCGACCTTTCGGCGGCCTGCTCGGGCTTCCTCTACGCCCTTACCACCGGCGCGGCGCTCGTCGCCAGCGGCACCCACCAGAAGGTGGCCGTGGTGGGTGTGGACATCATGAGCTCCATCATCAACAAGGAGGACCGGACGACGGCGGTGCTCTTCGGGGATGGCGCGGGTGCGGTGATCCTCGAAGCGGTGCCGGAAGGCGGCATCCTCGATTTCGAACACTTCATTGATGGGTCCGGCGGCTGCCACCTTTTCATGCCTGCGGGGGGAAGCGCGCGACCCGCGAGTGCCGAAACCGTCGCCGCCAAGGAGCATTTCGTCGTCCAGCACGGGCAGGATGTGTTCAAGAAGGCCGTGCGCGAAATGGCGGAGATCAGCCGCCTCATGCTGGATCGGAATCAAGTCTCGCCGGATGACCTCAAGCTCTTTGTGCCCCACCAGGCGAACTTGCGCATCATGGACGCCGCGGCCAAGCGCCTGGAACTGGCCGAAGGCCGCATGATGGTGAACATCAACGAATTCGCCAACACCACCGCCGCCACGATCCCGACCGCGCTGCACCAGGCTCAAGAACAGGGCCGCCTCGGGAAGGGCGACACGGTGGTGCTCTCCGCTTTCGGCGCCGGCTTCACCTGGGGCGCGGTGCTTCTGAAGTGGTCGTGCTGATCCTGCCACCGACTACCGGTTACCGACTACCGGGGCCTAAGCAACCCGGTAGCCGGTGGCCGGAAGCCTGTAGTCGGCTATGAGGATCATCGCCGGTAGGCTGAAGGGGCGACGGCTGGAGGCGCCGCCGGAATCGGATCTGCGTGTGCGACCCACGGCGGACCGGGCGAGGGAGGCGTTGTTCTCCATCCTCCAGCGATGGCCGGAAGGGGCCTTCCTGGACCTCTTCTCGGGCACCGGCGCCGTGGCGCTGGAAGCCTGGTCCCGGGGCTACGGACCGGTGACGGCGGTGGAAAAGGGCGAGCCGGGATGGAGTTGCCTGAAGCGCAACCTGAAAGGGTCGGAGGTGACGGCCCACCGGGGGGACGCCTTGGCGCTGGGCGCAGAGGCCTATCGGAACCAGGCGGTGATCTTCGCGGACCCGCCCTACGCCCTGGCTGGCGAGGCCTGGTCCACCTTGGCCGAGCGGGCCAGGCGCTGGGTCGCGCCGGAGGGTCTGCTCGTCTGGGAAACCGAGTCGGACTTGGACCTGGCCCCCGCATCGGGCTGGCGTCTGCATTCGGTCCGGGATTACGGCCGGGTCCGATTCCATCTCTTTGAACCGGAGGAGTAGCGGCGCGGCGCGCTTTCCGTCAGGCTGGGGACGACCCCGACCCCCGACGATGCGCCTCTCGATCAAGACCAAGCTCACCGGCCTCATCAGCTTGCTGGTGCTGAGCTTCCTGGCCTTCAATGTCTTCTACTACCCGCGCCAGGTCCGGAAGACCATCCACGAACAGGCCCTGCACAGCGCCCAACAGGTGGCGGAGACAGCCAGCTACGCCCTCAGCCATGCCGTCACGGCCCGGGACGCGCGGGAAGTGACGAAGGTGCTCCAGGGTGTGCAGAACATCCCCAACTTCGCCTTTAGCGTCGTCTTCGATTCCGATGGGAAGGCCCTTGATTCCTCTCCTTCGACGCCCAGTTGGGTGACGCGCTACTCCCGGAACAACGGCGTCACCCAGAAGGACGACACCCACGAAGGCGTGCTCGCGGTCGCGGCGCCGGTGTTCTATGAGGACCCGGACACGGACAAGGTGGGCACTCTCATCATCGGTTTCACCACGGAGGACACCCGGCGCGCAGTGCAGCAGAATGTGCGGGACAGCCTGATGGTCGGGCTCGGCACGCTCATTCTCGGTATCGGCGTGGCGATTTTCCTTTCTAACCGCTACCTGCAGCCCGTCATTCAGCTCACGCGAGCAGCCCAGCTCGTGGCGGCGGGACAACTGGACAATGTGGTGGTGCCGCCGGGCCGCACCCGAGACGAGTTGGAGGACATGGGCCGCTCCTTCCAGGCGATGACGGACAAGCTCAGAATTTCACGGGATGAAATCGAGCGGCAGAACCGGCTGTTGGAATACCGCGTTCAGGAGCGCACCCGGCAGCTCATGGAGACCATCTGGGAGCTGGAAGAGATCCGGTCCAACCTGGAGCAGTTGGTTCAGGAGCGCACCCGGGGTCTGGAGCAGAGCCGGGGCGAGTTGAGGGCCTGGGCCACGACCCTCGAAGAAAAGGTCCAGGAGAAGACCCAGGAACTCAAGGAAGCCAATGCGAGCGTGCTGGAGAGCTACGAGAAGCTGAAGGCCGTGGACCGGCTGAAGGACGAGTTCCGCGCCAACATGAGTCATGAGCTCCGAACGCCCCTGAACGCGATCATCGGATTTTCCGGGATGCTGATGCAGGACCCTTCGGGTCGCATGCCCGAGGATGTGCGCGAGGATCTGCGGATCATCTACGAGAACGGCCAGAACCTTCTGGAAATGATCAATCAGGTGCTGGACCTCTCGAAATTCGAGGCCGGCAAGATGCAGGTGGAACTCCGCCCGATGGATCCCATCCCCGTACTGGACGATGTGCGCGCCCTCGCGGCGGGATTGGTGCAGGGCAAGCCGATCCGCCTCACCTACGATCGGCCGGCCTTCCAGGCCCGGGTGCAGGGCGATCCGGACCGGCTCCGCCAGGTGTTCACGAACCTCGTGGGCAACGCCATCAAGTTCACGGAGGAAGGCGAGGTCGTCATCGAGCCCAAGGTGGAAGGGGACCGTTTCCTCGTCCACATTCGCGACACGGGCATCGGCATGTCGGAGGAAGAAGCCACCCGGCTCTTCCAACCCTTCCAGCAGGTGGATGGAAGCGTGACTCGCCGATTCGGTGGAACGGGCCTTGGCTTGGCGATCAGTCGGCGCATCATGGAGCTCATGGGTGGCGACATTTCCGTGAAGAGTTCCAAGGGCCTGGGGTCGGTGTTCACCGTGTCCCTGCCACTGGCCGCTGAGGAGGGCTCCGGATCATGACCGCCCCGGCCCGGGTCCTCTGCATTGAGGATAACCCCATGAATTGGCGGCTGGTCCAGCGCCTCCTGAGCCAAGGTGGGTACGAGTCGCACTGGGCCAGTGAAGGCTTGAAGGGCTATGACCTGGCGATGGAATTGAAGCCGGATCTGATCCTGCTGGACATCAACCTGCCAGGCCTTTCCGGCTTCGAGATCGCGACGAAGCTGCGCCACGCCCGGGAGCTGGAAGGCACCGTCATCGTCGCGCTCACCGCGAAGACGCTGTCCGCGGATCGGGACACGGCCTTGGTGACCGGGTGCGATGGCTTCATCGCCAAGCCCATTGACCCCTTCCGCTTCCTGGACCAGGTGAGGGACTACCTCGCGGGTCGGAAGGATGTCATCGAAGAAGGCCGGGAGGGCGCGACCCTTCGGCAGTTCAGCCAACAGGTGGTCGAGCACATCGAAGACCAGCTCAAGGAGGTCCAGGAGAGCAACCGCAAGCTCCTGGACGCGCAAGGGGCGTTGGAGCTGCGCAATCGCCAGCTTTCTGGCCTGCTCGACCTGAGCCAGGGCCTGCTCCCGCTCCATGATTCGGAAGAAATCCGGAAGAAGGCCCTCCAGCGGGCCGCATCCGAACTGGGCCTCAAGCGCGTCGCGCTGCTTTGGCTTCATGAAAGCGGGGGCTTTCTGGAAGGCCTGGCCCTGCACGCGGATGGCTTCAAGATCCTACCTCCCCTACCGGTGAATCATGCTTTTCTCGCCAGGATCAAGGGCTCCGGCCAGACTCAAAAAGCGGAGGCACTGGCCCAGGGACCCGCGTTCGACGAAGGTGTTCCGCTGGGTTTCTGGGAAATGCGGGACTCCGCGGGTCTGGTTCCCCTTTGGAGTCGCAGTGAGGCGGGGCAGCTTTGGGGGCTCCTAACCTTTTCACGCCCCGGCAGCGATCCGATCCTGCCCTTTGAGTCCGAACTCATGGCGCTCTATGGCGGCATGCTGCGGGGTGGCCTTGAAAACGCGGCGCTCATCGGCCACCTCAACGAAAGCTCGCGGGCCTTGGGCGAAAGTTTCGAGCGGCTGGAGGGCGCCTATCTCGAATTGCAATCCGCTCAGCGGGAGTTGGGCCTCACGGAACGGAAGGTCCTGCTTGGTGACCTCTTCCTCAAGATCGCCCAACGCCTGGAAAGCCCTGTTGTCGGCATCCGCGAGCATCTCAGCACGCTGGAGGCCCTCGCGGCGGAATCCTGTGGTGAGCGGGAGCAAGCACTCATGAGCCTGGGCGCGATCCAGGGTTCGTTGGCACAGATGGATCATCTGATGCGTTCCATGCTTCGCCGGGCCGGGCAGTCCCAAACGAGCCAGCCGGAGTGGGTGGACCTCCATGAACTCATCTACCAGGAGCTCGAACTGCTCCAGGCCGAGGGCATCCTCAAACCCGAGACCCGGTTGAAGCTGGAGCTGGGGGCCCGGAAAGCGAAGGTGTACGGGGTCTACAGCGACTTCGCGGAGGCCTTCGGTCACATCGTCGCCCATGCGAGTACGGAGGGAGCGAGCCCCTGGGTGGGCATCCGCACTTCCAGCCTTCCCGATGGCCTGCTCCTCGAAGTCAGCGACGCGGGGGGGGCGGTGGCCGCGCCTGCTGCCGCGGAAGCGTTTCAACCTTTCTCCGCGGCTCGGGAGCAGGCGGATGGACGCAAACCCGGCGCTGGCCTTCCCTCGGCCGCGCAGCACCTGGCCGCCTATGGCGTCGAGCCTCGGATCGAAGGGACCACAGAGGGAACCCGGATCCTCATCGAGATTCCCTGGGACGATGGTCCTCGAGCGGGCTCGCTCTCCTGAGCCTCAGCGCGTGACGACTTTCTCGATGCGCTTTTCGTAGGCCGTGCCGAGCACGAGCCGCTGGACGAAGACGCCCGGGAGATGGATCTCGTCGGGCTTCAACTCGCCCACTTCGACGATCTCTTCCACCTCGGCGATGCAGACCTTCCCGCAGGTGGCCGCCATGGGGTTGAAGTTGCGGGCGGTCATGCGGAAGACGAGATTGCCGAGGCGATCCGCCTTCCAGGCTTTTACAAGGGAGAAGTCCGCCTGGATGCCGCGCTCCATCACGCATTCCTGGCCGTTAAAGATCTTGATCTCCTTGCCCTCGGCGACCTTGGTGCCCGCGCCCGTGGGGGTGAAGAAGGCGGGGATGCCCGCCCCGCCCGCCCGCATGCGCTCGGCCAGCGTGCCCTGGGGGGTGAGTTCCACTTCCAGCTCTCCCGCGAGGAATTGGCGCTCGAATTCGGCGTTCTCGCCCACATAGGAGCTGACCATTTTCTTGATCTGGCGGTTTTGGAGCAGCAGGCCGAGCCCGAAATCATCCACCCCCGCGTTGTTGGAATAGCAGGTGAGGCCCTTCACCCCGAGGCGCACCAGGGCCGCGATGAGATGCTCCGGGATGCCGCAGAGCCCGAAGCCGCCTACGGCGAGGTGGGCGCCGTCAAAGATGTCCTTCACGGCTTCATCGGCATTGGCCACGCGCTTGTTGATCATCGGGAACCTCGGGATTCCAGTCTGCCATGCGAGACTGGCCCCATGAAACCAGCGGTGTTTCTTGACCGGGACGGCACCCTGAACGAAGAGGTGGGCTACCTCTCCCGTCCGGAGGAATTGCGCCTGCTTCCGGGTGCCGCCGCCGCGGTGGCGGCCCTCAACGCGCGCGGCATCCCCGTGATCGTCGTGACGAACCAGAGTGGCATCGGCCGCGGCTACTACGGGTGGAAGGATTTCGCCGCCGTGATGAGCCGCATGGGCACGCTCCTGGCGATGGAGAACGCCCATGTGGACGCCGTCTATGCCGCTCCCCATCACGAAAAGGGGCAGGGCGAGTACGCGGACGCGAACCACCCCGATCGAAAGCCGAATCCGGGCATGCTGCTCCGGGCGGCGGAGGAGCACGGGTTGGATCTCGCGCGCTCCTGGATGGTCGGAGACAAGGCCATTGATGTGGAGGCGGGCCACCGCGCGGGTTGCCGGGCCTGCCTCGTCCGCACGGGCTATGGCGCGGAGGAGGAGGCCTGTGGCGCGGACCTGGTGGCCACGGACCTGCCTGAGGCGGTGGAGCGCATTCTCGCGGACTGGCCGTGAAGGGACTGGTCCTGAAGGCGGGCCTCATCCCCGGCCGCATTCTCCGGCGCTACAAGCGGTTCCTGGCGGATGTCGAGCTGGGGGATGGAGCGATCGTCACGGCCCACTGCACGAACACAGGGACCATGGCGACCTGCTGGGAGCCGGGGGACCGGGTGTTGCTGGAGCGCGCGGCCAATCCGGATCGGAAGCTTCCCTTCACTTGGCTGGCCTGTGAGCGGGCTGGCACATGGATCGGCGTGGACACGGGGATGCCCAACCGAGTGATGGCCGAAGCCGCGCGGCGGGATGTCATCCCAGGCTTATCCGGCCTCAGGGATATCCGCACCGAGGTCCGCTATGGCCGCGAGAATAGCCGCATAGATGTGCTGGCACTGGACGCGGCGGGAGGTCAGGTCTTCATCGAAGTGAAAAACGCCACCCTGAGGGACGGCGATCGCATCCTGTTTCCCGATGCGGTGAGCACGCGGGGAGCCAAGCACCTTCGCGAGCTTGCGGGCATGGTGAACGCGGGTCACCGCGCGGCCCTGGTCTTTTTCATCCATCGCTCGGATGGCGCGGCCTTCGACGCGGCCCGGGGGGTGGACCCTGCCTACGCGGCGGAACTGGATCGCGCGGCCGAAGCGGGGGTCGTCATTCTGCCCATCCAGGCTGCCTTGGACGCCCGAGAGGGCTCAGACGGGGCCTGGTCCCTCGCGTGGTCCTTGGCGGGCCTGCTTCCTTGGAAGCGAGCCTAGGGCTGCCTAGGGCTGCATCGTTCCGAAGATCCGCGCGATGCGGCGACCGTGGCGGGACACATCCAACGCGAGGATCTGATTCTGCGGCCCACCGGGCCAGATGGCGGAGAAGTGAAGCAAGACGCCCTCACCCGTGAAGGACTGGGAGATGATCGGAGCCCGCTGTCCGTGGAGGGCCGGGTTGGCGAAATCGCAAGAATCATTGAGTCCGGATGCGCTTTCCCGGGGGAAGATCCAAAGCGCGAGATCCGCCGCGTCCTTATGCTTGTAAGCCGGGATCAGTCCCACGGTGCATGTGAGGCGACCGGGACGAACCTCGGGCTTGGTCGGATCCGGTGCGGGACCGAAGACCAAGTTCGCCTCCGCGAACTGACTCGTGGGGGCGGGACCCTCCGGAACCTTGGGGCCTGAACAACCCAGGGCAGGGGCCAAGGCAAGCGCGACGCACAGGAGAACCGGCAGGGATCGCATGGCCGAAGTGTAGCGCTCTGATTTCTCCAGGGAAGGAGATATCCTGATTCCTTGCCGGAGAACCGCATGGCCGACCTCAAGAAGACGCCGCTGAACGCCGCCCACCGCGCCCTGGGCGCGAAGATGGTGGATTTCGGCGGGTGGGACATGCCCGTGCAATATCCGAGCGGCATCATCACGGAGCATCAGGCCGTGCGGACCCAGGCCGGGCTCTTCGATGTGAGCCACATGGGCGAGCTGCGGGTGAAGGGCCCGGACGCGCTGAAATTCCTGGATTGGTTGACCCCCAACGCCGTCACCAAGCTCGTGGATGGCCAGATCCACTACACCGGCTTCCTCACCGAGCTCGGCACTTTCGTGGATGATCTGCTCATCTACCGTGAGGCGGCGGATGACTTCCTCCTCGTCGTGAACGCCGGAAACATCGAGAAGGACTTCGCCTGGGTGAAGGAGAAGGCGGCAGGCTTTCAGGTGACCGTCACCAATGAAAGCGACGCCACGGGGCAGGTGGCGCTCCAAGGCCCGAAGGCCGAAGGCATCCTGCAGGGACTCACGGACTTGAAGCTGGCGGACATCGCTTATTATTTCTTCACGCGTGGGATGGTGGCGGGCAAGCCCTGCCTCGTGAGTCGCACCGGCTACACCGGCGAAGACGGCTTCGAGGTTTACTGCCGCGCGGAGGATAGCGAACTCATCTGGAACGCGATCCTCGCGGCTGGCAAGGACAAGGGCCTCATTCCGGCGGGTCTCGGGTGCCGAAACACCCTGCGCCTGGAATCGAAAATGGCCCTTTACGGCCACGAGATCAACGATGAGATCCACGCGCTGGAAGCCGGGCTTGGCTGGACCGTGAAGCTGGACAAGGGCGACTTCCTCGGCCGCGCGGCGCTTCAGAAGGCCAAGGATGCCGGATTGCCCCGCAGGCTTGCGGGCTTCCGCATGCTCGAGAAGCGCGACATCGCGCGGGATGGCATGTCGGTGGTGAAGGACGGCGCGAAGGTCGGTTTCGTGACGAGCGGCGCGCCTTCGCCGACCCTCGGGCAGAACATCGGCCTCGCCCTCGTGCCCGCCGAGGATGCCAAGGTCGGAAGCCGCATCTTCATCGAGATTCGTGGCAAGGCCGCGGAAGCCGAAGTCATCCCGACCCCCTTCTACAAGCGCAGCTAATTCAGGCAGGAGGCTGTAGGCTGGAGGCTGGAGCCTTCCGCCACCGGTCTCCGGCCTCCAGTCCCCAGCCTTTTTTGGAGCCCCCCATGTTTCCCGCCGAACTCAAGTACACCAAGGACCACGAGTGGGTGAAGGACCTCGGCGATGGCACGGCCCTCGTCGGCATCACGCACTTTGCGCAGGACGCCCTTGGCGATGTGGTCTTCGTGCAACTCCCTGAGGCGGGTTCCTCCCACGCCCAGCACGATGAGTTCGGCACGGTGGAATCCGTGAAGACGGTCTCGGAGCTGTTCATGCCCATGGCCTGCGAAGTGGTCGAGGCCAACGGCGAACTCGAAGCGCACCCCGAATTCGTCAACGAGGATCCCTACGGCAAGGGGTGGATGCTCAAGGTGAAGGTCGCGGGCGCGCTGCCCGATGGTCTCCTGGACGCGAAGGCCTACGAGGCCTTCGTGAGCGCGGAAAGCCACTAGCGTCGCGGGCATGAAGCCGACCCGGCTCGCGACCCTTCTCGTGTGGGGCGTGACGGCCTTCGCCTCCCAGACTCCTCCTGCCTCCAAGCCGCCCGTTCAGCAGCCCCCGGCCAAGGCGGGGGCTGAGGTTCAGTCGGCTCCACCTCCCACGGACGAGGAACGGGTGGCGAAGCTTCGTGAGCTCGTGGTGGCGGCCGAGAAAGCGTTGGAAGCGGAGGATGAAGACACCGCTTTCGATCGCTCCGACGAGGCGGAAGTCCTGGTCGCGGATTGGGACCAGGCCCTGCTCCAGCGCCCGGATGTGCAGATCCTCCTGGAACGACTGAAGGGCGTGCAGAACCAAGTTCCGCAGGATGGCGAGCCCGAGCCGACGGGACAGCAAGCACCCGCTCAGGCCGCCGAACCGGATGAGGGCCTGAAAGAGCAAGGCCAGGTGACCATTCTGAAGGGGAGCGACCTGACCAGCGAGCAAGCCCGGGTGCAGGCCGCGGAGCAGGGCGCCACTTACGACTTCCCCATTGATCTCAACGACAAGGTGCTCACCTGGGTTCGGCTCTTCACCACGGACAAGC
This sequence comes from Acidobacteriota bacterium, assembly GCA_018269025.1. Classification (GTDB taxonomy): domain Bacteria; phylum Acidobacteriota; class Holophagae; order Holophagales; family Holophagaceae; genus JAFDVN01. The sequence goes on along the minus strand of JAFDVN010000006.1, from coordinate 8,469 downwards.
GCGGCTACATGGAGCGGACCCTGTCCCGTGGCGCGGCCTATTTCCCCATGATCCGGCAAGTCTTCGCGGAGGAAGGCATCCCCCAGGACCTCGCCTATCTTGGCGTGGTGGAATCGGGCTACCTCAACAAGGCGCGCAGCTACGCCCGGGCGGTGGGCATGTGGCAGTTCATGCCCTCCACCGGTCGTCTCTTCGGTCTGAAGATCAACCGATGGGTGGATGAACGGCGCGACCCGGTGAAGGCGACCCACGCGGCGGCCCGCTACCTGCGTCGGCTCTACGAGTTGAGCGGAGACTGGTACCTGGCGCTGGTGGGCTACAACGCGGGGCCGCTCACCACCCAAAAGGCGCAGACCAACCTGGGCACTTCGAACTTCTGGGACATGTACCGCTCGCCCTACTTGCGGAATCAGACGAAGAACTATGTGCCCGAGCTTTGCGCCGCGATCCTTATCGCCCGCAATCCGGATCGCTACGGCTTCACGGAAACCTCGGACGCGCCCTTTGTCTACGAAACGGTGCAGGTTCATTCCACGACGAGCCTACGCACCATCGCGCGCAGCGCGGGCGTCAGCGAAGCGGTGATCCACGATCTCAATCCTCAGCTCCTCCGCGGCTCCACGCCCCCGGGCGCCTACGAGGTTCGCGTGCCCGTGGGACGCGGCCTGGAGACCCAGCGCCGCCTGGGCGGTCTGCCTGTGGGCAAGATCGAAGGCTTCAAGACCTATAAGATCCGAAAGGGCGACACGCCGGAAAAGGTGGCCCGGCGCTTCAAGGTGGATCCCCAGGATCTCTTGGAGGTGAATCACCTCGGGGCCGCTGGATTCAAGGCGGGGCGTCGCATCGAAATTCCGCCGCCGGGGGAGCCCGCCCCAGCCCCGCGTCCCATGCGCGAACCCGTTGTCGCGCCCGCGCCCCAACCGCCCCTGGCCACGATCCCCGCGATTCCGGGGGCCACAATGCAGGCACCGGACGCGACCCAACCTGGCGGAACCTATCGGGCCCAGCCCGGGGATACCCTGGCGAAGATTTCCCGGGCCAAGGGCGTCTCTTTCTCCGAGTTGATGCGCCTCAACCCGGCGGCGGTGGATCATCTGGCCGTGGGCGATGAAGTCATCCTGCCTGGCGGCGCTGCCTCCGAGGAATCCGCCCCTGCTCCCGTGAAATCGGAGCGCCCCCGCTTCCATCGGGTTCAGCGCGGCGAGACCCTGTCTTCCATCGCCGAGCGCTATGGACTGCGGGTCGAGGAACTCCGCCGCTGGAACGGACTTCACAGCAGCCGCATCCGCGTGGGACAGCGTCTCCGGCTCTCGGCCCGCTGATTTTTGAGCTTGCCGCCTATCGTTCCTCGTGGCAATCTAGGTGTTCCCGATGGGGCTTTAGCTCAGCTGGGAGAGCGCTTCCATGGCATGGAAGAGGTCATCGGTTCGATCCCGATAAGCTCCACCAAACAAGGGCCGCCGCAAGGCGGCCTTTTTTCTTGCCCCCACCCCTAGGACGCTTCCATGCTCGCCTCCCTCAACCATGTCTCGCTGCGATTCGGGCCCCACGAAATCCTGAAGGATGTCACCTGGGCGCTGGAAGAGGGCGAGGTCTGGGGCCTCATCGGCCGCAATGGCGCGGGCAAGACGACCGTGTTCAAGATGCTCCTTGGCCAGTTGGAGCCCGATTCCGGCACCGTCGTGCGGCCCACGAAGGAGCGCGGCATCCGCCTCGGTCACTACGCCCAGGACCTGAAACCCGAGACCGGTGGGAGTGTGTTGGAGGAGACCCTCGCGGCTTTCGGCGACATCGAGAAGATGCAGCACGAGATGCGGGATCTGGAACACCGCATGGCCGAGGCGGGCGAGGACCTTGATGCCGTCATGGACCGCTACCAGAAGGTGACGGAGGCCTTCGAGCGGCTCGATGGCTTCAGCATCCGCGCCCGGGCGGAAAGCATCCTCCAGGCGCTGGGCTTCGACCAGAGCCAATTCGAGCATTCCGTCGAGGCCCTGTCCGGCGGCCAGAAAAGCCGCGTCATGCTCGCCAAGGCGATCCTCCAAGGCGAGGATCTGCTGCTCCTGGACGAGCCCACGAACCACCTGGACCTGCCCTCGTTGCGTTGGCTGGAGAGCTTCCTCCTGGACACGGACGCCACCGTCGTCGTCATCAGCCACGACCGCTATTTCCTGGATCGCACGGCCACCAGCATCCTCGAAGTGGAACTGGGCCGCTCCCGGGTCTACGAAGGCAACTACACGGCCTTCATGGAGAAAAAGGAAGCGGAGCTGGAGGCCGCCGAGCGCGCTTTTCAAAATCAGCAGGCCTACATTGCCAAGCAGGAGGAGTACATCCGCCGCAACATCGCGGGCCAGAACACGAAGCAGGCCCGGGGTCGGCGCACGCACCTGGGCAAGCTGCAACGCCTGGAGAAGCCACTCAAGGATCGCCGCAAGGCGAAGTTCACCTTCCCCGAAACCCAGCGGGGCGGCGATGTAGCGATGGTGCTGGAGCATGTGGAACTGGGTTGGGATGGCAAGCGTCTTTGGGGACCACTCGAACAACTCCAGGTAAAGCGTGGCCAGAAGCTCGGCATCGTCGGCCTCAATGGCACGGGCAAGTCCACGCTGCTCAAGGCCATCATGGGCGAGATCCCCTTCCTCGCCGGGCGTGCGCGGCCGGGCTCGCAGGTGAAGGTGGGCTACTTCGACCAGCACCATTCGAACTTGGACAAGCGCAACACGATCTTCCAGCAGATCCACGCGGTGAATCCCCAGGCCGTGAAGCAGGATGTGCTCGGCTTCCTCGCCAAGTTCCAGTTCCGGGGCGACGAGGTGGACAAGCCCGTCACGACGCTTTCCGGCGGCGAGCGGGCGCGCCTCAGCATCGCCACGCTCATCCGCGAAGGCGTGAACCTGCTGCTCCTGGACGAGCCCACGAACCATATGGACATCCCCAGCATGGAGGCGGTGGAGGATGCCATCCTCGCCTTTCCTGGCGCGGTGATGCTCGTCACCCACGACCGCTACCTCCTGGGCCGGGTCTGCGACAGCCTGCTCCGCGTCCACGAAGGCCAAGCCGAGTTGCGGGAAGGCGGCTACGAGGACAACCAGGCCTGGGTGGACCTGGACATCCAGGCCGATGAACCGGATGAGGCACCGAAGCCGGTGAAGGGGGTTGAAGCGGCCCGGGAGCCGGTAGCCGTAAGCCGGAAGCCGGACATCAAGCCCCTCGACAAGGAAAAGCAGAAGACGATCAAGCGGCTTGAACGCCATGTGAATGAGGCCGAGGCCAAGGTCACGGACCTTGAAGCCAAGCTTGCCGGGCTCCAGCAAGAGTTGGCGACCATGGACCCCAATGATTGGCAGGCCTTCGGGGACAAGCTGAATGACCAGAAGGCGCTGGAAGGCGATCTCGCCTATGCCATGGCCGAGTGGGAAGCCGCCCAGAGCGCGCTGGAAGCGGCCAACGCCTGATCAGCTCCAGGTGAAGCGGTAGCGGTGGATCAAGGGATCCTCCTTGCGGGCTTCGTGGGCGACGACCACGCCCTTCCCGCCGCTCAGCTCCAGGGAGCGCTTGAACCATGCGGGCACCAGGGTTCCGAACCAAGCGGAGGAGGGTCCCCGGGCCCGCATGATCACTGAGGCTTGTCCGGGTCCGATCCGTTCCACCGCGACGGATCCGCCCCGGTGATAGAAGGCGTAAATGCGCGGAACTTGGCTGATCATCAGTTCAGGCGTCATCACCTTGAGCATCCACCGGTGCTTGTCCGTCATCAGCAGTTCCGCGTAGGCGCTGCCTTCCAGGACCTCCAGGATCCGGGCCCGCCCGCCGGGGTGTTTCGCCACCGCTTCCGCGAGGCCGGGGAGCGAGACCCAATCGAACTCGCCGGCCTCCTCCTGGACCGCGCTCCGCCCATCGGGGCCCAGGGTGTCCAGGTAGGCTTCCCAGGCATCCTGCTTGAGGTTTCGGGTGAGGATTTCCCGGACAGCCAGTTGGATGAGCCCCCGAACATGGGTCACATCCAGCCCCGGCAGACCGGTCCGGGGCGTCATGGGCCGAAGGAGCGGGGAAAAAGTCGGCGGCGTGTTCATGGCCTGGGAGCCCCACTATAGGCCTTTCTCGGAGTTGCGCCCGGAAGGACAATCCCGCGCCCAGCCGCTAAACTTGCAAGCTTGGAGCGCCCATGAGCCTTCTGCTCGCCGTGGATGTCGGCAACACCAATGTGGTTCTCGGAGTCTTCGACCTGGAGCGTGGACCGGAGTCGCCGCTGCTCTGCTCCTGGCGGCTGGCGACTTCCAAGGAACGCACGGTGGATGAGTACGGCCTGTCCACGCTCGCCCTGCTGCGCCACCGCGGCCTGGAAGCGACCGATGTGAAGCAGGTGGTCATCTCCTCCGTCGTGCCGCCGCTCCATCCGGTGCTGGACGCCTGGGCCAAGGTCTATTTCGAGACCGCGCCCTTCTGGATCGAGCCGGGCATCCGCACGGGTCTGAAGATCGCCATTGATAACCCGCTGGAGCTGGGCGCGGACCGGCTCGTGAACGCCGTCGCGGGCCTGGAGCGCTTTGGATCGCCGCTCGTCGTCGTGGATTTCGGAACGGCGACGACCTTCGATGTGGTGAACACGAAGAAGGAATACCTGGGCGGCCTCATCGTGCCCGGCCTCAAGATCAGCGCCGAAGCCCTCTTCCAGCGGGCGTCGCGGCTGCCGAGAGTCGAGATCGCCGAGCCCGAGCGCCTCGTGGGCCGCAACACCGTCCAGGCCATGCAGGCCGGGCTCTTCTACGGCTATGTGGGGCAGGTGGACGGCATCCTGGACCGCCTGCTCGTGGAGCACCCCGGCGCCGCCATCGTCGCCACCGGCGGCCTCGCGCGCGTCCTCGCGCCGCACACGCGGCACATCCGCAAAGTCGAGCCCGACCTCACGCTGGAGGGCCTGCGCTCCCTCTGGATCCGCAACCACGCGGAAGCGCGGAAGCGCGCGTGAGCCAGCCGCTCATCCGGCTCGCGTCGGTTGACTCGACCCAGGCCTTCCTGAAGCGGCATCCGGAGCTGGGCTTCTGCGGCGTCATCGCGGACACGCAGACCGAGGGCCGCGGCCGCCAGGGCCACCGCTGGGAAAGCGCGCCGGGCGCGGGACTGTGGATGAGCGCCGCGCTGCCGCCTTCAAGCCTCGCGCCGGGCCTCGTCCTCCAACACGCCATGCGCCATGTGCTCGCCGCGCTTGGAGACGGACCGCTTGGCCTCAAGTGGCCCAACGACCTCGTCGCGAAGACGGAAGCCGGCCTCGTGAAGCTGGGCGGCATCATTGGCGAAGTGACGAACGGAAGGCTCATCCTCGGCCTTGGCCTCAACCTCAACCAAGCGCCGGACCTGCCCGACCGCGCCATGCCCGCGTCGCACCTGAAAGCGCTCGGCCTCGATGCGCCCGATCCCGCCGCCCTCGCGCTGGACCTTCTCGACCGCTGGCAGGACCTCGCCGCCGCGCCCGCGCCCGCCTTCCACTGGCCCGCCGAAGGCGACGCCCTGCGCTGGGACCAAGGCCAAGGCGTCTGCCTCGGCTGGGAACTCGACGGCCGCCTCAAACTCGCGACCAACGAAGGCGTGCAGCGCCTCAGCGCGGGGGAGGTGCGGGGATTGCGGGGCTGATGTGCGGAGAGTCTCGAAACCGTTTCGAAGGCGCCAGAAATAAGTGGACTGGAGCTAGTGTCCAGCCAACTTGGAAATCAACCAAGCAAGAAGAACCAAGAGTGCGGAGCCCAGAGACGCACCAATGGTCGTCCAGATAGAAGGACCAGTTGGTGATGTGGTCAGTTCGCTTTGCTGTTTCTGAAAAGCCCGGATTGTTTCCTCGGCGCTACTTATCCCAGATGCGCTGAGTCCTTGAATTGGGGTTTCAGGCCGCTTTTTGGCGTCGTAAATTTCAGCAGTTTGTCGAGCAATAGCATCCAACGCATTATTGGTTAGCTTAGATAGATTCTTCACCGTGTCTGGATCAGCTTGTCCGGTTCCAAGCATACTGAGTAACTCTTTTTTGTATCCTTCAAATGCAGCAGAGACGGCAACCTTATGTGCATATTCTTCTTCAATTTTTGCCAAAATGCCATACTGATGGAAAGAATAATATGCCGCAAAGAATAGTGGCAAAACAACGGGAAGTTTACGGGTTATCACAAGGAAGAATTGATTCCAGGTTGTGACATCCAAAATATTACTTGTTTTCCAGACAGGCACTATAACCAGTAGTAGAAGACTTATACCACCAGAGATGATCCATAGATTTTTAGGTTTGAGATAAGTTGCGCGCCTAGCTTCAAAGGATTTAGCTAACCCAACACCAGTGGCCCCCGCGATTAGAGTCTCAATTCGTGTTTTGATTGCATTGTATTCAGATTCTGCCAGAGCCTTCCATTTGTCTAACTCCTCTTCCTTGGCCAACTTTAGTTTGTCTAGTTCACTTTCTCTGGAGGTTTTAAGTTTGTTTAACTCATCTTCTTTGGACAACTTAAATTGAGTAAGCTCAGAATTAATTTTTTCATTACTTATTTTTAAATCGGAGAGTTGTTTAATCCCCTGATCAATCGCTGCTTTCAATTCGGCATTCTTAGCGTAGAAGCTATCGGTTTCACTTTTACGCTTTGTTGAGTCTTCCGAAATTCCTGTAATTGATTCGAGTAATGACTTGCCCTGAATCAAGTTTTGTTTAAGTGTGGATATGGATTCTTCTGAAGTTACCTTCTGTGCACTGATGGATTGCGTTGCCGACTGTACCTCAGTTAGGGCATCAGCTATTCTTTTCCTATCCAGTTCAACCTCGGCGACGCGGTCTTTCGCCTGATCGACTAATTGTTGGAGTTTGGCCAAATTTTCATTATTACGGGTCTGTTCCGGACTTTCATGTTCGAGTGGTTCAGGATTTCCTTGATCCGGCATCGGGCTTCCCTTTGAAGTTAGCCGGGAACTTATCACATCTGTAAATATGATGCGATGAAATTAATCAAAAAATCTTCATTAATCCCAATGCTTCAACTTGGGCCACAGTTCCTTCAACGGTGTCTTCACGCTGCGGCAGAGGTAGATGGGACCGTTCTCTTCGGCCATGCCCCACTCGCTGTGGTGTTCGGCGGCGAGCTGGACGGAGCGGAATTCCTTTTCGAGGCCTTCGCGGCTGCAACCGAGGGCGATGACGGTGTCGCCGTCGAAGGTGGGGGTGCCCCATAGGGAGTGGGCCTGGTGGGCGCAGAGGGCCGTGGGCAGTCCGAGGGCGGGGCCGAACTGGTTGATGGCGCCGGCTTCGCCGTAGTTGGCGGCGTAGATGGCGGTGTGGGCGCGTTCTTCGGGTGAGAGGCCGTTGTAGATGTTCGCGACTTCCTGCGTCATCTCGGGCCAGCCGAACTGATCGCCGAAGCGCTGGTCCAGGGCGCCCGCGTGGTGGGTTTCCGTCCGCTCCGGTTTCAGGCCCAACTTGACTTGATAGGCGGCGAGCTTGGCAGGCGGCAGGATGGGCAGCAGCACCGGCAGCAGGGGCGCGGTGAGGAGGACGATCACCGCGCAGATCACGGCCTTGGGCCACAGGCGTCCCAGCTTCCAGCGCGGGCCATCCAGGAAGCGCTCGAAGGCCACGCCACCCGCGGCGAAGAGCATCGGATAGATGGCAGCCACATAGTAGTCCTTGGCGTGGAGCGCGATCATCAGGCCCAGCAGGGCCAGGTAGAGCCAGCCCAGAAGCCGCGTAGCGGACCGCCGCATCAGGGAGACGAGGCCCGCGAGCCAGAGCGGCAGGAGCAGCGGGTTGAGGAACATGATCTGCTGTTTGACGAAGGGCCAGGGCGCGAGGACGACATTCTTGCCCATGGCGCGGATGTTTTCCTGGTCCTCGATGACGGGGAAGTGGTGGTGGATCTGCCAGAGCAGCGTCGGCAGGAAGATGAGAAAGGCGATGCCCGCGCCCGCCCACAGCCAGGGCCGGAGCAGTTCCCGGCGCTGGGGCGAGAGCAGCAACGCGATGAGGAGCGCCAGCAACAGCACGAGCGTTGAATACTTGTTTTCCAGCGCGAGTCCGGCGGCGAGCCCCGCCCAGAGCCATTGGCGCGGATCGCCGGTGCGGAGGAAGCGAGCGAGATGGAAGGCGAACCAAGTCCACAGCACCACCTCCAGGCAGGTGACGCTGAGAATCGTGTTCGCGGCGAGGAGTATTGGCGCGCAGAGGACGCCGAGGCCCGCGAGCCCTTGGGCAAAGCGCCCGCCGCCCAACTCCCGGGCGAGGGCTAGGGTGACGAGGATCATCCCCGCGCCGCACAGGGCCGAGATCATGCGGATGACCTCGAGCGAACCGCCCATCCAGAGTGCGACCTTGAATAGGCCGATGGTGAGGGGCGCGTCGTCCACGAAGCCCCAACCCATGTGCCGCGCGCAGTCCAGGAAGTAGAGCTCATCGCGGAAGTAGCCGTAGCTGTGGGCCGTGAGGCCGTGGAGCAGCAGCTT
>JAFDVN010000069.1 GCA_018269025.1 Acidobacteriota bacterium | reverse complement strand
GTCTCGGCGAGATCCTCCATCAACTGCCTCAGGCCATGGCGCTGAAGCTCAGGCACCCCGCCCCAGGCCGCGCCTTCTTCGATGAGGATTCGCATCGGCGCATGGGGGTGCCCCGTACGACAACTCGCCAAGGGCAGCAGCAGCACGAGGGCTGCGACGAGTACGCGGGGGAAGGACCACGCACCGTTCATAGGCCGAAATCCGCGGGAGCATGACGCTTCGCCAAGCGGTCTCGGCGTGCTTCCACATGCTGGAGAATGGCCTGCCAGCGCGGCAGGGGCTGGAGTTTGGTTAGGAAGGGGCTGTTCTTGTACCAGGCCGAACAGAGAAAGCCCTGTCCGGAGGCTTGTTGGGCGAGGTCCATGGCGAGTCCTTCCTCGCCCAGAAAAGCCGCGGCTTCCGCCATGGTGAAGGTGAATTCCCCATCGGGCACCTGGAGCCCGAGGCGGGAGCGTTCGAGGGCATCCAGTGCGAGCTTCGCATCCGCAGACTGACCCGCGATCTGGAAACTGAAGACTCGGGCGAGAGCGCGGAACTGGGTTTCCGTCGTCAGATCCTGAGCGGTGATCTGGAAGGCCGTCGCGGCCTTGGAAGGATCTCCCCGCAAGAGGGCCGCGTAGCCGCGATTGAAGGCGGTAAAGCCGTTGGGAGTCGCCCCTGGAAGGCGGTTGAAGCTCGCTTCAAAGGCCTCCTGTTGTCCGGCGTACAGGTAGGTGAAGCCGGTGGGCGGGGGCACGGGCGAGCCCGCCCAAAGGGATTCCATCCGCTTCCGGGCGGCGAGGGCGATGTCCAGCAGGCCCGCGGTGCGAGCGGCGTAGTCCACGGCGAAGAGGAGCGTGAGCGAGTGGGGGTGCAGCCGGAGGCCTTCGCGCACCTGGACCAAGGCTTCGTCCTGGCGGCCCTCGTCGGAAAGGAGTCGGCTCGCATAGCGGAGGGCGCGGGGGTAGCCGGGTTCGAGGGCGAGGGCCCGGTTCGCGGCCTGGAGCGCCTCGTCCGCATGGCCATCCAACAGGTGCGGGTCCTGGAGCATGCGCACCGTGTCGAGTTGGGCGAGGGCCGCCTGGAGCGCCGCGCTGCCGGGTTCCTGCTGGGCCGCGATTTGGGCCTGGGCGAAGGCACCCTCCAAATCCACATTGGTGAAGGCCGCGCTTTCGGCTTTCACCAAGGTCCAGAACACGCCCGGATTGTCGGGAAGCAGTTCCGCGTGGACCGGGTTCATCGTCACCGGAAGGGCGTCCAGGGACGCGGTGATGGCGGAAGCCGGAGCCTGGACCGGCACCGCCGTCTGGTGCCAGGCCCCATCCTGCCCCGGCCCCATCTTCGCCCAGGCGAGATCCAGGCGAAGATCCATCCCTTCCTGGGAGGCCCGGGGACGGACCAGGATCAGGGCCCCCTCCGGCTGGAAGGGTTGAGGCAGGGAGGGGAGCTGGGTCACCGCGAGATCCCCCCGGATCTCCAGTTCGTCCGCGAGGAGGAGGTTCAGGACTTGGGCTTCCGCCGAAGATAGGTTGGGGCTGAATTCGCAATCCAGGAGCAGCACCCGCGCCTGGAGTTGGGACGACCGCGCGCGCCGCCACGCGAAGAAGCCCGCCGCCACGGCGAGGAGTGCCAAGGTCGGGATCAGGACTTTATTCCTCATGCAAAGGCCGAAGGGGGGAAGGTCCGCTCCAGCAAGCGCTGGCGCCCGGCCAAATGGGAGATGAGCGCCCGCCACCGGGGTGTCTCCCGGATGGACCCGAGGAAGGGGCTCTTCTCGTACCACGCGGTGCAGCCAAAGCCCTGGGAGAAGGCCTTCTCGGCCATGTCCAGCGCGTCACTGGGCTCGTTCAGGAGGGCGTGGGCTTCCGCCAACTTGAAGGTGAACTCCCCATCGGGAACGCGAAGACCCACCCGACTCGCGGAAAGGCGCGCGAGGCTGGCCCGGGCGGCGTCTGGTTGATTGGAGGCGATGGCCTCAAAGACTTCCGCCAGATCCGCGAACTGGGTGTAGCTGGCCATGCTCGTCCGACTGCGGTGGAACCAGGCGGCGGCCGTGTCCCGATGGCCATCGGCCAGAGCGAGGTAGCCTTGGTAGAAGGCGGCGACGGTGCTGCGGGGCTCGCCGGGAGCGGTCTGGAGACTGGCTTCGAAGCGGGCTCGATCACCGAGGTAGAGCCAGCCGTTCTCGGCGGCGGTGGGCTGGAGCCCGGGGGGAGCCAGCACCTCCACCTCCTTCAGCGTGATACGGGTCAGATCCATGAGCCCGGCGGTGCGCGCGGCATAGACCAGCGCGGAATGGAGCGCGAGGGAGCGGGGATGCGCCTTCAATCCCCGGGCCAGTCCACCGAGCGCTTCCCCATGATCGCCGGAATCCACTTGAAGTTCGGAGAGCAGGAAGATGGCTTGGGGGAAGGAGGGCGCAAGCCCCAACGCTCGCCGGAAATGATGTTCGGCGGGGATCTGCCCCATGGGATCGGTTTGGGGAGCGAGGAGCATGCGGCGGTAATGGAGGTCGCCGAGCACCATCCAGGCCATGGCGCAGTCCGGCTCGGCACGGGTGGCCTCTTCCGCGAGACGGTACCCGTCGTCAAGGCGGCTGGAGTCCCGGTTCCAGGCCACCGCGTCCACCAGCTTCCAAAAAGTCGCGGCGTCGCGGGTGAGGAGGCGGTTGGACAGCCGTGGGCCCTCGGGCAAGGGCAGGCTCTTCATTAACGAACGCAGGGCCTCGGAAGGGGCCTGGGCCGAACCCTCCACCACCGCCCAGGGCGCGGAGCCGTTCTTGGCGAGGGCCGAGGCCTGAATGCGGCGCCACCCGAGCGCGAGCTGGTCGCCGTTGCGGGCGGGCCTCAATTCGAGGAATTCCGTCTGGGGTGGAAGGCCCGTAGGAGGTTGGGTGGATCCGGGGAGGAGCACCGTGCATCCGCCTGCCTCCAACTGCCACTGCACCCAGTCCCGCAGGGCCCGGACCTGGGCCGGCTCCAACCCATCCGTGGCACCGTCCACCACCGTGAGTACCACGCGGGTGGGTTCGAGGGGCCGGAACGCCCACCAGGCCGCCAAGGCCGCGGTGATTCCAAGGACCAGGAGCGCGGTCCGGAATGGGGCGGTCCTTAGGGAGCGGAGGGCGGTCATGGGAGGGGACCGTTCAAGGGAGGGCACGGAGGCGTCCCCTAAAGCTAGCCCTTCTCGCGCGCGGGCGCATCACCCGCCACACTGGAACTTGAGGTTTCCGATGGCCCGCCACCCGATGCTCGCCGCGCTGCTCGTGACCCTGGCCCTGCCCGCCCAGGAGCCGCCTTCCCCCGCGCCCCTCCCGAAGCAGCCCGACCTCCAGGCCCAGGAGGACGCCATCATCGCCCTCTACCGGAAGGGCGCAAAGCCCCGCGTCCCCGCGCCCAAGGGCAAGCTGCTGCCGGAGGAAGTGAACACCATCAAGCGCTTCAAGGAGGCGCGGCCTTCGATCGTGTACATCTCGGCCTTGGCCGATCAGGTGAACCTCAACACGGGCGATGTGACGCGGGTGCCCACGGGCACGGGCACGGGCTGGGTCTGGGATGACAAGGGCCATGTGGTGACGAACTACCATGTGGTCCAACTCGAGCAGAACGGACTTGTCAGCGATGTGGCGGAGGTGCGGGTCACCTTGGTGGGGGGGAAAACCTACCAGGCGCGGGTCATTGGAAAGAGCGTGGCCTACGACACCGCCGTGCTTCAGGTCTTCGCGCCATTGGAGGACTTAAAACCGCTTCCCATCGGCACCAGCAAGGATCTGGAGGTGGGCCAAAGCGTCATCGCCATCGGCAATCCCTGGGGGTTGGATCACACCCTCAGCACTGGGGTCGTTTCGGCGCTCAACCGGACCCTCGCGACGGAGTTCAACACCGAGCTCACTGGCGTCATCCAGACGGACGCGGCCATCAATCCCGGCAACAGCGGCGGCCCCCTGTTGGACAGCGCGGGGCGCGTCATCGGCATGAACGCCTACATCCCGCCCGCCACGGGCGCGTCGGTGGGGATCGGCTTCTCCATCCCCATTGACACCCTCAACCGCGTGGTGCCCCTGCTCATCAAGCGAGGGCAGGTCTTCCGGCCGCGCATGGGATTCTCGACCCTCACCGATCCCCAGGCCGAGAAACTGGGCATCTTCCGGGGCGCGGTGGTGGGGGTCGTGGAGCCGGGATCTCCGGCGGCCCGCGCGGGCCTTCAGGGCGTTGTCATGGACAAGCCCGACCATATCCAAGCCATCGGCGATGTCATCATCGCCGTGGATGGTCACCAGGTCGGGAATTATGGAGAGTTGGCGGCCTACATGGAGAAGGCGGAACCCCGGGACAAAGCCACCTTCGATGTGGTGCGCGGCGACAAGGTCATCAAGCTCACCCTGGACCTGCGGGAGAACGCCGGGAAGATCTGATTACTTCCGCGACGGATCCGCCCAGATCACGGGGATCTTGAGCGGGTCCTCGACACCCGAAAGGGTGAGGACGAGCAGGCCGTTCGTGGCGTCCTTCTTTATCCGGTGGAGCGTCAGGGTGTGCGCCTTGGCCTTGCCCTTGGGGAGCGGGTCGAGCCGGTAGCCGCCGGCCTGGAGATCGGCCGTCTTCACTTCGAAGGCCTGGTCGCCCTTCAGAGTGAGTTTGAGCGCTGTCACTTTGGGATCGTCGAAGACGAGGCGGCTGGGGCTCGGCATCACGGGAAGCTGGATGGACCAATCCAGGTAGAGGTCGAAGGTGGGTTGGCGCGGCGCGTTGGTGGTCACCTTCACCACTTCGAGGCCGGCGAGTTGGCCCGTGGGCACCTTGGAGGCGCGAAGTGTCAGGCGGAGTTCGCCCCGCGCGCCCTTGGGCACGATCTCCGACTCCACATAGGGCGGGAGTTTGGACGTGACCTTCAATTCGAGCGGGTCCCCGGTTTCGCGCGTGAAGGTGAAGATGGCCTGGGGCGACTCGTAGGGAGCCACGCCGCCCAGCTTCTTCGTCACGCCATCCACGGTGAGATCCGGGCGCACGGTCATGTCGAAGAGCACCTTGTAGGTGGGCTGGCTCGCATCGTCCGAGACGAGGCGGATCGCCCGGCGCTGGTAGCCCTCCCAGTCCGTGGCATCCACTTGGATCGTGAAGGCCCGTTTGCCGTGGGCGGGGATGGGCTCTTGGAAGGGAGTCCCCTCGACGATGACGCCGGGGGAAAGATCCGTCACCTGGAAGGCGATGGGCTTGTCGCTCAGGTTTTCCATCTCCCAGGTGCGCGTGACCTTCTCGCGCGGGCCGACGCTCCCCAGGTCCACCCGGCCCCAGGGGCGCACGACGAAGCGGTAGGAGTCCTTGAAGCCCGGCGGCAGATCGGGTTTGGGCGAGGTGGGTTTCGCGGCGGGGGCTTGGATCGCGGGGGGTAGGAACATGGATCACCAGAGGCAGTCCTACCAGTGTGCCCCCGGCCCGGCGAAGGGTTCCATCAAGAGATGTGAAGATTCACTTCCACTTGATGGAGCAGCCCATGGAGGGCCGCTGGAGCGGGTCGGGCTCCCTTCCTTCCAGCAGGGCCTCGATGGCTTCTCTCAGGTCGCGCTTGCGGACGCCTTCGGGGTCCTTCCAGTGGTCATCCAGGCGACCCCGGTAGCGGAGCTTCCGCTCCCGGTCATAGAGGAAGAAGTCCGGCGTGCAGATGGCTCCCAAGGCCCGGGCCACGGACTGGTCCTCATCCCACAGGTAGGGGAAGGCGTAGCTCTTCAGCGCGGCCCGGGTCTTCATCGCGTCGAAGCTGTCTTCCGGATAGGCCTCGGCGTCGTTGGGGTTCAGGGCCACCACTTCGCAGCGGCCTTCGCAGGCCCGCGCCAGGAGGTTGATGCGGTCATCCACCGCCTGCACATAGGGGCAGTGGTTGCACATGACGACGACGAGCAGCAGCTCGGCCTTGAAGTCATCGCGGGCCCAGGCGCGGCCATCCACACCGGGAAGCTGAAAGTCCGGACAGGGCGTGCCGAGGGGGACCATGCCGGATTCCATGAGCGCCATTCCGAGCCTCCTGACGGAGGCGATCCTAGCGGCTTTCCGCCACTCGTGGCAGGATGACCGAAACCCCTTCCGATGCGATCCCTCCCCCGACTGCACTGGTCCACCCTGGGCGCGCCCACCGAGGGCTGCGATTCCGCGTGGGGCTCCCAATGGGATGTGACCGTGGACCGCGGCACCTCGCCGAGCCTGCCGCCCAAGGAGACGGATCTCTGGGTCATCAGCGCCAACGCCGAGTGGCCCGCGCCGGAACTGGCCCGCCTCGCGCCCGAAGTCGGCGCGCTGCCCATCCTCCTCGTCCGCAAGGAAGGATCCCTTTCCGCCAAGAGCCTCGCCGCCTGGAGCGACCTGGGCAGCGTGCGCTGGGGCCTGCTCACGATGGATCCGCCCCTTCCGGGGCTGCGTCCTCGCTCGGGTCACACGACCCAGCTCACGGCGAGCCAGGCGCTTCACTACGGCCTCGTCGCCATGGGTGCGGCCATGCAGGAGGTGATGCAGCGGGCCCGGGCCGCGGCGGCGACGCGGGCGACGGTGCTGCTCCTCGGTGAAAGCGGCACGGGCAAGGAAGTGGTCGCGCGAGCCATCCACCGCCTCAGCGCCGAGGAAGACGGCCCCTTCGTGCCCGTCCACTGCGGCGCCATCCCCGAGAACCTGCTGGAGAGCGAGCTCTTCGGCTATACGAAGGGCGCCTTCACGGACGCGCGGAAGGACACGGCCGGCAAGTTCCGCGAGGCCCACGGAGGAACGATCTTCTTGGATGAAGTGGCCACCATGCCGCTGTCGGCCCAGGTGCGCTTGCTCCGCGTCCTCCAGGAGCGGGAAGTGCAGCCCCTCGGTGGGGGCGGGCCGGTGAAGGTGGAAGTGCGCGTCGTCGCCGCCACCAACGCGGATCTGAAAGCCCTCGTCGCCGAAGGCCGCTTCCGCCAAGATCTCTTTTACCGCCTCGAAGTGGTGCCCATCACCCTGCCGCCCATGCGCGCCCGGCGCGAAGAAATCCCCTTCCTCGCCCAACATTTCATGACGCGCAAAGCGAGGGAACACGGCCTCTATCCGAAGGCCCTGCATCCGAGCGTGGACCCGCTCCTCATGGCTCTGCCCTGGCCCGGCAATGTGCGCCAGTTGGAGAACGCCATCGAGCGCGCCATCGTCCTCAGCGCCAAGCGCCCCGTCCTCATGCGGGAGGACTTCGCCTTTCTTTTGGAAGATGGCGTGCCGGTGGATCTGCCGGTGGCGCCTTCCACGACGACCCCAGCGGCGAGCGTCCTGCCCTTCCTCCCTCCGCCGCCCGAGGAATCGCCTTTCGACCTCGGTCCCGATGGTCTGGATCTCAATCAGGTCGTCACCGATCTCGAAAAGAAGCTCATGCTCCAAAGCCTTGCCGTCACCCGGGGCAACAAGAAGCGGGCTGCGGAACTGCTGGGCCTCAAGCGCACCACCTTCCTGGAAAAAATGAAGCGCCTGGATATCCAGGATGAGGAAGCGGCCGAATAGCGCGTTAGCCTAGGCGCATGGCGACGCACCTCCGCTGGCGGCTCACGGTTCCCGACACGCTCGAAGAGCGTCTCGGCGATTGGCTGTCCGAGCAGGGCGCGTCCGCCTTTTACCGCGATGCCGATCCGCCCCACGCCTTCTACGCCTACTTCCCGCCGGATACGCCCGCGCCGGACCCAAGCGACCTCCGGGCCTTTCCCGGCGTGGCCTTGGATGCGGCAGAGCCCTTCGCGGATGAGGATTGGCTTTCGAAGAGCCGGGAGGGTTTCGGCCGCATCGAAGTGGGGCGTGGGTTCTTGATCGTTCCGCTTTGGGACCGCGATCCCGTTTCGCCTGGCCGCATGCCCGTCGTCGTGAATCCCGGCCTCGCCTTCGGCACCGGTGGCCACGAGACGACGCGGTTGTGCATGGAGCTGCTGGAGGGATTGGCGTCCCGCGGCGAACTGAAAGGCCCCGGCCTCGATGTGGGCGCGGGCACAGGCATCCTCGCCCTCACGGCCTTCCACCTGGGCGCGCGGGACCTCGTCGCCTTCGACTTGGACCCCGATTGTGGCCCGGCGATGGAAGAGTTGATCGCGATGAACGCGGGAACCCTCCGGGGCCTGTCGCCCTTCAGATCCTTTGTGGGCGATCTCGAAGATCCCCGCGCCACGGGGCCTTGGAACCTGATGCTCGCCAACATCCTCCTGGAGACGATTCAGGAGTTGCTGCCCGCGATGGTGGAACGCCTCGCGAAGGGCGGTCGCCTCATCGCAAGCGGCATCCTCGCGGAGCGGGAGGACGAAGCCTTCCTCAGCCTCACCCTGGCGGGCCTGCATCTGCTCAAAGTGAAACGCGAAGGCGCCTGGATCGCCATCCTCGCGGAGCGCGTGTGAGCGTGCTCCGTGGGCTTCCGGCCTCTGGCTTCCGGCTACCGGAAAAAAACTGGCCGTGCCACTCCGGTAGTTGGAAGCCGGTAGCCCGGAGCCGGTCATGACCGATTCCCGTCCCATCGGCGTCTTCGATTCGGGCGTGGGCGGCCTCACGGTCGTTCACGCGCTCCGCAAGCGCCTGCCCTCGGAATCCATCGTCTACCTGGGCGACACGGCGCGCCTGCCCTACGGCACCAAGAGCCACGGCACGATTGAACGCTACACGCTTCAAGCGGGCGCGCTCCTCCAGCGCTTTGATCCCAAGCTGCTCGTCATCGCGTGCAACACGGCGAGCGCCCATGGCCTGGAGGCCTTGAAGCGGGAAAGCCCGGCGCCCGTGATCGGCGTCATTGAGCCCGGGGCGGCGCTCGCCGCTCTCGTCCCAGGGCCCGTGGGCGTCCTCTGCACCAACGCGACGCTCCAAAGCGGCGCCTACGAAAAGGCCATCCGTCAGCGCAACCCGGGCGCGGAAGTGCACACCCTCGCGTGTCCCCTGCTTGTGCCGTTGGCGGAAGAGGGCTGGTTCGACGACCCGATCACCGTCGAGACGATCCGACGCTATGTGGCGGACCTGCCACCGGCCGTGAAGACCCTGGTCCTCGGCTGCACCCATTACCCCGTGCTGAAGGCGAGCCTCGAAAAAGCCCACCCCGGCATGGCCTGGATTGACAGCGGCGAAGCCGCCGCCCTCGCCGTGGAGAAGCTGCTCACCGAACGCAACGCCAAACGCGAAGGCTCACGCGGTGAGATGAAAGTCCTCCTCACCGACCCCAGCAGCCGGCTGCAGGAAGTGGGAAGCCGTTTCCTGGGCGAAGAGCTGGGGGTGGTGGAGGTCGTGGATATTTAGACTGCCACCATCTTCGCCTCCGGCAGCGTGAACACCACAGCCGTGCCTTTGCCGGCTTCGCTTTCGATGCGGATGTCGCCGCCGTGGCCGCGGACGATTTCGCGGCAGATGGGGAGACCGAGGCCCGTGCCCTTGCCTTCGGGCTTGGTGGTGAACATGGGCTTGAAGACCTGGGGCAGGGCTTCGGGGGGGATGCCTTGGCCGGAATCCTGGACGCGGATTTCCCACAGGCCTTCGGGGCCCAGGAGCCGCGCGGCAGATAGGGTGATCTCGCCCCCTTCCGGCATGGCGTCCATGGCGTTGTTCACGAGGTTGAGAAAGAGCTGCTCCATCTGCTTGCGGTCGGCGTCCAGCACGCAGTCTGGCGGAACGAGGCGGTGGATCTGAACGCCGTGGGTGACGAGGGTGGGGGCCCAGAGCGCCTGCATGTCCTGGAGAAAGGCCTCCAGGTGCAGTTCGCCTTTAGAGAGCTGGGGTCGCCGGGTCATGTCCAGCAGGCGGCGCACGATGTCGCTCACCCGCTGGATCTGGGACTGGATGAGGCCGAGGCGCTCCGTCGTCTTCTCGGGCAGGCCGCCTTGGGTCTGGAGGATCTGCAGATGGCCGTTCACCAGGTTGAGGGGAGTGCCGACCTCGTGGGCGAAGGTGGCGCTGAGCTGACCCGCCACCGCGAGGCGCTCCTGCTGGCTCAACTCTTCACGCAACAAGCTCACCCGCTCCACCATCTGACCGAGCTCGCGATTCTTGTCCTGAACCTCGCCGAGGGCGGAGTCAATGCGGTCCTGGAGTCCGGCGTTGAAGGCCTGGATTTCCTGGATGAGGTCTTCCCGCTCCTTGGTGGCCCGCTGGAGCCGCTGGGCCATGGCGTTGAAGCGCGTGGCGAGGTAGCCCAGTTCATCCCGCCGTTGCACCTGGGCCCGCGCGTCCGTCTCACCCTGCTCCAGGCGCTCCATGGCCTTCACGAGTCCTGAGAGGGGATCGCTGATGAGCCAGCGCAGGATCACCCACAGGAGAATGAACTCGCCCGCGAGCACGGGTGGAAGGGTGCGGTAGGTCTTGTGGAGGTTGGCCTGCCACACATCCTCCCAGCGTTCCAAATCGCAGTAGGCGCGGACCAGGCCGATGCTGGGGCGATGGGGGCGAGGGTTCGCGATGGGGAGGTAGCACTTCCAGGCCTGGCCGCCGCCCTCAAGTTCCACGAGGGAATTCTGAGGCGACTGGATATCCAAGTAGGGGCCGAGGTCCGTGGCGTTCCAATCCACTTGGTCCTCATCGCCGCTGGAGCGCACCAGCTCCACCTTGCCACCCTCGACGCGCTTGAACACATCAATCTGGAAGATGGCCCGGTCCTCGCCCGCGATGCTTTGGAGCAGCTCCTCCAGCTTGCGCGGGTCCTTGAACTGCGGGTCCCGTTGCACCACATCCGTCTCCACCGTCTGGGCGGCCTCCACCACGAGGCGGCGGGTGTATTCCTGGAACTCCCGGCGGCTGTTGCGGACGATGGAATAGGCCACGGCAATGGTGAGGGCGCTCGTCACGAGCGCCGTCACGATGAAGAGCTTGGCGTGCAGGCTGCGGAGCCAGGCCAGCGGGCGGAAGTCCATCGCACCAGTCTAGGGGTTATCGGGCCCCGGGCTCCGGGCTCCGGGCCTCGGGCCACCGGGAGGGCTTGGAGCGGAACACAGGCGAACTTTTGGCGTAAACTGGCTGTCCCTGACTCCGCGAGGCCCGCATGGAAGCGATCACGATCAAAGGCGCGCGCGAGCACAACCTGAAGAATGTGGACCTGGTGATCCCGCGGAACAAGCTCGTGGTCATCACCGGGCTTTCGGGCAGCGGCAAGTCCAGCCTCGCCTTCGACACCCTCTACGCCGAGGGCCAACGGCGTTATGTGGAATCCCTTTCGGCCTACGCGCGCCAGTTCCTCGATCAGATGGAAAAGCCCGATGTGGATTCCATCGAGGGCCTCTCTCCCGCCATCTCCATCGAGCAGAAGACGACGAGCCGCAACCCCCGCTCCACCGTGGCCACGGTGACGGAGATCTACGACTACCTCCGCCTGCTCTATGCCCGGACCGGCAAACCCCACTGCGCGGCGTGCCATCGTCCCATCGCAAGCCAGACCATCCAGGAAATGGCGGATCAGATCCTCGCGCGGCCCGACGGCACGAAGCTCCAGATTCTCGCGCCCGTGGTGCGGGGCCGCAAAGGCGAATACAAACGCATGCTCCAGGACCTCGTGAAGAAGGGCTACATTCGCGCCCGGGTGAACGGTGCCATGCTCGACCTCACCGAAGGCTTGCCGGATCTGGACAAGCAGAAAAAGCACAGCATCGAGGTGGTCATTGACCGCCTCAAGGTGGCCGAAGGTCTAAGCACGCGGCTCGCGGACAGCCTGGAGATCGCCTGCAACTTGGCGGAGGGTTCCGTCCTCGTGGACTTCGATGGCACGGAACAGCTGCTCTCCTCGCGCCTCGCCTGCAGCAACGAGAAGTGCGAGCGCTTCGGCCAGGGTCTTGCGGAACTGGAGCCCCGCAGCTTCTCCTTCAACTCGCCCCACGGCGCTTGCGCCGCCTGCGATGGGCTCGGCTTCAAGCGTCAGTTCGCGGAAGAGCTGGTCATCCCGAACCCCGCCCTTTCCATCAACGAGGGCGCGATCCAGGCCCCGGGCTGGCGCTCCTTCAGCGAGGACGGCTGGCGAAGCCAGTTCCTGGAGCAGCTCGCCCGCAAGGCGAAGTTCAGCCTGGACACGCCCTGGAAGAAGCTCGGCGCGGACATACGACGCCTCCTGCTCCACGGCACCGAGAAGGAGATGCGCTTCCACTACGAGGGCAAGAAGAGCCGCTACGACTTCATGCACCAGTTCGAAGGCATCCTCGGCGGGCTTCAACGACGCTATGAGGAGACGACGAACGAGGACACCCGGGAAGAGCTGGAACAGGCCATGCGCGTCATCCCCTGCGAGGCCTGCCGGGGCCAGCGCCTCAAGCCTGAAGTCCTCGCCGTCACGGTGTCGGGCCGCAACATCGCCGAGGTGACGGCCCTCAGCGTGCGGGAGGGCCGGGTGTGGTTCGACCGCCTCGGCCTTGAAGGCAAGGACGCGGTCGTGGCGGACAAGGTGCTCAAGGAGATCCGGGAGCGGCTGGGCTTCCTGGACGATGTGGGCCTGGGCTACCTCACCCTTGACCGCTCCGCCGCGACGCTTTCCGGCGGCGAAGGCCAGCGCATCCGCCTCGCGACCCAGATCGGCAGCAAGCTCCAGGGCGTGCTCTATGTACTGGATGAGCCGAGCATCGGGCTCCACCAGCGGGACAATCAGAAACTGCTCAAGACCCTCTCCGAGATGCGCGACCTGGGCAACACCGTGCTTGTCGTCGAGCACGATCTGGAAACCATCGAGGCCGCAGACCATGTCATTGACATGGGCCCGGGCGCGGGGGAGCACGGGGGTCGCATCGTTGCCGAGGGCACGCCGGAGCAGGTGGGGAAGGATCCCGCCAGCGTGACCGGTGCCTTCCTATCGGGTCGCGATGGCATCCCCGTTCCGAGCAAGCGGCGCAAGGCCGCGCGCGGCGAGGTGAAGGTGCTCGGTGCCACGGAGAACAACCTCAAGACTGTGGACGCGGCCTTTCCCATCGGCCTCTTCACCTGCGTGACGGGGGTTTCTGGATCGGGCAAGAGCACGCTTGTGAACGAGATCCTCTACAAGGCCCTCGCGAACCAGCTCCATCAGGGCGTCCATGTGGTGGGCAAGCACAAGAAGGTCGTCGGCCTGGAGCTCATGGACAAGGTCATTGACATTGACCAGGCGCCCATCGGGCGGACGCCGCGATCCAACCCCGCCACCTACACCGGGCTCTTCACGCCGTTGCGGGAACTCTTCGCCATGCTCCCCGAAAGCAAAGCGCGCGGATACACGCCGGGTCGCTTCAGTTTCAATGTGAAGGGCGGGCGCTGCGAGAAGTGCGAAGGCGATGGCGTCCTCAAGATCGAGATGCACTTCCTGCCCGATGTCTATGTCACCTGCGAGCAGTGCAAGGGCAAGCGCTACAACCGTGAAACCCTGGAGATCCACTACAAGGGCAAGAGCATCTCCGATGTGCTCGCCATGACCGTGGAGGAGGCGGCGGGCCTCTTCTCGCCGATCCCAGTGCTCGCCAACAAGCTCCAGACCTTGCTGGATGTGGGCCTGGGCTACATCCGCCTGGGCCAGAGCGCGACGACGCTCTCCGGCGGCGAGGCCCAGCGGGTGAAGCTCGGCAAGGAACTGAGCAAGCGCGCCACAGGCCGGACGCTCTACATCCTGGATGAGCCGACGACGGGGCTGCACCTCAAGGACATCCAGAAGCTTCTGGAGGTCATCAACCGCCTCGCCGACACCGGCAACACCGTCGTCGTCATCGAGCACAACCTGGATGTCATCAAGACCGCCGATTGGATCCTCGACATGGGACCCGAAGGCGGCGCCGAAGGCGGACAGGTCCTCGTCACCGGCACGCCCGAGCAGGTGGCGAGGCACAAGGCCAGCATCACGGGGAAGTACCTTGCGCCCTATCTGAAGTAGGCAGGTTCACTGATAGATCGGTGGGTGGACCGTATCCACCCATAGGATGCCGTCGTACTGCTGCCGTAGGATCTGGTGCTCCGGAGTGACACCCCACTCCCAGGTTGGGACACTCTGGTCCAACCACTGAGTTCCACCTTCCGTGGGTGCCGAGAGCAGATCCACGAAGCCCTGGTTTCGACGCGCCGTGTACAGGAGAGCCTCCAGCGAATCCGGGAGGGGAAGATGGATCTTCACTTCCGTTCCATCGAGGTATTGGGTGGTCCCCCGAAGCATGTAGAGCCCTATGACATAGGCATCATCCGGATGTTCTTGATGAATGATCTCCCCCATGTTGACCATGCCCGGGAGATCCTCCGACTGGACTCCCTCCCGGTCCTTCTCGATGTGATAGTTGTGGGCCCACACGATGAACTTCTTGTCGGGATAGGCCTGGAGCAGGAAATCAAGGTTGGCGGCCATGGCACGGTCACGGATGAGGTAACTCGGATTCAAGTCCGTGCACATTTCGGCGATGAGTTGGAGGCGGCTCCAGATGAATTGACGAGCGAGCTTGGGCCACAGAGGGCGGCTGGGGTTGGCCGCCACGAGTACATCCATGTGGGTGTCAAGCCAAGCCAGGAGCTGAGTGTATTCCTGGGTCAAGACATCCCGATTCGCGAAAACCCAGTCGGAGTTGTAGGTGTTGGCTTGCTGGAGGAACGCCTGCTCGTTGGATGCGACGGATGTGGCATAGGTCGGATCCAGCGGTGCGATAAGGGCTTGTAGCTGTTGGGAGCTGTCTTGGAGCGGATTTCCCGTGATCGAGCTTTCCTGGGGGTCCACACCTCCCAGGATCATGGGGTGGGCAGTGGATTTTGTTCCCTTCAGGTAACCAAAAAGGTCTTCGGTGGGCTGGCATCCCCAGATGTGATAGACGGAATCGTGCATGGCATCCCTGGGCGTCAGGTTCGCCATCTCCTCGTTGACCCGGAAACAACTGTAGAGACTGGACTCGAAGACCAGCACATCAAAACCCATGCGTTCATGAAGGTAGCGGATGACGCGGGCCTTGGCCTGGTCGAATTCATTCACCAGATGACTGCTCTCGCCGAGCATCACGATGCGACGATTCCCAATGGCGGTTTGGAGGAAGGCCAAATCGGTGTCATCGGTGGCGGTTAGGTCAAGGGTGCCGATGCGGTGATGGTTGGCCACCAGCCAGTCGCGCCATGCCTCGTCCACCTTGGGGCACCCGACCATCTCCGATGTCTCGGCCGGATAAGGAAGCGGAGTGCTGTACCGCGGGGCCGTAGGAGCCGATGATCCAGAGTTGGTTGAAGATGCTCCTCCGCCACAGGCACAGAGAAGGAGGAATATGGCGGACGGAGCAATCCGCCTGATTAGATGGGATAACACGCGGTGCCCTCCCCAAGAGTCCACCCATTAAGGTGGAAGCCACTGAGAATCCATTGTTAAGAATTGTGAATTTTTGCGTCCAGATTGAAGCCAGCGAGATGCCTGCCGATGGGGGAATTGACCCCGAGGCCTGCCATGACCCTGGTCTATGCCCTTCAAAGCCTGCATGTGGAGACCGGAGAACGGTCGGAGCTGCCGTGGCGCTTTGAGTCCATGGAGGAAGCCCAGGCCAAGGCCCGGGAACTGGAAACCCAGGGGTATCAATTGTTGGTGAGGCTGGTGCCAGTCACTGCTCAGTGAAGCCAGCCTAGCTGGTGAAGAGCAGGTCCTCGTCGGATTCGGGGGCTTCGCTTGCCCCCTCTTGGAACACGGCCCAGAGCGCGTCGGCCCGCTTCCTTCGGAAGCGCGGATTCGGGATGCTCCGCTCCAGGGCCTCCTTGGTGCGGGGCGGGTGCTCCACCCGCGCGAGGATCCAGCGATTGCCCATCTCCATGATCGCGCCGATGTCGCCTTCATTGCCCCAGGCGGCCCTCAGTTCGGTCAGTTTGCGGGCGCGGGTTTCGGCCTCTTCGCTGAGACCCCTTGCCTTCGCCACCACGGGGTCCTGATCCGGTTTGCGGTAGGAACGGATGCGCCGGAATAGGGCGCGCATCTCCGACGGAAGAGCGGCGAGCCGTGCGGCGGTGGCGGGATCTTCCCGCTTCGCCTCCGCTTCCTCTCCAAGTCGTCGAAGCAAGGGCAGCAGGAGCGCGGCGTCCCGGGCGGCGTATTCCAACTGGCTTTCGCGGAGGGGGCGGAGCATCCAATTGGAGTCCTGTTCTTCCTTGGGAATTTCGATGCCGAGCTTGAGACGCGCCATGGTCTTGAGCCCGGGCTGGGGATAGCCGAGGGCCCGCGCGAGGAGCATCGTGTCCAGCACCGAGCCGGGGACCAGATCGTAGAGCCGCTTCATGACGATGCCGTCGTTGGAGAAGTCGTGGCAGATCCACGGCACCTTGGCCAAGGCCACCAACGCGGGCTTGGCCAACTCGCCCAGGGCGATGGGGTCCACGATCCAAGCCTGTTCGTGATCGGCGACCTGCAGCAGAGCCAGGGTGCAGTGGTGAATGCCCGTGAGGCTGCATTCGATGTCCACCGCCAATAGATCGGATCCGAACCACACCGGAAGCGCCGCCTCCAGGGACTCGGCCGAGTCCACAATGGAAAAAGGCAAATCGAAGGGCGTGGTGGGCATGGGCTCCTGATCCTCCAGTCTAAACTTGGAAGGTGGGAGGACTCTATGGACAAGCAGCTCTTTTGGGGCACCTTCGTGGCGGTCTTCCTCGCGGAGGTGGGCGACAAGACCTCGCTCGCGGCGATGACAGCGAGCGCGAAGACGGGCGCGATCTGGACGGTCTTCGTCGCCGCGAGCCTCGCGCTCGTATGCGCCACGGCCATCGGCGTGACGGTCGGCGCGGGGCTCTTCAAGGTGCTTCCCCCTGTCGCGATCAAGTGGGGAGCGGGCTTGCTCTTCATCGCCGTGGGTGCCTGGATCCTCGCCGGGAAGGGCGTGTGAGGCCCATCCTCTTCTACGATGGGGACTGTGGTCTCTGCCACCGGGCCGTGCTGTTCACCCTGAAACGGGACAGGAAGGGCGTCTTCGCCTTCGCGCCGCTGCAGGGCGAGACGATCCGGGACCTCATGGACGATGCGACCCGCGCCGCCCTGCCGGACAGCCTTGTGGTGCGGGAACCGGAAGGCCGCCTTCGGGTGAAGTCCGCGGCGGTGGTATCGCTGTTGAAACGCCTCGGCATCCCCTGGAAGGTGCTCGGCGCATTGCTCTGGATCATCCCCCATCCGCTCCGGGACTTCGGCTACGACGCCCTCGCCAAGGTCCGTCATCGCTTGTTCCGGAAGCCGACCTCCTCGTGCCCGATCGTGCCGAAGGATCTGCGCGAGCGCTTTCTCCCCTAGGGCCGCTGGAAGCGGGCCGCGCCGAGCAGGGCCACAGGCGCGGTGACGGCGCGGAGGATGCTCTTGCCGAGGGAGACGGGAAGCCATCCGGCTTTTGCCAGGGCGGCAAACTCCGCATCCGTGATCCCACCTTCGGGCCCAGTGGTGAAGGCGAGGGATCCTTCGCCGAGGATCGGATTGGCAGTGCCCGTCGGCACTTCGTAGGCCACCCACTTGTGCGCGGCGTCCCAACGCAGCAGGGCCTCGAAGGGAAGCGGATCGCGTAATTCGGGAAGGAGGCTCCGGTGGCTTTGCTCGGCGGCGGACTGGATGAGGCGCAGCCAGCGGTCCCGCTTGGCGACACCCTTCTTCGCGTCGTTCTCACTGCGGGCGTAGACGATGGGCTGGATGAGGGTCGCGCCCAGTTCCACCAGGGGGGGCAGCATCTCGTCCACAAGACTGAGCTGGGCCGTGAGGGGGATGCAGGCGTGGATGGGAGTCAGCGGTTCGCGATCTTCCTGGATCGTGCCCACGAGCCGCACGAGGGCCCGCTCCCGCTCCATCTGGGCCACCTCGGCCTTCCAGGCACCGGAGGCCAGCACCAATTCCAGGGCGTCCCCGGGGTGGAGGCGAAGCGCTTTCAGGTGGCGAGCCTCGTCCGGGCCGAGGGGAATCACGGCCCCGGCGGTGGCCAGGGGAGCATGGGCGAGGAAGATCCGGGGAAGGGACACGGGACCATCTTGCCACCCCCCGGTAAACTGGAGGGATGGTGGAGGTTCCTTGATCCATGCCCTTTCCCAGGCCGCCCCGTGGTGGGCCTGGCTCGGCTTCCATCTCCTCATCCTCGCCATGCTTGCCCTGGATTTGGGCGTCTTCAACCGCAAGGCCCACGCGCCTTCGGTGAAGGAGGCCGCGGCCTGGAGCATCGCCTGGATCCTGCTCGCCCTGGCGTTCAACGCGGTGATCTTCAAGGCGGAGGGCTCCAAGGCGGGCCTGGAGTTCTTCACGGCCTGGGTGCTGGAGAAGAGCCTCAGCGTGGACAACCTCTTCGTCTTCGTCCTGCTCTTCGCCGCCTTCCGGGTGGAGTTGCGCCATCAACACCGCGTCCTCTATTGGGGCGTGCTGGGCGCGCTCGTCATGCGGGCGGCGATGATCCTCGCGGGCACGGCCCTGCTCCACCGCTTCGAATGGATGATGTATGTGTTCGGAGCCTTCCTGATCTTCACGGGGATCAAGATGCTCTTCAGTGGCGAAGCCGAGAGCGATCCCACGGACAACCTTATTACGCGGCTCTTCCGCCGCTGCGTGCCCTACGACGAAACCGGCGGTCACGAGCATTTCTGGAGCCTGAAGAACGGCCGCCGCTTCGCCACGCCGCTCCTGCTCGTGCTCGTGAGTGTGGAGGTGACCGACCTCATCTTCGCGGTGGATTCCATTCCGGCCGTGCTGGCGGTGAGCCGCGATCCCTTCATCGTCTACACCAGCAACATCTTCGCGGTACTGGGTCTTCGTAGCCTCTACTTCCTGCTGGCGAAGATGATGGACCGCTTCCATCGCCTCAAGACCGGGCTCGCCTTCATCCTCGCCTTCGTGGGCCTGAAGATGTGCGGCGAGGAATTTGTCGAGGTGCCCGTCGCGTGGAGCCTCGTTGTGATCCTCGGCATCCTCGCTTTGAGTGTGGTGGCGAGCCTGGTCTGGCCGAAGCGCCAGGAAGGCAGCGCCTGATGAAGATCTGGCGCCACGCCCTGGAGGACGCGCCCGAAGCGGGGCCGGTCGTCCTGACCCTCGGC
>JAFDVN010000068.1 GCA_018269025.1 Acidobacteriota bacterium | reverse complement strand
TCGCCCGCATGAGCTACACCGAGGCCGTCGCCAAGCTGAAGGAGCTGGGCTCCGACATCAATTGGGGCGAGGATTTCGGCAACGACGACGAGACGATCCTGATGAACGCGATGGATCGCCCGCTGTGGGTCCACCGCTTCCCGAAGGCGTTCAAAGCCTTCTACATGGAGCCCGACCCGAGCGATCCCAAACTCGCCCTGGGCGCGGACCTGCTGGCGCCCGAAGGCTACGGCGAAGTCATCGGCGGCGGCGAGCGCGCGTCGAGCCTCGATTACCTACTTCAGCAGATCGAGCACGAAGGCCTCTCCCGCGCCGACTACGAGTGGTACCTCGACATCCGCAAGTACGGCTCCGTCCCCCACGCCGGTTTCGGCATGGGCCTGGAGCGCGCCGTCGCCTGGATCTGCAAGCTGCCCCATGTCCGCGAGACGATTCCGTATCCGCGCATGATGGGGACGCTCCGGCCCTAACGATGGCGCCGACCCATTTCCGTTCCACTCGCTCCGCGAGCCTCACGGGGGGCAGCCTCGCCGCTTTGCGGCTCGACTCAGGCGAGCGGGGGCCCGCTGCGAAGACCCCACCGGGGTCTTCTCGCGACCCGCTGGCGCCCTCGCCCCATGTCCGCGAAACGATTCCGTACCCCCGCATGATGGGGACGCTGCGGCCGTAGCCGGGCGTCAGGCCTCGGGCGTCAGGCGTCGGGTTGTTTGCAAAGCTTCGTGGCCATGGCGCTGCCTCACTGCGTGCATAGAGGCCCGAAGCCCGACGCCTGAAGTCCGACGCCCGTTCACAACTGCATCACATAGCCCGGCAGCTTCTGGAACGCTTCGCGCAGGGGCTTCTCCTGCTGGTCGTTTTCCAGCACGACCCAGAAGGTGAGGCTCAGGTAGGCGCCTTTGCAGTTGGTGTGGTGCTTTCGGTCGTCTTCCGCCTGGGGGCCGAGGTGCTCCAGGATGAGCGCGGCGACCATGTCGGCGTGCAATTCGCCCATGCGTCCGATCACCTTGAGCGGCACTCGCGTGGGGTAGGTGACTTCGGCGCGGCCTTCGATGACTTCCATGGGTTCCAGGATGCCCGAAGGGCCTAAACCTTACCACTGTGATCAGATATAACGCTTCTTTTCGCTTGATTTGGATCAAGCTTGGTTGGAGATTGAAAGCGCATCATGTCTTCTGCGGGCGGTATTTGGGAGGATGGCGATGGGACTTCTCCAACGGATGGAACTGCACCCGCGCCCGTTGGTGAGGGCGGCCCTCACGACGGCGGGGGTCGCGGGCCTCGTTGCCCTCGGAAGTCGCGGCGGGCGGTGGCTGGATCCGGCGCTGCTCGGCTACCTTTTGGCGACGCTCTTCGCGACCTTCGGCATCGCGTACCGCTACTGGGACTGGGTGGATCGGCCGCCCACCTGGATGTACTTCCGTCACACCCTGAAGACGCTGATGAGCCCCAAGGGTTTCACGGCCTTCTTCAAGATGGGCAAGGCCGCGACGGATCAGATCGTGCTGCAGCGCTTCATCGAGAAGCGCAGCCTCAAACGCTGGGGCGCGCACTTCCTTCTGTCCTGGGGCTGCCTGCTGGGCTTCGCCATCACGATTCCGCTCGTCTTCGGATGGGTGCGCTTCACCTCCGCCGGGCTGGACGCGACGCGCTACCAGGCCTGGGTGATGGGCGTTCCGGCCTTCACCTTCCCGCTGGATTCGTTGATCGCGACCGTCACCTTCCATGCCCTCGACATCGCTGCGGTCATGGTGATCGCGGGGTGCGCGCTCTCCTTCATCCGCCGCCACCAGGATGAAGGCGACACCGCCACCCAGCGCACGGACCTGGACCTGATGCCGCTGCTGCTCCTCATCGCCGTGAGCGTGACGGGCATCATGCTCACCGTGTCAGAAGCCTATTTGCAGGGCCGGAACTTCCACACCATCGCCTACCTGCATGAGTTGACGGTCATCCTGCTCCTCCTCTCGCTGCCCTTCGGCAAGCTCTTCCACATCGTTCAACGCCCGGCTCAGATCGGCGTGAAGCTCTACAAGGAGCAGGGCGAGGCGGAGGGCCGCGTGCCCTGCAAGGCCTGCGGCGCGCCCTTCATCCGGGCCAACCAGCGGCGGGATCTGGAGGAACTGTGGAACCGCCTCGACCTCAAGGGCGCGACCCACGCGGGCGGCCGCTTCCACCACCTGGACCTGTGCCCGCGCTGTAAGCGGCGCCTCGTGGCGAAGAGCCAGTCCAAGCGCCTGGGCGGCGGCTTCGATCCCTTCCACGGGATGCCCCTGCCCACGGAACCGATCCCTGATGCCACCACCTGGAGTTCCAAATGAGCCAGCTTCCGAACAGCCTCGACGAGCTGGTTCACACCTTCGGACCCCATCTGAATTTAGCCCCTCCCGGGGGCTGGCAGGACGAGCCGGAGCCGGACAAGGTTGTGAAGACCCACTGCTGCTTTTGCGGCCAGCAGTGCGGCATCCAGCTCAAGGTGAAGGACAACAAGGTCATCGGCTTCGAGCCCTGGGAGGAGTTTCCCTTCAACAAGGGCAAGCTCTGCCCCAAGGGCGTGAAGCGCTACCTCCAGGGCAACCACCCGGACCGGCTCCACAAGGCGCTCATGCGCGGGGAGCACGGCTTCGAGGAAGCCGACTGGGAGAAGGCCATGGCCCATGTGGCCACGAAGATCCAGGAGGTTCAGGCCAAGCACGGGCCCCACTCCTTTGCGGTGCTCAGCGGCGTGTCCATGAGCAATGAGAAGAGCTACCTCACGGGCAAGTTCGCGCGGCTCGGCATCGGCACCCGCAACCTGGACTACAACGGCCGCCTCTGCATGGTGAGCGCCGGTGCCGGAAACAAGCGCGCCTTTGGTGTGGACCGCGCCGCGAACCCGTGGACGGACATCGAGAAGGCGGATGTGATTTGGGTGCAGGGGTCGAATGTCGCCGAATGCTCACCCATCACGACGGACTACATCTGGCGCGCCCGGGACCGCGGCGCGCGGCTCATCGTCGTGGACCCGCGCATCACGCCCATCGCCCGGACGGCGGATCTCGTCCTCCCGCTGAAGCCCGGCAGCGACTGCGCCCTCACCAACGGCATTCTCCACCTGCTCCACAAGTGGGACCTCATTGACTGGGCCTTCGTGAAGGAGCACACCCACGGCTTCGAGGACACGATCGCGGCGGTGAAGGACTGCACACCGGAATGGACTTCGGAGATGACGGGCCTGCCGGTGGAAGCCATCGAAAAGGCGGCCCGGTGGTGGGGCGAGGCGAAGACGAGCATGCTGCTCCACGCCCGGGGCATCGAGCACCAGAGCAAGGGCGCGGACAATGTCAGCTCCTGCATCAACATCGTCCTGGCCACGGGCCGCATCGGCCGGGAAGGGTGCGGCTACGGCACCATCACGGGTCAGGGCAACGGCCAGGGCGGCCGCGAGCACGGCCACAAATGCGACCAGCTCCCGGGCAACCGGGACATCGAGAACCCCGAGCACCGCGCCCACATCTGCAAGGTGTGGGGGTGCACGGACGAGGAACTGCCCCACAAGGGCGTGACGGCCCAGGAGATCGTCAACGCCATCCACGCGGGCGAGATCAAGGGCCTCATGCTGCTCTGCTTCAATCCCGTCGTGAGTCTGCCCAACACCGACTTCACCCGGGAGGCCTTCTCCAAGCTGGAGTTCATGGTGGGGCTGGACTTCTTCATGAGCGAGTCCATGCACTACGCCGATGTGGTGCTGCCGAGCGCGCTCCAGGAGGAGGACGAAGGCACGACGACGAGCGCCGAAGGCCGCGTCATCAAGATCAACAAGGCCGTGGACTGCCCCGGCGACGCCAAGCCCGACTGGGAGATCATGGTGGATCTCGCGCGCCGCCTCGGGCGCGGGCGGTTCTTCGATCACTTCACGAGCTCGCGTTCCATCTTCGAG
Organism: Acidobacteriota bacterium; assembly: GCA_018269025.1. Taxonomy (GTDB): domain Bacteria; phylum Acidobacteriota; class Holophagae; order Holophagales; family Holophagaceae; genus JAFDVN01. Next base: position 14,493 of record JAFDVN010000068.1, on the reverse strand, counting down.
GAGCTTCGGAAGGCCTCTTCGGGTGGCACGGCGGACTACGGCGGCATCACCTACGAAAAGATTGAGAAGCAGATGGGCGTGTTCTGGCCCTGCCCGACGGAAGACCACCCCGGCACGCCGAGGCTCTTCGAGGGCGCCAAGTTCATGCACCCGGATGGCAAGGCGAAGTTCTACCCGACGCCTTGGCGACCGGCGATGGAAGTGGTGGACGCGGACTACCCCGTCTGGCTCACCACGGGCCGCGTGGTCTTCCACTACCTGAGCGGCACCCAGACCCGGCGCATCGGCTTCCTCGTGGAGCAGTGCCCGCATCCCTACCTGGAAATCCACCCCCGCCTCGCGGAACGGTATGGGCTTCAGGAAGGGGACGCGGTGGAGATCGAAAGCCGTCGCGGCTCCATGGTGCTGCCCGCGAAGCTCGTGACGACCATCCGGCCGGACACGGTATTCATCCCCTACCACTGGTCGTCCAAGCTCGCCGCCAACCAGCTCACGGCCCGTCACCTCGACCCCGTGAGCAAGATCCCCGAGTACAAGGTGAGCGCCGTGCGGATCCGCAAGACCACCCCGGACCGCTTCAGCCCCGAACTGGCCGAGCTCCAGCGCATGGCGTTTGAAGCGCGAAGCAACCAGCCCAACATTCCCGAGCAGGTGTTCTGATGCCACTGGTCAACGAGGAATACGGCTTCTTTGTGGATCCCCAGCGCTGCATCGGCTGCCGCGCCTGCGTGGGCGCCTGCGCGGAATGCGGCACCCACCGCGGCCGCTCCATGATCCACCTGGATGAGATTGATCGGCTCGCCAGCACCCAGACCGTGCCCACGGTGTGCATGCACTGCGAAGATCCCATTTGCGCGCAAGTCTGTCCGGCGGACGCCATCAAGCGCAGCGAAGATGGCGTCGTTCACAGCAGCCAGAAGCCCCGCTGCATCGGCTGCCAGAACTGTGAACTGAGCTGCCCCTTCGGCGTGCCGATCGTCTTCAGCGGCCTGGAACAGATGCTGAAATGCGACCTCTGCTACGACCGCACCAGCGAAGGGCTCCGCCCCATGTGCGCGACGGTGTGTCCGAGCCAGGCGCTGCTCTACGCGCCGAAGGTCCAGATCGAAGGCATGCGCAAGAACAAGCCGCTTCGGGAATTCACCATCGGCGAGCTGCATGTGAAGACCCGCAACGCCGTGATGGTGCCGGACACGGAAGTTCCGCTTCATCTGGACGCGTCGCTGCTTATCGCGGGAGGGTTCTGATGGCCAAATGGCGCAAGGCCTTTCCCGTGGACCTGGCGGATGAGAGCTTCATCAGCCGCCGGGAATTCACCCGCTTCCTCGCCCTCGTGAGCGCGGGCTTCACCGCAGGCATCGGCTACCTCTGGGGGCGCAAGAAACCGCTTGAAGGCGCGCCAGATCCCCACGGCGTGACGGAAACCGCCGTGGCTCTTGGGCTCGCGTCTGAGCTCGCGCCAGGACAATCGAAACTCTTCACCTTCCGGGACCAGGATGACCGCTGCATCCTCCTGCGCACGGCGGAAGGCGATCTCAAGGCCTATCGCCAAACCTGCACGCACCTCGGCTGCGCGGTGCGCTTCAAGGGCGGCCAGCTCGAATGCCCGTGCCATTACGGCTACTTCGAATGCGGCCATGGCTTCCCCGTACAAGGCCCGCCGACTCGGCCCCTGTCGGGCGTCGCGCTGGAGGTGAAGGCGGATGGCACGCTCTGGGCGGTGGGCGACCTTCCCAAGCCCGGCGAAGCGAAGGAGGCCTGATGCGACCCAAAGCCCCCCGCACCTCGATGACGAGCTTCGCCCTGGGCCTGGGCCTGCTCATCCTCATCATCCAGGTCTACCTTTTTGAAACAGTGCTCGGAAGCGTGCTGGACGGCCACCGTAGCCTGCTCGCCGGGGCCTTCTTCGCCTCGCTCATCCTCACCCTCGTGGCGCTCGTCTTCGCCTTCCGCGCCCGGAACCTGGACCGATAGAACCCGCTCCTATAGCTAGAACCATTCGGAGGCCCTATGTCCGATCGCGCCAAGGCCAATGTGGCCCTTTCGATGAGCACCGCCGCCTTCTTCTGGTGTTTCGCGTGTTGGACGCTAAATGGCGTGCTGGGCGCGTTTCTCGTGGATAGCGGCGTCTTCCATTGGAACCAGGAACAACTCGGCTGGATTATTGGGATCCCGGTCCTAACAGGCTCCATCCTCCGCCTGCCAGTTGGAATGCTCGCGGACCGTTTCGGGGGTAGGAAGGTCTACAGCGCGTTGCTGTTCCTGTCCGCAGTGCCCATGTGGCTGCTGGGAAATACCCACAGCTACGCTGGGTTCCTCGCGGCCTCCCTTGGATTCGGACTCACGGGGGCTTCCTTTGCAGTGGGCGTCGCCTTTACCTCGTCCTGGTTTCCCAAGGAGAAGCAGGGCACGGCCCTCGGCATTTTCGGCGCAGGCAATGTGGGCACGGCGATGACCGCGCTGTTCGCACCCTCGGTCCTGAAATCGCTCACCAAGGGCGGAGTTGATCTGGAGGCATGGCGAATCCTCCCCAAGGTCTACGCTGCGGGACTGGTGGTCATGGCGATCCTCTTCCTGCTGACCACCCGCGAGCGGGCCTCCGGCCGGGCGCCACGCACGGTCGCCCAACTCCTGAGCCCCATGAAGCGCCTTCGGGTCTGGCGCTTCGGGCTTTACTACTTCCTCGTGTTTGGCTGTTTTGTCGCGCTCTCACAATGGCTGGTGCCCTACTACATGGGCGCCTACGGGATGACGCTCGCGGCGGCTGGCGCGCTTGCGGCGACCTTCAGCCTGCCGGCGGGAATCTTCCGTGCCGTGGGCGGGTGGCTTGCGGACCGTTACGGAGCGCGGACGGTCATGTACTGGACCTTCGCGGGAAGCATCCTCGCCTGCCTCGCGCTTTCCGTTCCCCGCATGTCCATCGAATCGCCAGGCCCGGCGGTGCAGGCCCCAAAGGCGGGGGTGGTGTCGGAGGTCACGGCGGATCACATCACCATTGGCGAGTCTCACCTTCCGCTCCGAGCCAGGGGGACTGAGATACCTGTCGAGGCGGGCACGCTCGTCATGCCCAAGAGCACCTTCTGGCAGGAACCCGTCGTGAAGCCAGGCGACGCAGTTACGAAGAAGCAAGTGGTGGCTAGGGGCGTCACCCGCATCTTCTTCCAGGCCAATGTGAAGGTCTTCGCAGGCATTGTCCTCGTCCTTGGCCTGCTCTGGGGCGTGGGCATGGGCGCGGTCTTCAAGTACATCCCCACCTACTTTCCCGAGGAAGTCGGCGCGGTGGGAGGTCTCGTGGGCGTCATCGGTGGTCTTGGCGGGTTCGTCGGGCCCATTGTCTTCGGCTATGTGCTCAAGACCAGCGGACTATGGACGACCATGTGGGTGATGCTCGCCGCGCTTTCCGTGGCCTGTCTCGTGATGCTCCACATGGTCGTTCAACGGATCATTCGGCGCGAAAAGCCCGAAATCGCCTTCGGAATGGAGAAGGAATGACGGGCCAGGAACAACGCAAGCCGCTCGCCCTCTTTGAGCCCGCCCAGGTCCAGGGAATCCTGGGGCGGCTGCGAATGGATTGGCTGCTGACCCATTTCCCCCCGCGCCTAGTTTGGTCCGCATTCATGCTCGTGAACGGCTTCATCAGCATCGCGCTGATGAGCCTCGCGGCGCTCGGACTCAAGACGAGCTTCATCTTCCCTTCCCTCGGCCCCACGGCCTTCTTGTTCTTCTTCAATCCAGAAGCGCCCTCCGCGAGCCCTCGCCACACGATCTTCGGCCACGCCATCGGCATCCTCTGCGGCTATGGCGCGCTGTGGGCGACGGGACTCCAGCACGCGCAATGGCACCCGGGAACGGAAGTCCACCTGGCGCGGGTCATGGCGGCGGCGCTCGCGCTCGCCTCCACCGGGGCATTCATGATCCTGCTCAAGTCCGCGCACCCACCCACGGGCGCGACGACGCTCATCATCTCCCTTGGGATCATCATCCATCCCAAGAGCCTCGTCGTAATCGAGGTAGCGGTGGCCCTGCTCACGATCCAGGCCATCGTCATCAACCGCCTCGCGGGGTTGGACTATCCCATCTGGGCGCGGCGAGTGGAGAAGTCTGCTCCCTGACGCTTGCAGGCTTGACGAATATCAAGCGGCGCGAGTCAACGAGGTCATTTATCCGACCTTGTGATCGGTGTCATAGGTTTGTGTTCTTAGGTTAATGGCATCCCACCTGACGCGTGGGGCGCGCGGAACTCGGCCGCGTGCTCTGCCCGATTCCTTGCCACGCCTGTTCCTTTCGCGCCGCCGGAGCCTCACCTGGATGAGGTTCCGATGGTCCCCCATCCATGGAGCCTTGAATGGTCACTCGGTTCGCAGTCCCGGGAAGGCATGAATCCCCCATGCCCGGGAAGAAGGGCGAAGCGCAAGTCATCCGGACCACCGACAGCCCCAACTGCACCGGCGCCTGCGGATGGCTCGCGACGGTGGTGGACGACACCATCGTGGATCTTAAGCCGGCCGCGGACTATCCCTGCAAGGAGTACAACCCGCGGGGCTGCTTGCGGGGCATGTCCATGACCCACCTGATCTACGGCCCCGATCGGATCAAGACGCCACTCATCCGCCTAGGGGCGCGGGGCGAAGGGAACTGGAAGCAGGCAACCTGGGATGAAGCCCTCGACTTCATCGCCGCGAAGATGATCCGGATCACGGAGGACTACGGTCCCGAGAGCATGTTGCTCTTCAACCAAGTGGTCGGCACGAGCTATGTCCAAAAGGGCGCCCAAATCCGGATGGCGGCCCTGCTGGGCATGTCCTTCGCCACGGCCTACGACTACAACGGCGACATCTCCATGGGCTTCACCCAGACACTCGGCATTGACAGCGTCGAGTGCGAGACGAAGACCTGGAGCGAATCCAAATTCGCGATTCTCTGGTCGTCCAATATTTTCCAGACCCGCATCCCCGATGCCCAGTTCTTCACCCGGGGAGCCAAGCAGGCGAACGCGTGCCGCATCGTGGTCATTGATCCACGGTGTAGCCAGACGGCGAAGGGCGCGGATCTCTGGGTCCCCATCAACCCTGGCACCGATGGCGCGCTGGCCTTGTCCATGTGCCGGGTGTTGCTGGAAGAGAATCGGGTGGATTGGGGGTTCCTCCGCACCTTCACGGATTGCGTGACCTTTGTAAGGGACGACAATGGCTACCGCCTGCGAGCCTCGGACCTCGGCCTTGGTGCGGAGGGAGCCTATGAATTCGTCGTATGGGATGAGGCGACGGGTGGGTTCGCGGTGCTCCCCCCGGACACCCTCAAGCTTCCCGAAGGGTTGCGTCCAAGCTTTCGGGGGGCGCGGGAAGTCCAGATCGAAGGCAAGACGGTGCGGGTACGCCCGGTCTTCGAGTTGCTGGAGGAAATCATCCTCCAGGACGAATACCGGCCTGAGCAGGTGGCCAAGCTAACCGGCGTGCCCGCTGAGACGATCCGCAGGACCGCCCGGGAATACGCCGCCGCGGACCCGGCCACCATCGTCATCGGCATGGGCGTGAATCACCGCCTCCACGGCGATCTGACCATCCGGGCGATTCTGCTCCTCAGCGCCTTGGCGGGGCAGCATGGCAAGGTCGGCGGAGGCGTGACGATCTACTCAGGCCAGCACCATTTCCGCATTGATACGAGCGGCTTCTGGTTCCCCGAAGGCAAGCGCCCGAACAATGTTCCGATGCACTACTTCGCCATGGGCAAGCCCACGGAGACCATCAATCCCAAGATCAAGTATCCCAAGCACGGCTTCAAGGCACTCTTCGTCTCCCACGCCAACCCGCTCGTCACCGAGTTCTCCACGCCGCTCCGCAAATCCATTGACGACTTGGAGCTATTCGTCGCGGTGGACTTCTCCATGTCCCCCACCTGCGAGTACGCGGATGTGGTGCTTCCCGCGCCCACCTTCTGGGAGAAATGGGACCTCGTCGGAACGGGCACCCATCCGCACCTCCAACTCCAGCGCCCGGTCATCAAGCCCCAATTCGATAGCAAGCCCGAATTCTGGATGGTCCGGGAATTGGTGAAGCGCGTGGCGCCGCACCTCAACTCGAAGTTCGATATGACCGAAGAGGATGCGATCCGGATCCTGCTGGAGACGGGCGGTCCGGAGTCGGAGGGGATCTCCTTCGAGCAGTTGCTTGAAGGGCCCGTGCGTCTCAAAGTCCACGATCCGGAAATCGGATGCGACGACCAGTTCCTCCACAAGCATCCCTTCCCGCCCAGGGCCTATCCCTTCAAGCTCGAACAGCAGCGGGAATTCCTGAAGACCGGGCGCATGGAGTTCTACAAGGAAGAGGACATCTACCAAAAGATCGGCGACACCCTTCCGAAATTCATTCCCGCCTTCAGCCACCTCCCAGAGGCCGATCAGGCCTTCCCCCTCGCCATCGTGACGCCCCATTCCAAATGGCGGGTCCACTCCACCCACAGCAACAACCCGCTGCTCTTGAACATCAATCGGAAACCGGTGGTTGAAATCAATCCCTCCGACGCGCTGAAGCGGGGCATCGCGGAAGGGGACGAGGTTGAGATCTTCAACCTCAACGGGGCCTATCGCCTTTGGGCCCTCGTCACCGAGGCCATCAAGCCAGGCGTCGTGTGCGTGGACCACGCCTGGTGGGAACGCTACCTCGCGGGTGGCAAGTATCACAGCGTCCACACGCACCAGAAGGTGAAGCCGACCCATGAGGCCTACTACCTCCCAGCCGTGTACGCGCCAGGCCAGCACTGGAAGGACACGCGAGTTGATGTGAGAAAGGCGCGCTGACCATGACCCGGCTCTCCATGCTCATTGACCTCACCCGGTGCATCGGGTGCGACGCCTGCACCGTTTCCTGCAAGCAGGAGAACGGAACTCCCGCCGATGTGTTCTTCGCGCGCGTGCTGAATGTGGAGGCGGGGACCTTTCCTCAGGTGAAACGGGTTTATGTCCCGGTCCTCTGCAACCACTGCGAGGATCCAGCCTGCCTTCGCGCCTGTCCCAACAAAGCGATTTACAAGCGGCCCGATGGCATCGTCCTCATTGATCAGGACCGCTGCCGTGGGACAGGTGCCTGCGTGTCCGCCTGCCCCTACGGCAACATCATTCTCAAGCCTGAGGATAAGTGGTACCTGCCGGAAGACCGGGGCTACGAATCGGACTTCGTGAAGCCCAGGCTCAATAACAATGTGGCGCGCAAATGCACCTTGTGCGCCCAGCGGGTGGATCAGGGGCTGGAGCCCGCCTGTGTCGTTGCCTGCCCGACCACCGCGCGAATCTTCGGGGACCTGGACGATCCCGAAAGCAAGATCTCGCGCTATGTGGAGGACCAAAAGGATCTCACCGACCGTGATCCCTTCAAGTTGCTGCCTGAATGCGGGACGAAGCCAGCCACGCTCTACCTTGGGACCATGGCGGAACAGGCTGTGGAATGCGGGGACGCCACAGCGGGGATCGCCCCCTCCCAGAAGGATTCCCACGCCGGGCTCGTCCGCTCACTATTAATTCTGCTGTTGTTCCTTCTCACCACGACGCTGAAGGCCCAGGCTCCGGCTCCGCCGCCGACCCACGCCCCGAATGCCGCGGATATCTGGGCGGCTTCTTCTTGCGCGGGCTGCCATGGACAGACGGCCATGGGCGGGCTTGGCCCACCCCTCGCGGGGACGCAGCTTCCCCCCGACAAGTTCCTTTGGACCGTGCGGAACGGGAAGGGCATGATGCCCGCCATTCCGAAGAACGAAATGTCGGATGAGGATGTGGCTCGGATCTACGCCTTTGCCCGGTCCACGAAGCTCGATCCCGCCCAGATTCCCATCTCCTTTAAAGTTGGTCAGATTATGTCAGTGGAGCGGGTCGGGATGCTCTTTGGCATCATCGCGCTCATCTCCATCGTGATGGCCCTGTGGGTCCTGCTGAAGTGGGTGGACCGCGCCGGATTCAAAGGGCTTCGGCCTTACCTCGGGAAATTCGGTTACGGGAAGGCCGCGTCCATCGTCGTCCGATCCCTCTTCCTGGATGGGCTCCTCGTGGGTTCGCTCTGGAAGAAGAGCAAATTCCGATGGGCCATGCACGGCCTCATGATCTATGGCTTCACCGGATTGTGGGTGGCCGACGCGCTCATGGGCATTTTCAATCCCATGCGCCAGACGCTGCCGCTCACGCATCCACTGAAAATCCTCGTCAACCTGTCGGGCCTGATGCTGCTCGCGGGCATCGGGTATGTGCGCTTCCGCTACTGGAAGGACGAGTACATAGACAACGGGCTCACCCTTGGACGGGACTTCCTGTTCCTGAACCTACTCGGCCTCACAGTGATCACGGGCTTCCTCGTGCAGCTATTCCGATACCAGGGGGCCATCCTCTTCATTCAGCCCTTCTACCTGCTCCACCTGGTGTTGGTGGCCGCGCTCTTCCTGACCGCGCCCTTCACGCGCTTCGCTCATGCCTTTGTCGTGCCCACGCTCGTGGCCCTCACCCGCCTGACGGAGGCGATCACGGTCTCAGGCCAAGCGCTTGGATTCGCGTGGGAACCCGCGCCGGGTCGTCATCACAAATCCGAGCGTATCGCCGAAGGCGTGCTCAAAGCCATTGATCCAGCCTTCGAGGGCAAAATCCGCCTTCGTTATTTCCCATGACTTCCCTGGAGCCGACTCAGATGGAGCAGAGCTGCATGCGTCACGAACCGGAACCACCGGGCGAGAAGGTTCCCCGTCGGAAGTTGCTGGGATGGCTGGTTGGCGTCATCAACCTTGGCGTCTTCGCGGCGATCTTCACCCCCACGCTGAGGTTCATCGCCGATCCCATGCGCCGGAAGAAGGGCTCGGATGCCTGGATTCCCGTCATCGGAGATGGGGAGATCGCTGAAGGTGAAACGCGATCCGTGGACTATCGCGTGAATGTGGATGACGGCTACATGGTCTCGCCCTTGCGATACAGCGTGTTCCTCCACCGCAGCGGTGGCGAAGTCTTCGCCTTCAGCCCCACTTGCCCGCACCTGGGCTGCAATGTGAAGTTCCATTCCCAGAACGACCGCTACATATGCCCCTGCCATGGCGGCGTCTTCAGCGCGGATGGGGGCCGTATCTCAGGGCCTCCTCCCCACGGTCTGACGAAGCTCCCCGCCAAGGTGGAGAACGGCCAGATCTGGATCCAGAGGGTGTGACCATGCGCGATCAGCCCGGCTCTTCCGTCACCGAAACGAAGGGTTCCCCCCGCTCCCGCAAGCTGGTCGTGATGGACTGGATCGAGTCCCGCACCGGCTTCGTGAGCTTCTCCCGAAAGAATCTGGATGAGCCGATGCCGCCCGGAGTCGGCTGGTGGCAAACCCTGGGCAACCTGCTGATGACCCTGCTCATCTTCCAGTTCGTCACCGGGGTCGCGCTCGCCATGTTCTACGCGCCTACGCCCGATCACGCCCATCAGAGCGTGGCCTACATCATGGATGGGGTCACCATGGGCGCCTTCATCCGCGGGCTGCACCACTGGGGGTCCTCCTTCATCGTCCTCGTCGCCACGCTTCACATGCTCCGCACCTTCTTCTGGGGGTCCTACAAAAAACCGAGGGAGATGACTTGGGTGATTGGCGTGCTCATCTTCCAAGTGATCCTGGGCTTCTCTTTCACGGGCTACCTCTTGCCCTGGGATCAGAAGGCCTACTGGGCCTCGGTGGTGGGAACCCGGATCATCGCCACCATCCCCTATGTGGGTGAACACCTCATGGTGCTCGTCCGTGGCGGGAAGGAAGTGGGCGCGCTCACGCTCACGCGTTTCTATGGCGTCCATGTGATGCTGCTCCCTGCTGCGCTCATCGTGCTCACGGGCATCCACCTCTACCTGGTGCGGAAGCACCATATTTCAGGACCGGTGACGCCTCGGAAGGGGCGGCCCGCGCCCTTCTTTCCTGTGCAACTCCTCCGCGACGCGGTAGTCGTGCTCGTGGCCTCCGGTCTTCTCCTCATGTTGGCCGTGGCCTTCCGGCCCGAACTCGGTGGCGTCGCCGACCCCTCCGGCGTCACCTTCACGCCACGCCCGGAGTGGTATTTCCTGGGTCTCTATGAATTCCTCAAGCTCATGCCACCGAGCCTTGAGGTGGTGGGAACCCTCATCGTGCCGAGCATGGTGACGATCGGAATGCTGTTGCTGCCCTGGCTTGATCGCGTCGAATCCCGGCACCCCGCGAAGCGAGGTTGGATCATTGACCTGGCCCTGTTCATGATCCTCGGCATCGGCGTGCTCACCTTGAAGGGCGTCCTTTCCGAGCCGCCCCCGCCACCCAAGGCCCCGGAGGCGGAAGCCGTGCTCGCCCCCGCGCCTACCCCGCCATCCCGGCCCTGATCCGGCGACAATGGTTGCCGAGGAGGCCGCCCCATGAGCCACGCGCCTGAAGCCCCGAAGACTTACCGTGATTTCATCGCGCGATTCCCGAAATTGGGTGAGGCCTGGGACGCGCTTTCAGAAGCTGGCCAGGGAGGCCCCCTGGACGCGAAGACCCAGCGGCTTTTGAAACTCGCCGTCGCCATCGGCGCCCAGAAGGAGGGCCCGGTTCACGCGAGCGTGAGGAAGGCCCTCGCGGCGGGTATCACGCGGGAAGAACTGGACCAAGTGGTGGCGGTCGCGGCGGGCACCATCGGCATGCCCGCGTCCGTCGCCGCCTGGTCCTGGATCCGCGAAACTCAGTGAGATCTCCCGCTCGCTGTGGTCTCGTCCTCCTCACGGGCGGGCAGGGCGCCCGTCTCGGCGGGACCAAGCACGATCGCCCGCACCCTTGCGGCGGAAGCTGGGGCGGGCATCTCGTCACCGTGTTTCGGAGTGTGGTGCCCGAAGGCCCGGTTCATATCGTCGGCGCGCCGCTCCCCGATTTTCCGGGCCTGCCGCGCCTGGAGGATCCCCGCGAAGGCCCGGCAGTCGCCCTGCGAGCCTGGGCCGCGTCGTCGCCTCCTCACGCGCTGCGGTGGTGGGTCCTCGCCTGTGATCAACCGCGGTGGAACGCGAAATCGTTCGAATCTTGGCTCGCTGAAGCCGAGAGCGTGGACGAAGCTTGGGCCCTCGTCGTGCGCGATGGCCACCGTCAACCGCTCGGTGGGTTCCTTACTGCTTCCATCTTGCCTCGCCTCATCCAGAGCGAGGCTCGCAGCTTGCACGGCCTCATGGATGGGCTTCCGCTCGGCATCCTATCCGGCGTCGCTTGGATGGGAGCGGATATTGATACTCCGGGTGATCTGGAGGCGTTCGTCTAGCTTGTCCCGAGCGCATCCAGCCACGCCTTGAGCACGAAGGCGGTCGCGCCCCAAAGGGGGGTGGCCTGGGCGTCGCCGAGATCTAGCTCCAGGCGCGGCACTTCGAGGGCGAGGCCTTGGCGATCGAGGATCTCGTTACTCCAGGGCGCGTCCAGAAGGGGCGCGAGGGGGAGCATCAACGCGCGTTCGAGCTCGGCGTCCACCATGAACCTCGGCTCGGGGGCTTCCCAGCGGAAGAGCACGGGGGTGAAGCGGACCCTCGCCTTGGCGACGCCATCGGGGAAGCAGCCGAGCTCCCAGGCGTCGGTGATGCCCAGCTCCTCGCGCAATTCGCGCAGCGCGGTGCGGGGAAGGTCCAGGTCACCCGGCTCCGCCATGCCGCCGGGAAAGGCGATTTCGCCGGCATGCTGCGGCGCGCCGAAGCCCCGTTGCACGAGCACGAGCTTTTTCGCGCCGCTCGCGTCACCCCACAGCACGACCGCCACGGCGGCACGCCGCCCATCTTCGGGAATGCGACGGCTGATCTTGAAGGGATGGTCCGAGCGTGCCACGCGGCGCAGGCTTGTCTCGATGCGCTCCCAAGGCACCGGTGAACCTTCGGCAGGCGGCCTCCAGGCGGCGTCAAGCGGGGCGCCTTGAAGGTTCTTTCGTGTCTTCGCGTCTTCGTGGTGAATAAATTTTCTCCGCGTCCTCCGCGCCTTCGCGGTGAATCCATCAGGTCTTCCCGAAGATCGAGCCCTTCACCCGCTCCACGGTGAAGACGCCGCGCACCTTGCGCAGCCCGTTCATCAGGTCAATGAGGTGCGCGCGGTCGCGAACGCGCAGGGCGATGTGGAAAAGACCCGTGCCCTGCTCGCTGGCCGCGGCCTGGAAACGTTGCATGTTGATGCCGGACTTCTGCACGGCTTCGCTGATGGCCGCCACCATGCCCGCGCGGTCTTCCGTGGTGAGGGTGATTTCGGTGTCGAAGACGCCCGCGCCCTTGCCCCAGGTGACGGCGACACGGCGCTCGGTGTGGAGGGTCGTGCTCGCGAGCTGGGGGCACCCCGCGCGGTGGATGGCGACACCGCGGTTGCGGGTGATGTAGCCCGTGATCTCGTCGCCGCGGATCGGTTTGCAGCAGTAGGCGAGGCTGTAGAGGATGCCGCTGGTGTCATCCACCACCACGGCGTCGTCCATGGCGATCTTGCCGGGACTGGCCTTCCGCTTCGCGGGTTCAGGCAGGAAGGGTTCCAGCAGGCGCTGGGGGCTGACGCGGCCGAAGCCCACCGCGGCGAGGTAGCTGTCCCAATTGGCATGACGCAGGGGTTTGAGGCGTTCGGTGAGCTTGGCGTGGATCTCCGCGTCGTCGAGCCGTATGCCCGCGGCCTTCGCCTCGCGCTCCAGGCGTTCGCGGCCCATCTGGATCGCCCGGGCGCGCTCCTCTTCTCGGATGAAGGATTGAATCTTGGCCTTGGCGGAAGCGGACTTCACGAAGCCGAGCCAATCCCGGCTGGGCTTGTGGTCCGGGCGGGTAAGAATCTCGACTCGGTCGCCGCTGGAAAGGGCCTGGCGCAGGGGCACCATCCGCCCGTTCACCTTCGCGCCCACGCAACGATGGCCCACTTCCGTGTGGATGGCGTAAGCGAAATCAATGGGCGTGGAGCCTTCGGGAAGCGCGCGCAGATCGCCCTTCGGCGTGAAGACCTGGATGGTGCGGAAACTCAGCTCGCCCTTTAGATTCGCCACAAGGTCGCGGCTGTCGCGCGACTCCTGGTGCAGTTCCACCATGCGGCGCAGGAAGGCCGCCTGGTTGATCTCATCGCGGTTGGCGAGGCGCCCGTCCTTGTAAGTCCAGTGCGCCGCGATCCCCGCTTCCGCGCTCGCGTGCATGGCCTCGGTTCGGATCTGGATCTCGAAGGCATCGCCCGAGGGCATGAGCACCGAAGTGTGGATGCTTTGGTACCCGTTCTCCTTGGGCAGGCTGATGTAGTCCTTGAAGCGCCCGGGGATGGGCTTGAAGAGCCCGTGCACCGTGCCCAGCGCCGTGTAGCAACTGGGGCGGTCGGGACAAAGGATGCGGTAGGCGAGCCAGTCGTGGACATCTTCCAGCGCCCGCTCTTGCGCGTCCATCTTGCGCCAGATGCCGAAGTAGTGCTTCACGCGGCAAGTGACGGTGGCCTTCACGCCTTGTTGCCGTAGCGTCGCTTCCAGCAGAAGACGCGTGTCCTCGATGGTGTCCGCGAGCTTCGCGCGCTTGCGTTCCACTGCGGACTTCAGTTCCTCAAAGCGCTCCGGTTCCAAGGCGGCGAAGGAGAGATCCTCCAATTCCAAGCGCACCGCGCCCATGCCGAGCCGGTTCGCCAGGGGCGCGTAGAGTTCCAGCGTTTCGCGGGCGATGAGGCGACGCTTGCCTTCGGGCATGGCGAAGATCGTCTTCATGTTGTGGAGGCGATCCGCGAGTTTCACGACGAGCACGCGAACATCCTTGCCCATGGCGACGAGGAGCTTTCGCACATTTTCCGCGTTGAGCAGGTGACGGTCCGTGAAGGCCAGCTTGGCCATCTTCGTGAGGCCGTCCACGATGATCGCGACCTCATCCCCGAACTGGGCGCGGACCTCCTCCAGCGTGAGAAGCGTGTCCTCCACCGTGTCGTGAAGCATGCCGCAGGCGACCGTCACCGCATCCAGGCGCCATTCCGCGAGGCTATGGGCCACCGCGAGCGGATGGAAGAAGTAGGGCTCCCCGCTGCGCCGCGCCTGCCGCGCGTGCATGGCCCGGCCCACCTTGAAGGCCCGCTCCAGCAGATCCAGGTCCCCATCCGGGTGGTGGTGCAGGAAGGCCGTCTTCACCCGCTCGAAGGCCCCCTCCAGCGTCAGGCACGCCGACCCCGGCACCACCGCCCCCGGCAGGGCGGGTGCCACAGGCACGGACGATGGCCCCAGGTCTCCCATCCGCCGATTGTGGGGCAGGGCCTTTGGCCCCGCCAGAGTTAGCCGTGCATCGGCATGAAAAAGCCGCCTGGCGGCTGCCGTGGGATTCCCCTTCGGGCCGCTCCCATGGCGGGACCTTCGAGGCGTGTGGGGGCCCCGCGTCGAACAGCGCACTGCGCTGTCTTCCTTGCCCCACATCACCTTTCAGGATCCTCGCCATGGGAGATTCGAATCCCATTCCCACCGCAAAAAAGCGGGCCGCTCGCGCGGCCCAATGGCGGTGGGAGTGGGATTCCCCTTCGGGCCGCTCCCTTGGCGGGACCTTCGAGGCGTGTG
>JAFDVN010000067.1 GCA_018269025.1 Acidobacteriota bacterium | reverse complement strand
GGGGTGGCGCTGGCGGCGGCCCTGGCGGCCCATGGCAATCTGGGGGCCCTCATGTTCGCGGCCATCCTCGTCCACCGCATCCCCGAAGGCGGCACCATCGCCAGCATCTTCCTGGCGCGGGGCTTTGGTGCCGCGGGTGCCATCGCCGCCGCCGGAGTACTGGCCATCGCCACCCTGATGGGCGCCTGGGGCCAGGAATTGCTGAAGATCCCCGTGGGCCCGACCCTCGCCGCTGCGGCGGGCCTCGCCATCTATGTGGCGAGTTCGGACCTGTTGCCGGAAGTGCAGAAGGAGCCCGGTTGGAAGAGCTCCCTCGCCATCGCGTCGGGCCTGGGTCTCTTCCTGCTCTCGACCCACTTCCTGCCGCACCCGTGAGATGAGGATTGCGGTGATCGGGATGCGCCGCGCGGGATTCCTCGGAGCGCTCGCCCTGAGGCTCGCGGCCCAGGGTCTGCCGGTGATTCCCCAGGAACAGCCGCTTCAGGTTCCGCCTCCCGAATTCCTGCTGCCCTACCGTCCCTTCGAATTGGGCGCGGAGGCGCGAGGCTCGGGCCTGCCCTTTTCCTGGCGTGGCCAGCGCGTGGAGCAGCAGGGGGATCAGTGGACGCTCGAAGGCGGCGCGATCCAAGGGGAAGGCTTGCTCCTGCTCGCGGATCGCATCCGCTACGACCTCCGCACCGGCGAAATCACCGCTGAAGGCCGCATCCGCCTTGAAGCGCCGGATCTCCGCCTGCGCTGCGAGAAGCTGGAACTGAACTGGCGTTCCAAGTCCGGCCAGGCGTGGATGCTGGAGATGGACCTGCCGCCCACCTGGACGCTGAAGTCAGGCCGCGTCTCCTTCGAGACCCTGCGCATCTGGACCTTCGACGCGGTGGAAGTGACTTCCTGCCCCGAGGAAAAGCCTGGCTGGCGCGCCAAGCTCTCCAAACTCCGCGTGGATCTGGATGGCTATGCCCAGCTCTGGAATCTCCGCGTCCTGTTGGGCCATTTGCCCACGCACATCTACCTCCCCTATGGGGTCTATCCCGCGAAATTGGACCGCGCATCAGGACTCCTGCCGCCCCAACTCGGCACTTCCTCCAGCCTCGGCACCAGTGTGGGCCTTGGCTACTACCAGACGCTTGGGCCTAGCGCCGATGCCACCCTCAATCCCCAATGGTTCTCCAAGGAAGGCGTGCTCTGGGGCGGGGAAGCCCGGTGGAACCCGACGCTCACCCACGATGGCTCCTTCTCCGGCCAGTGGATCCATCAGCGCAGCCTGGATGAGAACCGCTACCGCTACAACCTCAAGGAGGTGTGGCAGGGCGAGAACGGTTGGCAGCTCGCGGTGGATGCCAACGATGCTTCCGACAACCTCGTGGATGCCGATTTCGGAAGCGGCCTCGGCCAGCTCGGGAAGACGAATTTCAACAGCAACCTCTACTTCGGCAAGGCCTACACCTGGGGCAGCCTCGCCTTCACCTCCAGCCGCGCGCGCACCTTCTTCCTCACCCAGAACCAGGGGGATCCCTTCTACAGTCCGGTATTCCCGAGCTCACTGGAGCGCCAGGTGCTGCCCCAGCTCGATGCGCGCATGTTCCCCATCGCGCTGGGTGCCTCCTTCTACCTGGATGGCGGCATCCAACTTGCGCGCTTCGGCTACCGCCTGTCGGGAAGCCTGAACACGCCCGGCGCCACCTACACCTGGAACCGTGGCGACGCGGATCTGCGCCTCTACGGACGCCTGGGCCAGCTCGGTCCCTTCCGCGTGGATGGCGAGGCGATGGCCCGGGACACGCGCTACGGCGCGACGCTGGATTCGCCGATCTTCGCGGTGGATCAGGTGCCGAGCGGCCAGAACCTCGACCCTTCCGCGAACCCCGCCTACGATCCCTTCCGGGTGGATGGCGACGCGACGAACCGCCTGTTGGGATCGGCCCACATCCGCTTTTCCGGCCCCCAGGTTGGGCGCACCTTCGAGGGTCTTTCCGCTTTTGGCTACAGCGGCGACATCAAGCATGTGGTGGAGCCCTTCTTCGGATTCACCCGCACGAGCGATTTCGATCAGGCCGCCTACCTGCCGCGCTTCGATGCCACGGACAGCCGCCCGGGCGTCAACGACAGCGCTTCCAACGAAGAGAGCTTCGAGTTCGGCCTCAAGCAGTATTTCTTCGGGCGGGGCGGAGCAGGGGAGGGCTTCGCGAATCTCGCGCGGTGGACCCTCTCCACCCGCTACCACTTCAACCCCATCATCCTCCCCGATGGGCGCGTGAAGAAAGGCTGGGCCAGCCTGGACAGCGATGTGAGCGTCGAGCCATCGGATGTGATCCGCGTGAACTTCCGCACCTCCTCCGACATCGGCGCGGGCGGCACGGATCAAAGCCTTTCCACCGACTTCAAGGGCAAGGATGGCAGCCGCCTCACCCTCGCCTACTTCAGCACCGGCCTGAACCAGTTCCTCGTGAAGCAGAAGGGCATCCAACTCGGCGGCCTCAAGCGCTTCCTGGATGACCGCCTGCGTTTCGAAGTGAGCGCCAACTACGACTTCGGCTCAAGCACCCGCCCCAAAGGCTTCACCAACAGCGAAGTCGCCCTCACCTGGGCCCAACCCTGCGTCGCCTACATCCTCCGCTACACCCATGTCGCCCTCGAAGCCACCGGCACCACCCTCACCAAAGAAGACCGCGTGGATTTGACGATCTCCCTGAGAAGCATTGGGGATTTGTTCAGTGTGCGGCGGTGAACCTTCGCTTCCATTCAGGATCCGTCGTACTGAAGACGATATTCCTCCAAGGCACGAGGTGGGCAAGATGATTGAATTCGTCTTTCCTATAGGATTCATGGTGATTGGAGCACTGCTGTTGGTCTTAAATAGGCAGATGACTCCCCTCCTCAGGACAGGCGGTGACCGGCGGGTGGTAATCCTTCTTGGCTTGTCCCTCATGGTTGTGGGATGCGTTCTACTTTTATCTTGAATTTGAATTCTTCAGAAACGGTAGGCGTGCCAATCCAAATATCACCTGGCAACCCTTCGATGCAGGGCGAAGGTGAGCTCGTAGGGATGATGCCTAGCAGCTGAGCCAGAGCACGACCCTGCATTGGGCCACGGGCCTCGCGGATGCCGTGAAGCTCAACGGCACGACCGTCCCCGGCGCGAGCGCCAGCGTCGCGCCCACGAGCACCACCACCTACACGCTGACCGCCACCAACCTGATCGGCAGCGTGTCGGCCATCCTGACGGTCAGCGTCGGCACCCCCGGCACCCTGGTCTGGACGAAGACAATCGTGTACGGTTTCGGACAGGAGTTGGCGGAGGACCAGCCGGGCATGGGCACGACCTTCATCCAGAGCGACTTCGTCGGCAGCCCGTCGTTCCTGACGGACGCCAGCGGTGCCGTCATCGGGCAGAGCAAGAACCTGCCATTCGGTGAGCGGATGAGTTCCTGGGGGCAGAAGACCATTCGCCGCTACACGAACCATGAGGACG
>JAFDVN010000066.1 GCA_018269025.1 Acidobacteriota bacterium | reverse complement strand
TCACGCCCGGCTTCGCCGCCCGGGCCGCCACCCGCAGCGCGTTCGCCGCGATGCGCGCCGCCTGCCGCATCTTCTCGATTTCGCGGCGGCTCTTGTAGCGGATCTGTTCGCGGATCAGGACCAAGTCAGCTCCTGCCCCAAGTCTATCCGGGCTTTCCAGGCCGGAGGCTGGGGACTGGAGGCTGGGGGTCGGCGTGTGCGGCGCTTTGCGCCGGGCCTTCTTCATGGCGCGGCCCGCAGGGCCGCAAAGATACCTCCAGTCTCCGGCCTCCAGCCTCCAGCCATAATCGAGACATGGGCTATTCGCGCGACGACTGGGACTGGCTGGAGGCCGAGTGGGCCTTCCAGTTGCATGGCCGTAGCGCCTTTCTGTCCCGGGAGGACTTCGCCCAGATTCAGGCCTGGGAGGAGAACGGCGTCCCCGCGGAAGCCGTGGTCGCGGCCATGGAGGCCTACTTCGCCCGGCGAGCCAAGCGCGCTCGGCCCCGGAGCTTCGTCGCCGTGTCCCACCTGGACAAGGATGTGGCGAAGGTGATGAAGCTTCGCTCCGCGCTGCAAAAGGCCGGGGACGCGCCGGTGCAGGGCGGGTGGGATGAGGTGAAGGAGCCGCTGCGCTCGGACGCTTCCGCCCGGGCGGCCTTCGAGGCCTGGCGAAGGGCCCAGGCGGCGCTGCCCCTGCCTGACTCCGCGGCTTACCTGGATGCCTTCGATGCGGAGCGGGCGGCTTTCGCCCTCCTCCTCGCCAAGGCCGAAGCCGCCCTCGGGCCCCAGGCCGCGCCCATGCAGGCGGACCTGAAGGCGAGACTTCTTGAAGCGAAGATTCCCGAAGATGGCCTCGTCTGGCGCCGGGCCTGGACCCACCACTGGGGGCGGAAGGTGGCCGAGGCCTGGGGTCTGCCCTCGGAAGGCTGAGGCACTGGCCCTAGACTGGAGGTTTCGGAAGCCGCCATGCCTGAGACCCTTCCCCAGCCTGAACTCCACGAACCCGAATTCCGCTTCGGCGAAGGCCGCATCAGCGGCGCGCTGGGGCTGTTTCTCGGCGTCGTCGCCTTCGGGGGCGTGCTCTGCTTCTGGTTCCCGAGCCTGCTCACTTCGCCGGAGGCACGGGCCCTCTACGCGGCGCACCTCGGCGTCTTCCGGGCGATCCTGGAGACGGCCCTGGTGGGAGCCTTCTTCTTCGGCGCGCTGAGTCTCGCCTGGAGCAAGTCCAAGAAGCAGGGCTGCACGGCGTTGCTCCTCGCCCTCGCCGCGGCCCTCATGGGCGGCGCCCAGGCCAAGGTGGGCGTGGTGGAAAGCCGCCCCTTCTACTTCGGCGTGGATTACTTCCTGCTGGAGCTGCTGGCCCTGAGCCTCGTCTTCATCCCCCTGGAACGGCTCTTCGCGCGCATCCCAACTCAGAAGGTGCTCCGCGCCGACTGGTGGCTGGACATGAAGCACTTCCTCATCGGTCATGTGGGCGTGCAACTCGTGTCCTTCCTCATCGCGCTGCCCGCCCACCTCTTCTTCAAATGGGCCGTGAGCCCGGCCTTTCAGGCGAAGGTGGCCGCGCAGCCCTTCTGGCTCCAGGTCATCGAGCTGCTCTTCCTCATTGATTTCATCAACTACTGGATCCATGTGGCCTTCCACAAGGTGCCGTGGCTATGGAAATTTCACGCGGTGCACCACAGCCCCGAGCACATGGACTGGCTCGCCGGATCGCGCAGCCACCTCGTGGACACGGTGGCGAACCGCGCGTTGCCCTACGCGCTCATCTTCCTCATGGGTTTCGCGCCGGGGCCGCTGCTCGTCTACATCAGCTTCGTGTCCTTCCAGGCGGTGTTCATCCACGCCAATGTGCGCTGGACTTTCCCTGGGTTGCGTTGGGTGATCGCGACGCCGGAGTTCCACCACTGGCACCACTGCAAGGATGCCGAAGGCATTGACACCAACTTCGCCGTCTTCCTGCCGGTCTACGACTGGCTCTTCCGCACGGCCCACATGCCGGGCTACTGGCCCAAGGATTTGGGCGTGAGCGGCGAGACGCTGCCCCAGACCTACCTCGGCCAGATGGCCTACCCCTTCAAGCGCGGCGCATGAGCTCCGCGCTGGAGGCCTGGAAGGCGCAGATCGAGAAGCCGGATGAAGGCTTTTTCGCCGTCTTCGCCGCGCAGGTGCGCGAGCCCGAGGGCGCGCGGGACGCGGTGCGGGAGGCCATCAAGGTTCTCGTCCCACGCATCGGCTGGGAGACCTACCTTCCCCATGTGCCCCACGGTTTGCTGGGGCTCGCCGCCGTGACGCGACTTCGGCCGCTGCTGAAGGAGGCCAGCTTCCACCGCGTCCTCGCGACCCAACTCCACGCTTTCGCCCACGAGGGCCGCCGCCTCAAAGCCTGGGAAGTGTCGAAGGGCTCAGGCCATTGGCCGAATGTGGAGATGGCCCTCGCCAAGCACCTTCCGACCCTCGCGTATGGCGAGATGCAAGGCATGGAGGAACCGAAGGACGAGGACTTCCGCCGCATCGGCGCGGCCATCGCCCACGACATGGCGAACATGGGCCATAAGGCCGTGATGGCCCATCGCATGCGCGAGTTGTTCACCACGCTGGATCATCCAAAGGCGACGGGGCGGAGGTTGCTCGGGATCAGCGCCTGGCTCGCGGCCTCGGAACCGGAGGACCGTTTCTGGGCCAAACGCGCCGCCGCGCGGCTCGGGGAAGGCTTGGTCCTACCGGCGGAAGGCTCCTTGCTTCCCGATGAAGCCCTGCGCGAAGTGTGCGATCTTGGCCTCGTGGACCTGCTGAACGCCTTCACGGCGCGGATCAAGGCGGGCGCGTCGCAAACGGGGCTGCTGGACACGCTCGTGGGCGCGGCCTCTGAGAAGCTGCTCGACGCGCGGCGGGATCTGGAAGGCAAGACGAGCTGGACCCTGTCCTACCTCGCCTCCCTCGCGAGCGATCATGGAAGCGATGCCCTCGCCTGGTGCCAGGGCGCGGCTCTCGTGAACCTCTTCCCGACAGATGAATCCGAAGGCCGCATCCAGCCGGCGCCAGTCGAGGCCTCCAGCGAGGCCAAGCTCGTGGACTCCATCCTCGACGCCGAGCCCGCCCTTGCGATGGGTCACGCCCGGGCCATGGATGCCGACGCTGCGTTCCGCGCCCTCGCCGAAGCCGCCAGCCAGAACGACCCCGCCTTCAACCACAGCCATCATGTGCTCGCCGTCGTCGCCGCCGGCGACCTGGCCCCGCGCGTGGGTGAAGCCACCCGCAAGGCGCTCCTCGCAGCCGTCGCCAAGAGCCTCGCCAACAGCCAGGGCTCGTCCGACCTGGGGCGCAGGGCAATCAAAGCGTTCGGGAACGATTAACCACCAAGACACCAAGATCACCAAGAACGCACGAAGGCGCGCCGACCCGCTAGGCCAGGGCCCGCCGCAGGGCGGCGGCCTTCACGCGTTGCGTGAAGGAGGGATGAAGTGGCGCGTGCGCCCTCAAACGCGCAGCGTGTGGATGCGCACCCGCCGCTCCATCCCAGCCCTGGCCGACGATATGCCACCACCTCTTTGTGCCCCTTGGTGGACTTGGTGGCTTGGTGGTGATGCTTTACTTCTCAAGCCCCGTAATCCGGCCAACTATCCTTCCACTTCGTCTCGAAGAGCAGGGCGGTCTGGATGCTTTCGACTTCGGGCCGAACCGTGAAGGCGTCCAGGGCCAGGTCCCGCAGGTGGTCGGTGCCGCGCACGGCCACATGGACCTGGAAATCCATGGCGCCGGTCACATGGTAGAGGGCGACGACTTCCGGCAGCGCGAGCAGGTGGCGCATGAAGGCGCGGACCTTTTCACGACTATGCTGCTTCAGCTTCACGGCGATGAGCGCCTGGAGGCCGATGCCCAGGGCGTTGGGCGCGACGAAGGCGTGGAAGCCGCGGAGGACGCCTTCCTTGGTGAGCCGCTGCACCCGGGCGAGGCAGGATGAGGGCGCGAGTCCCACGCGGGCCGCGAGTTCCTTGTTGGAGAGCCGCGCGTTCTTCTGCAAAAGCGCGAGGATCGCGCGATCAGTTCGGTCCAAGGCCTGTTTCATGGCTCCATTCCGAATAAGATTCGATGAACAGAAGCATATCCAGAATGAACAATGGTGGAGAAGCTCATTTTCAGCCGAGGTGTCCCATGTCCCAGACCCGCGCCCTCTCCTTCGCCACCCGCGCCGTCCACGCCGGACGGGAAGAACTCTCGGATCTCGGCGTCCATGCCCTGCCCATTGACCTGAGCAGCACCTACCCGCTGCCGGACCTGGACGAAGGCGGGCGCAGCCTAGAAGCCCAGGCCATGGGCGGCCAACCCATCGGCTCCTCGGTCTACCAGCGCCTGCACAACCCCACCGTCGCGCGCTTCGAAGGCGCGCTCGCCCAGCTCGAAGGCGCGGACGAAGCCGTCGCCTTCGCCAGCGGCATGGCGGCTTTCACGGCGATCCTCCTCGCGGCGAAGCAGAAGGGCGGCCATGTGGTCGCCGTGCGCCCGCTGTACGGCGGCAGCGATCATCTCCTTGCCTCGGGCCTGCTTGGCCTTGAGGTGACCTGGGCCGAGCCCGGCCAAATCCAAGCCGCGATCCGGAAGGACACGAGCCTCGTCATCGTGGAAACCCCCGCGAATCCGACCCTGAAACTCGTGGATCTCGCCGCCATCGTCGCCGAAGCCGGTTCCGTCCCCGTGATGGTGGATAGCACCTTCGCCACGCCGGTGCTGCAAAAGCCGCTGGACCTGGGCGCGTCCATCGTCCTCCACAGCGCGACGAAGTTCCTCGGCGGCCATGGCGATGTGCTCGCGGGCGTTGTCGCCACGAATGCGTTCTGGGCGAGTGAGATCCGCAAGATCCGCGTCATCACCGGCGCGAACCTGCACCCGCTTTCCGCCTACCTGCTCCACCGCGGCCTGCCCACCTTGAAGGTGCGTGTGGAAGCGGCTCAGGCGGGCGCGATTTTCCTCGCGGACAAGCTCGCGAATCATCCCGCAGTCACCTCCGTCCACTATCCGGGACTCACCGGCTCCAAGCTCGTGGGCACGCAGATGAAGGGCCCCGGCTCCATCCTCGCCTTCGAATTGAAGGGTGGCTTCGAGGCGGCCTCGGTGCTCATGAAGGAAGTGACGCTGATGACACCCGCCGTGTCCCTGGGCAGCGTGGACAGCCTCATCCAGCACCCGGCGGCGCTCACCCACCGCGTCGTGGATCCCAAGGCCAAGGCCGAACACGGCATTGACGAGGGGCTGATCCGCCTCTCGGTGGGCCTCGAAGAGCCCTCCGATCTCTGGGCCGACCTTGAAGCCGCGCTGGTCAAGGCCATGGCGGCGGTGGCATCCTCAGCGGGTGCCCGCTAACACGCCTCAAGATGGACAGATCGCCTTCGTCCTGAAGCTGGGCCGCGCCCTGCAAGCCTACGGCACGCCGGCCCATCGGCTGGAAGAAGCCATGGAGGCGGTGGCGCGACGGCTTGGGCTGGACGCACAATTCTTTGGGATGCCCACGGGCTTCTTCGCCTCCTTTGGCGAGGGCGCGCGGGGGCGGACCTTCGTTCAGCGGGTTCCGCCCCAGGATGTGGACTTGGCGCGGCTGGATGACACCTACGGCGTGACGGATGCTCTCCTTCGCGGAAAAGTAGAGGCTGAAGAGGCATCGCAACGATTGGACGCCATTGCCGCGCGAACACCTCGCTTCGGCGATGCCATGGAAATCGGCGCCTTTAGCCTCGTCTCCGCGTGCTTTGGCGTACTGCTCGGGGGCGGATGGGGCGACCTCGGCGCGGCGGCGATCCTCGGGACCGCTTTGGGCGCGCTGCACCGCGTGACCTTGCGGATCCCGACCTTGGGCCGCCTCTTTCTCGTGCTGGGCGCGCTGCTGACGGCCCTTCTTGCGCAAGGGCTGGCTTGGCGCTCGGGTGGGTTTTCGCCCCAGATCGCCATGCTGGCGGGCCTCATCATGCTGCTTCCGGGACTCTCGCTTACGATCTCCCTGAACGAACTCGCCACCGGAAATCTCGTGAGCGGCTCGGCCCGCTTCGCGGGGGCGTTGGTGGTGCTCCTCCAACTGGCCTTCGGCGTGGCCATCGGCCAGAAGCTCGGTGGGTTCCTTGCGCCCGCGCCCGGGATTCCTGCGGCCGCGCCGTCCTGGCTCCAGTGGCCCTGCCTTCTCCTCGC
>JAFDVN010000065.1 GCA_018269025.1 Acidobacteriota bacterium | reverse complement strand
GCCCGACGCCTGAAGCCTGACGCCCGGCTACCCTGCGGGAGAGGTGCCCCATGATCCGCCCCTTCCAAGGCATGGTCCCCAAGCTCGGCAGCCGCGTCTTCGTGGCCGACAACGCCCTGGTGCTCGGCGATGTGGAGGTCGGCGACGACGCCTCCATCTGGTTCAACTGCGTCGTGCGCGGCGATGTGAACTGGATCAGGATCGGCGCGCGGACGAACCTCCAGGACGCCTGCGTCGTTCATGTGACCAACGCGAAATGCCCGACGCTCATCGAGGACGAGGTGAGCATCGCCCACAATGTGATGATCCACGGCTGCACGATCCGCAAAGGCGCCCTCATAGGCATGAGCACGACCCTCATGGACGGCGCGGAGGTCGGCGAAGGCTGCCTCGTGGCCGCCGGAAGCCTGCTGCGGGAAGGCTTCCAGGCCCCGCCCCACACCCTCGTCGCCGGTTGGCCCGCCGAGGTCAAGAAGGACCTCACGCCCGTCCAGCGCGACCTCACCGCCTCCATCTGGAGCCGCTATGTGCGCTACAAAGAGGCCTACTTCCAGGACGGCTGGCCCATCGCCGAAAGCCCCGTGATCGCGGATCCGAAGCCGGGATTCAGGGATGGGCATCCGTATCCGTGAATCAAGGTCACCGAAAGAACAGAAGGCACAAGAACCAGCAACCCGGGAGCAGCATGACCGCTGCCAGGATCGTTGAGATCCAGGTCATCCAACGGCCCCGTCGAGATTTGGCCCGAGCCCGTTTGGCAAGATAGATGGCAGCGATCCCGCCTGCAGCGCCGCTGGCGGCTAGCGCGATCAGCAGGTTGATGCCCGCGTTACAAGGCCCACCGGATGCGACCCAGGACCAGAGTAGGGCTGGCCCAAGAAAGGGCGCGAGGAGAACACACATGAGTGCAAGCCAGGCTTCTTTGGGAAAAGGATCAGTCGTCATCTCGGCCCCTTACCCGCCTCCAAAAGCGATCTCGCTCGCGCTGATGAAAGCTCGCCCGGGCGTTCTGGCCTGATTTCATCAAGGCCGCGATTCCGAAACCAAATGCCAAGGGGAGGCACACGAGCACACCCCCGCATCCGAGCAGGCCTGCCAGATTCGCCGGACCGCAAGGGCCGAATCCGTGGAACACGGAGCAACTGAAGCAGAGGATCGGCGCCAACAAAGCCAAGCCCAGCGCCGTGAGGCCCAATCGTCTGAATGGGTTCATGGCGTGGCACTCCGGCCTTGAAGAGCTTTCATCTTCACTCCAGATCCACGACCTTCGCCACCGTGTGCTCGCCGCGGATCTCGTTCTGCACCTGGACGGCCCCGGCGAGGAAGCCGGGGTTGGTGAGGCCGGGAGAATACTTGTCGGTCGCGGGAAGTTCGATCACCCACACGGGCTGACCGAGCTCGGTGGCCTGGGCGCGGGCTTCCTGCTCCATGGCGTCACGGTCCAGGCCGGTGACGACCTCGATCTGGTAGCGGTAGGCGGGCCGCGCCGGGTTCCAGGGATTCTTGTCGTTGACACCGGACGATTTCAGGTAGGACTCCAGCGCGACCGGGATCTGGTCCTTGGGCGTGCCCAGCTCCGATTGCTTGTCGTATTGGCCGACGAGGTCGCCGGTGCGGCCGACCATGTTCTCGATCGAGGCCTTGTCCCGCGCCCGCGCGCGTTGAGCCAGCAGCGCGGGGATGGCGATGGCGCTGACGATGCCGATGAAGGGGACCATCACGATGGGCATCGCGAGGCCAAGGATGCCGAGGACGAGGCCCGTGGCGGCCGGTTTTTCGTAGAGGCCGGGTTCTGCCTGGGCGAAGCGGTTCGCCTTTGCCTGTTTCACCAGCGCGATGATGGCGAGGACGAGGCCGATGGGCAGGCCGACGCAGGTAAAGCTCGCGATGATGCCCCAGATGCCGCAGAGCTTGGCCCCACGGGCGCCAGGCGCGGGTTCGAGGGCGAGCGGGGTCTGTGGCGCGTCGTACACGGGTTGCTCCGGAGGAATCCCCCAGGATGCCCGGAACGCCTCGAATCCGCTTGGACCTCCCTTTCTCCGATCGCTTTCGCTAGACTTCCCCGCATATGTCCCCCCAGTTGATCCTTCGCGTTCACGCGGATGCGCGCTTGGGCCTCGGCCATGTGGCGCGAGCGCTCGCCGTGGAGGAAGCCTGGCGGGCCCTCGGGGGAACGGCCCTGCTCGCCATCAGCGGCGACGCCCGCGCCCGGCGCGTGGGCTCTGGCCGCCATCCTTTTCTTGAAGAAGCCCTGCCCTGCCCGGTCGTGGATTTGGGTGAGGATCTTCACGCGCCGATTCCCGCGTCCACCAAGGGCGAGCTCGTCCTCGTGGACCAGTGGGACACGACGCCCGCGCAGATTGACGCGCTGCGCCCCCGCAAAGTCGCGGTCATGGAGGACGATGGCGAAGCCCACGAGCGGGCGGACCTGCTCTTCCAGCCCTTCCTGGAAGGTGTCACCTTCCCCGAACACCCCCTGAAGACCGTGGCGGGGGAGAAGCTGCGGCCCTTCGAAGATCGCCGCGGCGGGTGCCTGGCCCTGCTCGGCGCGCGCTTCGCCGTCGTGGGCAAGATCGCCCAGAAGCTGCGCCCTTCCCGGGAGCCGGAAACGGGGCTCACGGCCCACAAGCTCCTCCTCACCTTCGGCGGCAGCGATGGCGCGGCCCTCGCCCCCCGGGCCTACGAAGTGCTGCGGCGGCTCCATGAAAACGGGGCCTGGAGCGGCTCCTGCACCTTGCTCGCCCCGGGCGGCCTGAAGGACGCCGCGCCGCTGCCGGGGCTGACGGTACTGGAGAGCATCCCCGGCCTCGTCACGCGGCTGAAGGACTTCGACGCCATTTGGTGCGCGGCCGGGATCACGGCCTGCGAAGCCCTCTGCATGGGCGTGCCCATCGCGGCCTGGGGCCAGAACGCGCGGCAGGCCGCGATCCTTTCGGACCTCTCCTTGGCTGGGGCCTGCTGCGACCTGGGCGAAGGCCCCGAGACGGATCTAGCCGTCGCCACCGAGGCCATGGCCCATTGGCTCTCCCCGGAGGGCCAAGAGACGCGCCAGGAGCAGATCGCCGCCGGGATGAAGCTCGTGGATGGCCAGGGCGCGACCCGGGTGGCCCAGGAGCTGTGGAAACTCCTCTGAACCGGCTCCCGGCTGCCGGCTGCCGCAAAGGCACGGGTCGGCCCGGAAGCCGGGAGCCGGTACCCGGATGGAAAATCCGCCTTGACCCCTCTCCAAGCGCTTGATACTCTCTTCCTTCTGCGATTTCGACCGCTCAAGGGTCGGCGTGTCCGAACCGTGAGCCCCGGAGCAAGCGATGAGCACCTACTTCCCCAAAGCCAAGGACCTTTCGACGCGCCAGTGGTTCGTCGTGGACGCCGCGGGTCTCCCCGTGGGCCGCGTCAGCTCCGCCGTCGCCGAGATTCTCTCGGGCAAGCACAAGCCGACCTGGACCCCCTTCCTCGACACCGGCGACCATGTCGTCGTGATCAACGCGGGCAAGGCCGTGTTCACCGGCAAGAAGGGCGAGCAGAAGGTCTACCACCATGTGCGGACCACCCAGCCCGGCTCCATCAAGCACACCCGCGCCTCCGTCATGCAGGAGACGCACCCTGAGCGCGTCATCGAGTCCGCCGTCAAGGGCATGCTCCCCAAGGGGCCCCTCGGACGCCAGATGTACCGCAAGTTGAAGGTCTACGCCGGGGCCGAGCACGATCACGCCGCCCAGTCCCCCCAGACCCTCACCATCCAGAAGTAAGAGAGGTTGATGATGGCCCTCGCCCAGTACTACGGAACCGGTCGCCGCAAGACCGCCGCCGCCCGCGCTTTCCTGCGCCCCGGCAGTGGCAAGATCAGCGTGAACGGCCGCGCCCTCGACAATTACTTCCCCAACGCGGTGCTGCGCATGATGGTCCACCAGCCCCTCGTCATCGCCGGGCTCGAGGGCAAGTTCGACCTGCTCCTCACCGTGGATGGCGGCGGCAGCGCGGCCCAGGCCTCGGCCATCCGCATGGGCATCAGCCGCGCCCTTCTCGGCTACAACGAGCAGCTCAAGTCCATGCTCCGCGGCGCAGGTCTCCTGACCCGCGATCCCCGCATGAAGGAGCGCAAGAAGCCTGGTCAGAAGGGCGCCCGTCGCCGCTTCCAGTTCAGCAAGCGCTAACACCGATTCAAGCGAGGGGGCTTCTGGCCCCCTCGCGTTTTTGCTTCACCGGGCCGCCTGACCAGCTTCAAACCTCGTCAGGTCGCCGATTCGGGCGAGACCGCTCGCCTTTCATCCCACTCAAAAAAGGGAGGCCATCATGGCTCAGATCCAAATGAAGGAACTGCTCGAAGCGGGCGTCCACTTCGGTCACCAGACCAAGCGCTGGAACCCCAAGATGAAGAAGTACATCTTCGGCGCGCGCAACAGCATCTACATCATTGACCTCCAGAAGACCCTGCGCCTCTGGAACACCGCCGCCAACTTCGCCACCAAGGCCGCGAGCGAAGGCAAGACCTTCCTCTTCGTCGCCACCAAGCCCCAGGCTCAGGATGTGATCCGCGAGCAGGCCGAGCGTTGCGGGGCGTTCTATGTGAACAACCGCTGGCTCGGCGGCATGCTCACCAACTTCTCCACCATCAAGAAGTCCCTGGAAAAGTACCGCGAGCTGGAGGCCACGCTGGCCGA
This sequence comes from Acidobacteriota bacterium, assembly GCA_018269025.1. GTDB lineage: Bacteria > Acidobacteriota > Holophagae > Holophagales > Holophagaceae > JAFDVN01. The sequence goes on along the minus strand of JAFDVN010000065.1, from coordinate 4,138 downwards.
TCCCGCCCGCACCGCGCTCCTGAGCAAGAAGGATGTGCTGCTCCTCACCCGCCAGCTCGAGAAGCTGCGCGCCGCCTTCCAGGGCATCCGCGACATGCGTTCCGCGCCGGATGTGATCTTCGTGATTGATCCCCACCACGAGGACATCGCCGTCACGGAAGCCAACAAGATCGGCATCCCCGTCGTCGCCATCGTGGACACCAACTGCGACCCCGACAAGATTGACTATGTGATCCCCGGCAACGACGACGCCATCCGCTCGATCCTGCTCTTCTCCGAGCGCATCGCGGATTCGATCCTCGAAGGCCGCGGCGCCCACACCGACAAGGCCCAGGACGCCTCTCTCAAGGCGATGATGGCCGAAAAGATGGAGGCCGAGGCCTAAGAGGCCCCGAGCCAGCGAGATCATCGGCCATCAGCGGAGCTGATGGCCGATGACATGAACCCCCGAACTTCAAGACCAAGGAGATGACCATGGCGTTCACCGCCCAGGATGTGAAGACCCTCCGCGAAAAGACCGGCCTCGGCATGATGGATTGCAAAAAGGCCCTGGAGGAGAGCAACGGCGACATGGAAGCCGCCGTCGAGTGGCTCCGCAAGAAGGGCCTCGCCGCCTCCGCCAAGAAGGCGGACCGCATCGCCGCTGAAGGCATCGTCGAGGCCTACATCCACCCCGGTGGCCGCGTCGGCGTGCTGGTCGAGGTGAACGCCGAGACCGACTTCGTCGCCCGCAACGAGGCCTTCCAGCGCATGGTGAAGGAAATCGCCATGCACATCGCCGCCGCCGATCCCGCGCCCCGCTTCGTGGACAAGAGCGAGGTGACGGCGGAATTCCTGGAGACCGAGAAGCGCATCGCTACCGAGATCGCCCTGGCGACCGGCAAGCCCGCCAACATCGTCGAGAAGATCGTCGAAGGCAAGATGAACAGCATCTTCAAGGAGGTTTGCCTCCTGGAGCAGCCCTTCATCCTGAACAGCGAGCTCACCGTCGAGCAGATGCTCTCCCAGAAGACCGCCGAGATCGGCGAAAAGCTCTCCATCCGCCGCTTCGTCAAGTTCGTGATGGGCGAGGGCCTGGAGAAGAAGAAGGACGATTTCGCGGCCGAAGTCGCCGCCCAGATGGGCAAGTAGGCCGTTCTCGAACCCTCGAAGGGCGGCCTTGCGCCGCCCTTTTTTTGCAGACACGATGGCAGGGGCCCTCCATGAAATACGCGCGCATCCTCCTCAAGCTCTCCGGCGAAGCCCTGATGGGCGAGCAGAAGTACGGCATTGATCCGGCCGTCGTCGCGATGATCGCCGACCAGATCAAGGAGATCCGCGCGTTGGGCGTGGAGGTGGGCCTCGTCATCGGCGGCGGTAACATCTTCCGGGGCGTCGCCGGGTCCACCAAGGGCATGGACCGCACCACCGCCGATCACATGGGCATGCTCGCCACCATGATCAACGCCCTCGCCCTCCAGGACGCGCTGGAACAAAAGGGCGTCCACACCCGCACGCTCTCCGGCTTGGAGATGCCGAAGGTCGCCGAGAGCTACATCCGCCGCCGGGCCACCCGCCACCTGGAAAAGGGTCGCGTCGTGATCTTCGGCGCGGGCACGGGCAACCCCTACTTCAGCACCGACACCGCCGCCGCGCTCCGGGGCAATGAGATCGGAGCGGAGGTGGTGATGAAGGCCACCAATGTGGATGGCGTCTACACCGCCGACCCGAAGAAGGATGCCACCGCCAAACGCTACGACAAGGTCAGCTTCCAGGAATGCCTGGAGAAGGGCCTGAGGGTCATGGACGCGGCGGCCATCGCGCTTTGTATGGAAAACAAGCTGCCGATCCTCGTGTTCGACATGAACAAGCCCGGGAACCTCGTCGCCGCCGTGAAGGGTGAAGCGATCGGCACGCTGGTCGGATGAGCGTCTAAACTGGGCGGGTGCCGTTCCACCTACCCGACTCGACGGTCATCGAAGATCCGGATCTCCTCGCCTCCTACCGGCGCGATGAGTCCCATGTGGAGGGCGACCTTCCCCGGGCGGTGGTGCGGCCCCGCTCGCCCCGCGCGCTGAAGGAACTGGTCGCGAGGGCGGAAAAGGATGGGCTTTGCCTCGTCCCCCGGGGCGCGGGCACGGGCAAGGCGGGGGGCTGTGTGGCCTCAGGACCTTCGCTCATCGTGGACCTTTGCGATTGGCCCGGGGCCATCACGGTGGATCGCGCGGGCTTGTGCCTTTCCGCGCCCGCTTCCGCGAGTCTCAAGGGTGTGAAGGAAGCCGCGCGCGGCGCGGGCCTCTTCTACCCGCCGGACCCGAATAGCTGGCAGCTCTGCGGCTTCGGCGGAAGCCTCGCCACCAACGCGGGCGGGCCCAATGCGGGGAAGTACGGGATGACGCGGCACTGGGTCTTGAGTGTGGACGCGCTCATGGCGGATGGCGAGATCCATACCTTCGGCATCGCCTCCGTCAAGGCCAACGCTGGCCCGGCGCTCGCCCAGCTCTTCATCGGGAGCGAAGGCATCTTCGGCCTCATCACCGGCGCCACGGTGCGCCTGATCCCCGCGCCCACCGAATACCTGACGCTGCTCCTGCCCGTCCCGCGGTGGGAGGACCTGCTTGGCCTTCCCGCGTGCCTGGCCAAAGCGGGATTGCAACCTTCGGCCTTCGAGTTCTTCGATCCGGCGGTGCTCGCCGAGTTGCGCGCCCACGGCCCTGAGGAGGCCCGGCGTCTTCCGGGGGAAGCCCTCGCGCTGCTGGAGTTTGATGACGCGGGATGTGCTGGGGACGCCTTTCTGGATCGGGTCGTGGACGCCCTCGGGCCTTCAGCCTCCCACCTCCAGGCGGCCACGGACGAAGGGCAGCGGGAGCGCCTGTGGGCCATTCGGCGCATCACCAGTTCCTTCCTGAAAGAGCGCCATCCGAAAAAAGTCAGCGAGGACATCACCGTGCCCCGCGCGCGGATCGCGGACTTCTTCACCGGGCTGGATCGCCTCAAGATTCCGGCCGTCACCTATGGCCACCTGGGGGATGGCAACCTCCATGTGAACCTGCTGGCGGCCGGAGACACGGCCCCCGAAGCCTTGGACCACCAGCTCATGGACCTCTTCCGCCTCGCCGTGGACCTGGGCGGGGCCCTTAGCGGCGAGCATGGCATCGGCCTCGCCAAACGGGACGCCTTCCTGGCGCTCTCCGATCCCTTTCAGGTGGAAGCCTTGAGAAAGCTCAAGCGAGCCTTGGACCCGAGCGGTATCTTCAATCCAGGCAAGGTGATCTGATGATCCAGGTGAAGCGCGCCTACGACCTTCCTTCCAAGCACGATGGTGCCCGCATCCTCGTGGATCGCCTCTGGCCCCGGGGCTGCACCAAAGAAGCCCTCGCGCTCGACGCGTGGATGAAGGCTGTCACGCCGAGCCCCGGTCTGAGAAAGGCCTTCCACAGCGGCGCGTTGGATTTCAAAGCCTTCTCCGATCGCTACCGCAAGGAGTTGGCGTCGCCTGAAGTCATGGAAGGATTGGACGAGTTGGGGGCCTTGGCGCGAAAGGGACCCCTCACTCTCATCACGGCGAACAAATCCGAAGTCGAGAACCACGCCCTCGTCCTCAAAGCGGTCCTCGAAGCGCGCCTGAAGAAAGGTCCCGCATGAGCCTCATCCTCGGCCACCGCGGCTACAAAACGAAGCACCTGGAGAACTCCATGGAGTCCTTCCGCGCCGCGCTGGCCGCGGGCATGGACGGCTTCGAGCTGGACGCGCAACCCACCTTGGATGGCGTCTGCATGATCCTCCACGACGACACCGTGGACCGCACGGCGCTCGGTTCCGGGACCTTGCGTCGCATGAAATCCAGCGAGGTGCCGAAGCTTCGCAATGGCGAACCGCTGCCCAAGCTGGCGGAGGCCCTCGCCCTCCCTGCGAAGCTCATCAATGTGGAACTCAAAGGCGAACCCGGCTGGAAGCAGGCTCTCGCCACCGTGGAAGCCGCCGAGGCGCTGGGCAAGGTGCTCTTTAGCAGCTTCGAACACTCCGAAGTGCTCCAGCTCTGGGCCGCCTGCCCCGAGGCCCGCTGCGGGTTCCTGTGGGAACACGACGAGGCGATGGACTTGAACGAAGACGATCTGGCCGAGCTGCCCCCGGAGCTCCACTTCCACCCGCCGCTTTC
>JAFDVN010000064.1 GCA_018269025.1 Acidobacteriota bacterium | reverse complement strand
GGATTCGTAACCCGAAGGTCACCAGTTCAACTCTGGTAGGTGGCTCCAACAACCAAGAAGGCCCCGCATTTTGGGGCCTTCTTGGTTGTTGGCGGTTCCAAGCCTTGAACGATGGACCCAACCCAGCCAAAGGTTAGGATAGAAGCATGATCTTCCCGCTCTCCCGCCGCGCTCGGACCCGCCTCTATCTGGTGGTGTGGCTGGTGGTGGCGGCGCTGGGGTGGAAGCTCGGACTGCGCTACGGGCCGGACCTCGCCTCGCGAAGTTGGAAACCGGGCGAGGGATTCTTCGAGGCCCAGGATCCGGCGCCGGGGCTTTTCAGGTTCCACGCACGGCTCATTCTGGAAGCGGAACTCGCCTTTCCCCGTCGGTTGGATGGCTACCTTCCCGAACCCGGCAAAGATGCCAATCGCCGCCTGCAACTCGAAGCCATGGGATGGTGGAAGAAGGATGGATGGACGCCCTTCGCGTTGCGTTACGGGCAGGTGGAAGGACATGGCCTTCGACTCAGCATGGGGCGCCTCGTGCTCGTGGGCGTCGAAGGGGTGACGCCCGCCCGGGACTACAACGGACCGGTGCTGTGCCAGGTGGATTACAAGGTGCGATGGGAGGTGTCGGAGGATCTGAAAACCCTCGTGCTGACCCGCGCCCATTCCGGGCTGCGCCTGCCGGAGCGCTTGGGGGTGGACCTGCCTGGGGGCACGGCCATCTTCCAATCCACCCTTCAGCGCGCGGGTCTGGGATGGAAACTCCAGGATGCCGACCAAGTCCGACGCATGCTGCCCGGACAACCCGGTCCCCGGGCCTGGTCCTGGCTCTCGCCCCTTCTGTAGAGGTGCCGCCATGCCGCTCTCCTTTCCCTTCAACCGCGGCCAGTTGGTGGTGCTTGTCGCGGTGAATCCCCGGGAGCGGGTGTGGGGGCGGTTGGTAGGCCTGGAATCGGCGGGTGTCGCGATCCGGGGCATGGAACTAGGCTCCTGGGATGAGAATCTCGCCACCATCCGGAATGGCGCGCCGGAGCACGCGAGCCTCGGCACGCGCTTCGTGCCCATGCACCGGGTGGAAAGCCTCTACCTGGATGATTCGATTGCGGGCGCGCCGAGCATGGCAGAGCTCTTCAAGCGGACCACGGGGTTGGAGCCGCTGGATTTTCTCGCCGACCCTGAACCTCCCCGGCGGGGAAAGCGGTGAACCCGAACCATGATTATTGGATGGACCGGTTGCGAGATCGCGCGAAGGCCGCGCACCGGCATGTGGTGCTGCCCTCCGGTGCCGATGATCGTACGATTCACGCGGCGCATGCCCTCTTGAAAGATCGGATTTGTCGCCTCACGATCCTGGGGGATGAATCGGAGGTCCAGAGCCGGGCGAAGGCTTTGGCGCTGGATTTAGGGGCTGCCGAAATCCGCGATCCCGTAAAGGATCCAGATCGTTACGAACTTGCCGGAGCCTTTTACGAGCGCCGAAAGGAGAAGGGCATCTCCGAAGCCGCAGCGCTGGAGGCAATGGACCATCCGCTGTGGTTCGCGGGAATGCTGGTCGCGACCGGAGAGGCCGATGGCCTGGTGGGGGGCGCCGTGAGCACGACGGCCGACTTGATCCGAGCCTGCCTGCAATGCCTCGGCGTCGCGCCGCACCTTCGCACGGTGTCGGGGTATTTCCTCATGATCCATCCTGATGCCACCTACGGTGAGCAGGGGGCGATGATCTTCTCGGATTGCGCGGTGGTGCCGGATCCGACCCCGGATCAGCTCGCGGACATCGCCTTGGCGGCCGCGCAGAACGCCCGACGGCTGTTGGGGGCCGAACCGCGTGTGGCCATGCTCAGTTTCTCGACCAAGGGTTCCGCCGAGCACCCACGGGTGGAGACGGTGCGCGAGGCGATCCGGATCCTCCAGGTTCGCGCGCCGGATTTGGCGGTGGATGGCGAACTCCAGGCGGACGCCGCACTGATTCCTTCCGTCGCGGCCAGCAAAGCACCGGGCTCATCGGTGGCGGGGCGGGCGAATGTGCTCATCTTCCCGGGGCTGGATGCGGGCAACATCGGCTACAAGCTCACCGAGCGCCTTGGAGGAGCCTCAGCGATCGGACCGCTCCTACAGGGGCTGGCCCATCCCGCCAGCGATCTTTCCCGGGGGTGCAGCGCCCAGGACATCGTGGATGTGGCGGTTCTCACGGCGGTGCCATGACCAAGCTGGCCTTCTTCATCTCGGGCACGGGCGGCAATGCCCTGAACCTCGTCCGCGCTTGTAGGGAAGGGCGCGTGCCCGGGGAGCCAGCACTCTGCATCGCCTCTTCGCCCAAGGCGGGCGGGATCGAGAAGCTGGCCGCGGAAGGAATTCCTACCGCCGTGGTGGATCGAAAGGGTTTCGATTCGGATGAAGCCTTTTCCGAAGCCTGCTACCAGGAAGTGGAGGCGGCAGGCGCAGCGGTGATCTGCCTCGCTGGTTGGCTCAAGAAACTATGGGTCCCGCCTCGCTGGGAGGGCCGCATCCTCAACATCCACCCCGGGCTTTTGCCGAAGTTTGGCGGCGCGGGGATGTACGGGATGCATGTGCATCGCGCCGTGCTCGCCGCAGGGGCGCTGGAAAGTGGTTGCACCGTGCATCTGGTTGACAACGAATTCGATCATGGGCGCGTGCTGCTGGAACGCCGCGTGCCCGTGCTCTCGGACGACACGCCGGAGGCGCTCCAGGCCAGGGTCTACGCCGAGGAGATGAAGGCCTTCCCCGAAGCATTGGCGGCCTTTCTAGTCGCCCTCAAACCAGCGAAGCCCTGATTCTGTGAGGACGCCCTGCACGGGAAGGTCCTGGGGCTCCCGGGGAAGATCCGACACTTCCTGGAAGCCGAAGGCCACGGCAAGGGTGAAGATGTCCTCGGACAGCCGCTCCAGCAGCGCGTCGTAGAAGCCGCCGCCGTAGCCGAGACGATACCCGTCCTGATCGAAGGCGAGGCAGGGCACGAGCAGAAGCTGCACCGGAGGTAGCAGGGCTTGGGCGAAGCTGGGTTCCAGGATGCCAAAGCGACCGGGTTCCAACGGTTCCGTGCCCCACGCGAGGCGAGGCGGACGATCTGTGATGACCCGAGGGAAGTACCAGAGCCAATCCGGGCGCGCGGCCACCGCGGGCATGAGATCCACTTCACCCCGGAATGGCGCGAAGAGGCCGATGCGCGTGAGGCGGCGATCCACGCAGAGCTTCAGGAGCCGCGCCCGGATGGCGGCTTCCTTCATCTTCCGCTCCGGCGCGGGAAGGCCATCCCGCAGCGCGCGGAGTTCCTTTCGCAGCGCGGGTTTGCTTTCCATCACGCCAGAGTGGGCGCTTCGACCTCGTATTCCCGATAGAGGTTGTCCCGCTCCATGGGTTCAAAACCGGCCTCGCGGATGAGCCGCGCCAGCTCCGATTTCGCCAATCCTTGGGGGCTCTTGGCCCCCGCGCGGTGGGCGATTTCCTCTTCGATGATGGTCCCGTCCAGGTCGTTCGCGCCGTAGCTGAGGGCCACTTGGGCAAGGCCCGGCGAGATCATCACCCAATAGGCCTTGATGTGCTCGATGTTGTCCAGGAGCAGGCGCGCCACGGCGATCTCTCGCAGGTCCATGGCGCCCGTCGTCTCGGGGATCGCGTAAGTGCGGCTCAGCTCGTTGTCCTCGTTCTGGTAGGCCAGCGGAATGTAGGCGAGGAACTTTGCCTTGCCGCGGGCGATGGAGCGGTCCTGGAGGTCACGCAGGCGCAGCAGGTGATCCACCCGATGCTTCGGTTCCTCGATGTGGCCGTAGAGCATCGTGCAGTTGGTGGGCACACCCTTTGCGTGGCAGATCTCGGCGTTCTGGAGCCAGATATCCGCGTCCTTCTTGCCGACGCAGATCTTTTCGCGGATCTCCGCATCGAAGATCTCCGCGCCGCCCCCGGGGCAACTTTCGAGTCCGGCCGCCACGCAGCGATCGAGGAATTCCTCCACGCTGATCCCGCTGTTCTTGGCGTAGTAGCCCATCTCCACCATGGTGAAGACCTTCAGGTGCAGGTCCGGGAAGGCGGCTTTCAGTTTCCGGAAGAGATCCTCGAAATACTCAATCTTCAACTTCGGGTAATGCCCGGCCACCATGTGCAGTTCGCGGACGCCCCGGTTCTTCGGATCTGACAGGTCCTTCACGATGTCGTCGGCGCTGAGCACATAGGCACGGGGGTCCCCGGGCTTGGCCTGGAAGGCGCAGAACTGACACTGGGTGTAGCAGATGTTGGTGTAGCTGAGGCGACGGCTCTGGACGAAGTAGGTCTTGAGCCCGTGGCGCTTCTGGCGCACATGGTGGGCCATGGCACCAAGGCCGTTCAAATCCTTGGTGGCGTAGAGCGCGAGGCCATCCTCGAAGGAGAGGCGCTCGCCGTCCATCACCTTGCGGGCGATGGGCCGCAGGGCTTCATCCGACACATAGCGGTCCAGGGGAAGGGCGAGGCCAACCATGATTTCATTCTATCGGGCTCGCCTGGGTCCGCCGCAATCGTTGGAGATCCATCTATAGTGGGAGTCTAGCCACGGGATGCCCATGATCCTCCAGGACTGGTGGTACACGACCCTTCTCGACCTGCCCTATCCCTTCCAGGCGCCGTTGTGCGAGGCCATCAAGGCGGACGCGCTGGTGGTGGGCGCGGGCGCGGCGGGCCTGGCGGCGGCCCTGCGCTTGTCGGAAAGCGGCGTCAAGGATGTGGTCCTCATTGATCGAAACATCTGTGGGGGAAGCTCCACGGGCCGCAGCGCGGGTTTTCTCACCCCGGACAGCGAACTGGAGTTGAGCCAGCTTGTGCGCAGATACGGTGCGGAGGGCGCGAAGGACACCTGGGAGTGCGCGGTGCGGGGCATCGAGCGCATGGTGTCCGTGGTCAAGGATCACGGCCTTGAGTGCGACCTCCAGATTCAAGACAGCCTGTTCGTGGGCAACGACGCGGGGGGCTGGAAGGATGCCCAGGAGGAACTGGAAGCCAGGCGGCTGCTGGGCTACCCCCAGACCATCATCCCGGCCTCGGACATCCCAAAAGTGTTGGGCTCGGATCAGTACACGGGCGCGGTGCGCTATCCCGGCACCTACGGCATCAATGGCCTGCGCTACGCCCAGAGCGTGAAGAATGTCCTTCTGCAGCGTGGCGTGCGCATCTACGAGGCCACGACGGCCCTCTCGCTTCAGGATCACACGGTCAGGACCCACAAAGGATCCATCACGGCGGATCAGATCCTCTTCTGCCTGGACAAACCTTCAAAGGACATCAGCCCCTACGAGGAGGATGTCTATCACGCCCAGACCTTCCTCTCCATCAGCGAGCCCTTGAGCGACCAGGAGGTGGCGCGGCTCTTCCCGGATGGACCGCTGCTCTGCTGGGATTCGGACCTCGTTTACACCTACTGGCGGCTCACCGGCGACCAGCGGCTTCTCGTGGGAGGAGGGAGTATGATGAGCACATTCTCCCGGAACTACCGCGCCAAGCCGGATGTGATGGAAGGCGTGATCGCGCGCTTCAAGGCGAAATTCCCCTTCCTTAAGAACCTCTCCTTCATTCAGTTCTGGCCGGGGCTCATTGACTGCACCCGGGACCTCATGCCCACCATCGTCCGCGAGCCGGATCGGCCCTGGGTCCACTGGGTGCTGGGCTGCGTGGGCCTGCCTTGGGCCACCTTCTGCGGTGACTTCGCTGCCCGCCATGCTTTCCAGAGCGAATGCCAGGATGACCACCGCTTCTACCAGTACTTCGCCCACGCTCGGGGATTCCTCGTCCCCACTTGGCTGGAACCCCTCATGGGCAAGCAGCTCGTGTTCAGCCTGAACAACGGGTGGGCGAAATACTTCCAGGTGGATAAAGGCAAGAAGGCCGCCAGGTACACGCCTGGGGAGTTCTAAGCAAAGCCAAGGGCCCCTCGCGGGGCCCTTGTTGCCGTGACGGTTCTGCCGCCTATTCGATGCTGATGGGGGCTTCGGTGGTGTAGTCCAGGGCGACGACTTCGCCCTCTTCCCAGCCGATGCGGTTCTCCTCCACTTCCCGGATGGAGACCTGGGACCAGAAGGACGCGAGACGCGGGGCATCCTGGGCCGCGCCGTGCTTGTCCACGGGGACGATGACCTCGACCTTGGGGTAGGCGCTCTTCTGGAGCTGCTCGCACCGCTTGCCGGCGATGACGGCGAAACGGTACTTGTTGCCGATCTCTTCCGGCACATGCACGATGGTGCGCTGGCTCATGGGCCCTCCCAGGACCGGTAATCTTAGCATCGAAGTGCCTGATTCCCAAGGGAATCGGGCTAAAATACCCCTTCCTTGGAGGATAGCCATGGGGCGGACCCGGATTGGCAGGGCGGCATGAAGCTCCTCCTCGGCATCCCCGGTGGCATCGCGGCCTACAAGGCTGCGGATCTGGCGCGACTTCTGACCCGGGAAGGACACACCGTCCGTTGCGTGCTGACGGAGGCCGGGTCCCGCTTCATCACGCCGCTGACCTTGGCGAGCCTGACGGGCGAGCCTGTCTTCGGCGCGAACCCGGCCCTGCCCGAATGGCGGCCCAGTCCCACGGTGGAGCACATCGAACTGGCTCGGTGGGCCGATCTCGTCGCCATCGTCCCCGCTACGGCGGATCTGTTGGGAAAGACGGCCAACGGACTCGCCAACGACCTTCTCAGCACGATCCTCCTCGCGACCAAGGCGCCGATCCTTTGGGCTCCCGCGATGAACACGCAGATGTGGGCCCATCCGGCGGTGCAGGGGAATGTGGCGCGGCTCAATGGTTTCGGACAAGCCTTCATTGAACCCGCCGAGGGGCTCCTTGCCTGCGGCGAAGAAGGAAGCGGTAAGTTGGCGGAAGTTGAGGCCATCGCCGAGGCGATCCGCGCCCTGGGTGCCCTCAAACTGCCCGCGATCCAGGAGAAGACGGTCCTCGTCACCGCTGGGCCGACGCGCGAAGACCTGGACCCTGTCCGCACCCTCACCAACCGAAGCAGTGGAAGCATGGGCGTCGAGCTGGCCCGGGCGCTCCGCGATGCGGGGGCTAAGGTGAAACTCGTCCTGGGCGGCGATCTGCCCGCGCCCCATGGTGTCGAAACGGTTCGGGTGAGGAGCGCTGAGGAAATGCTGCGGGCCTGCCAAGCCTGGTGGCCCTCCTGCGATGGGATCTTCGCCGCCGCTGCCGTGGCCGATCAGCGTCCTGAGCGCATGGCCGCGGAGAAGGTGAAGAAGACTGAAGGCCCAGAAACGCTCTCGCTCATTCGTACCCCGGACATCCTCGCGACCTTGTCGGCCTCCAAGCATCCTGGACAATGGCTGGTGGGCTTCGCCGCGGAAAGCGAGCACCACACGGATCACGCCCAGGCGAAGCTCGCCAAGAAGGGCCTCGATGCCGTCCTGGTGAACGATGTTCAGGCGGGCAGAGGGTTCGGTGCTGTTGAGAACACGCTGACGCCCATCACGGCCGAGGGGCCACTCGCGCCCCTTGGACCGCACCCCAAGGATCAGCTTGCCCGCGCCGTGGTCGCGTGGTGGGCTGCCCAGCAACACTGAGGCCGGTCCGAAGACCGGCCCCAGGCAAAGGCAACGAGACTACTGAAGCGCGATCTGGCCCACGGCGATGGTAATGGTCTGCATGCCGCCAAGCTGGAGCTCCTTGGAGACACTGACGGTGGGCGTGATCGGGCTCGTGGTCTTGGAAGCCCCGCTCGCCATGTCCACCGCGATGCTAGCGACGGCGCCGCTGCTGTGGGCCACCGCGGTGGTGGCGAGGCCCTGCTGATAAACGCCCGCGACCAGGCTCCCGCTCTTGGTGACGCCTTTGATGAGCTGGGTGCCCGATCCAAGCGTGTAGGCGAGGTTGTGGATCATCGTGGCATCGCCGCTAGCCACCTTGGACCACACGAGGCTGGAGGGTGCGCCGACGGTGAATCCGACGCCGAAGCCGGAAGAGGCATCCGAAGGCGGAACGAGCTTCAGCACCAGATGGGTGTCCGTGCTCGCGGCGTCCTTCATCAGCGCCCATTGGCCCGAGGAAGGCGTGGGGTCCGTGTAGACCATCTTGGTGGCGGCGTTGGAGGTTCCGCCTCCACCGGAAGGTGTCGTGGAGGAGTCACTGCCTCCCCCGCCGCCGCAGGCGACAAGGAGGGCGAGGGTGGTGGCCGAGGCAAGCTTGAGGGTCGTCTTCATGGGGATGTCCTTGCGCATGGTCCTCACCTCACTGACCAAAAGCGGTGAGCAGGATGGTGGCGTCCGAACCATCCACCACCCCATCGTTGTTGAAGTCCGAAAGCGGTGCCGCGGCACCAAAGTCCTTGGCGAAGAGGCCAAGGTCAATGCCGTCCACAGAGCCGCTGGCATCTTCGTCAGGCTGCGAATACTGGGTGTTCACACCCACATCATCCACGCGGAAGCTGGTCTTCCCTGCGGTGCAGTTACTGTCGAAGACGAGCGCGATGGTTTGTCCACCATAGGAGGACAGATCAAAGGGTCCGACCTGCACCCAGGAGGAGGTCGCAGCAGAAGTGCCTGTGGCATTCTTGCCCGTCACCGTGCCAAGGGAGGCCAATTGGTTGCTCAGTGAGGAGTCGTAGATCGAGACTTCCATCGCGTCGCTGGTGGAAGTGGTGGGGTAGGACTGATTGCTGATGCGGGTCCAGAGGGTCAGTTTGGAACTGGGGAGCCCTGCGGGCAGGGTGAAGATCTGATAACCATAGCTTTCGCCCGTCACGCCAGCCGCGCCGATGATCGCGTAGTGCGACCCCGTGCGGGCGTAGGTCGGGCTGTTGGAGATGCCTGAGTACGCGCCCCCGAATCCCCAAACTCCACCGAGTTCGAAGCTGGGATCCGAGAGGAACTGCGCGTAGCTGTTGAGTGTTGAGAACGATATCTGAGATGAAGTCGTCTTGTTCCGGTAGGCGTCGAAAGCGGTCGCCGTGAGGGTATGGCTGCCATTGGGGAGCAGGTGGGAATCGAACGGAGTTGATCCTGAGTAGGAGGTGGGTGGCGTGCTCGGCGTTGCGCTGGCCATCACGCGCCCATCAATGGTGAAGTCAATGTTGGCGACTCCCACATCGTCCGTGGCTGTGGCGGAAAGGCTGACGGTGCCAGTGGTACCGGATTCCCCGACGGAGACACCGGTGGGAGCGGAGGAGTCGTCGGATCCGCCCGCGACCGGGCCCACATTGATCGCGTGGAAGGCGTTTTGGACGGCGGCGAGTTCCGTGGCCCCATAGGATAGAGCTGTCACGGCTTGCTCGCAGGCGATGCGCGCATCGTGATAGGTCGCATTGCTGGTCAGGCCGTTGGTCATCACCCAGTACCAGATCTTGCTGGCCTTGTCGTTGCCGATGCCAGTCATGCCGCCAGGCAGATAGCTGGAGTAGGTGTCATCGGTGGAGGTGCTGCTCGCGCCCTGGGCGAGGAAGTACATGGCGCGGTTCATGGGGCCGGAGGAATAATGCACATCCAACTGGCCGATGTTGAAGGACCAGGCATCCGGCGAAGCCCCGTCCAGGCTGGGCTTATACATGTAGCGGAGCGGCGGATTGGAGATCTGAGGTCCGATCTGCCATGGCACATAGCCGTGGAGGTTTCCAGAGGGGATGGTATTTGGCACCGTGGTTCCGGTGCCGCCGTTGTAGGCGTAGTAAGTGACGAAGGTGCCGTTGATATCGGAGTCGGCTTCGTTCAAGCCACCGGATTCGTCTGAGTAAGTTAGGCCCCCGGGGACGCTGTTGGCGATGACGCCGTGGCTGATCTCGTGGCCGATGACATCAATTGCCGTGAGGTTCTTGAAACCGCTTCCACCCCCCACGGTCGCACTGCCATCCCCGAAGGTCATGCAGAAGCAGCCATCGCTCCAGAAGGCGTTGTCGTAGTTGGTGCTGTAGTGCATGCGGAGCGTGGTGGCAGTGCCGCTGCCATCAATGCCATTCCGGTTGTGGACATTCTTGTAGTAGTCCCAAGTCATGTCGAAGCCGTACTTGGCGTCCACGGCGGCGGTCTGTCCGGTCACGCCGCTGGTGCCGCCGGTGGCCGGGGAGCTGTCGTAGTAGTTCTGGCCATCGCCCCAGGTGTTGTCGGTGTCGGAATAAAGCGTCCCGCCGCTGGTCCCATTGGCGAGGTCCGTCACGGTGGTGCTGCCCCGCAGGCTGTCCTGCATGGTGAAGCTGGAGGCGGAGAGCATGTTGGTGCCGATGCCCACGGTGCCGTTGTACTGGCTGTTGCCCGTTCCAACAGAGGGGGTGCCCGCCGTCTGGAGGCTGGACCACTTCTTCAGGATCGCGCCGTTGGTGGCGCTGATGAGGTAGTCCATGGCCCGGGTGTCAGCCTTGGTTTGCACTTCCAGGTGCAGGTGCCAAGCGAGATCGGCGCCGGTGAGGGTGGTGACCACATCGCTGGCGTTGGCCTGGGTCATGGAAACACCCGCGCGCAAGGACCGCTGAATGCGAGGCAGGACCACCAGCTCCTTCGAGGGGGTGAAGGCGAAGGAACCCTTCGCGCCCATGTCGCGGGACGCGATGGCGAGGGCCTCGGAGCTTTCGAGCGCGGGAGCGACGGCCAGATCTAGGCCGCGAACCAGCTTGTCGGTCATCTTCAGAGGCTGATTTTCAGCGTCCGTGTGCAGGATGGCATCGCCGCCCCACACGGGCACACCCTTGTAGGTCTGACGCACATGCACATGGAGGTTGCCGAAGTCATCCGTGCCCACGCGCTGGGAGAGGAAGGCGCTATCGCCGGTGAGTCCCAGGGCGGCCGAGGAGGCGCGGAGCTGCTGCATCGCGAGATTCGCGCGGGTCGCCTGCTGGGCGCGGAGAGTCGCAAGTCGCGCTTGGGGAAGGCCGGCTGCGAGCGCGCCGGTCACCAGCGCGAGCGCGAAGGGAGTGAGACGGGAGCTGGACATAGAGCGACACCTCCGAAGCCAGGGTTTCCCCTGAAGATATGTCAGTCTAATGTCACAGCACGAGGTGCTGGTGTTAAGAAATGTTAAGATTCGAAAGGCCTAGATCTTTGAACTTAACCAAGGCAATACAGCACTTGGTTGGCTTGGAACTTGTCCGGACCTGACCGCGACCACCACAATCCAGCCGGCCGGGCGGGCAAGTCCATCCAGGTTCAAATGAGCAACTTCGCCGGGGCCTGGGAGGTTGGGGCGGCGGCGCTCTACGACGACTTCGCCGTGGCTGAACACCTCCTGGGACGAAGGGCGGGCGAGTCCCAAGGGGAGGTAGAGGATCCTAATCGCTTCGAGTCCTCGGAGGGTGTCTCCGCTTACATCCATCTTCGGAAGCTGAATGTCTAAGCGGCGAAGCGCCGACCAGGAGGCCAGGGGCGCAACGGGAGGCACCGGCGAGGCGGGAACGGGATCGCCCTTGCGGGCGCACCCGCAGACCGCGAGCAGCAGGAGAATCGCAGGCTTCGATAGACTGGAGGTTCGCACGGAAACATTCTGACTTGAGGAACTGCCCATGCCAGTCACAAAGGTCTTGATCGCGAACCGCGGAGACATGTTCCGCTCCGGGAGCGCGCGAAGCGGGATCACGGGAGCGTAGCGATCCAGGAACGGTCCCCGCGCGGGGATATGACGCAATGATTGTTTCGAGGGAAGATCCAATGCCTGTCACGAAAG
>JAFDVN010000063.1 GCA_018269025.1 Acidobacteriota bacterium | reverse complement strand
GCCTGCCCGTCGTGCCCTATGTGGGTCTCACGGAAGAGCAGTGGACCCGCGACCGGGAAGGCTGTCTCATCGAAGCAAAGAAGCTGGGCCTGCCCCTCTTCCTCAAGCCGGTGAACCTCGGCTCCAGCATCGGCGTGGAAAAGGTGAAGAAAGCCGAGGACCTCGCGCCAGCGCTGGATCGCGCTTTCACCTTCGACCGCCGCGTGCTGGTGGAGCAGGGCCTCGACATCCGCGAAATCGAGGTCGCCGTGCTGGGGGGCGATGATCCCGAAGTCTCCGTGCCCGGTGAGGTGCTGGTCGCGGATGAGTTCTACACCTTCGAGGACAAGTACATCGCCGGCAAGTCCACGACGAAGATCCCCGCCGAGTTGCCGGAGGAGCTGGTGGACCTCATCCGCAGCCACGCGCGCCGCGCTTTCCAGGCGCTGGATGCCTACGGCATGGCCCGGGTGGATTTCTTCCTGGAAAAGCTCACGGGCCGCGTCTTCCTCAACGAGATCAACCTCATCCCCGGCTTCACGAGCATTTCCATGTTCCCCAAGCTCATGGCCGCCAGCGGCGTGCCCTACCCGGAACAGCTCGCCCGCCTCATTGACCTGGCCTTGGCCCGCCACCGGCAGATGACCGCCAAATCCAAGGGCTTCCAAAGCGGCAGCGATTGGTTCCGTAAGTAGGCTGGAGGCTGGAGACCGGAGCCTCGTGGCCGCGCCGAAGGCGCATCCAAAACCTCCCGCCCCCAGCCCCCAGCCCCCGGCCTACAATAGACCCATGCACGCGCGCACCTGGCTCTCCGCCCTCTCCCTGCCCCTGGTGGCGGCCTTCACTTGGCCTGTCGCCACGCAAAAGCTCCCGGCGGATGGCGCGAAGAGCGCCACCACCCAGGATCCCCTGGCGGGCCTCACCGACATCGAGGATGTGCTGGCCCTCGTCCAGGCGAATTATGTGGACCGGCCGGATATGCCCAAGGTCATCGGTGGCGGCATCCAGGCCGTGCTGGAGCGGGCGCACCCGCTGAACAGCCTGCTCACGCCGGAAGATCTCCGCGCCGGAGCCCCGGGCCCCGCGAGCGCGGGCATGACCGTGGTGAAGCGCGGCATCTACGCCCAGGTGCTGGCCGTCGTGCCCGGCGGCCCTGCCGACAAGGCCGGCGTCCAAATGGGCGATGTGATCCGCCGCGTGGATGACGAACCCATCGGCCCCCTCAGTTCCTGGAAGTTGGACCGCATGCTCTGCGGGCAGCCCGGCACCAAGATCGCCCTCTTCCGCTACTCCGCCGCCACGGCGGATCTGGGCAAGGTGGATGTGACCCTCGAGCCCCTCGCGCACCGGGCCATCACGGTGAAGACGACGGAGCAGGGCAGCCTCGTCACGATCCCGGATCTGAAGGCCGGTCGGGCCGCTGAATTGAAAGCGGCCATCCTCAAGCTGGATCGTTCCAAGCCCCTGATGCTGGATCTCCGCGAGGACACGGAAGGCTCTCTGACTGAGGCCGCGACCGTGGCCGGGCTCTTCACGGGCGCGGGTCCCTTCGCCACCATCCAGGACGCGGGCAAGCCGGATCGCACCGTGGCCATCACCCCTTCGGGCCTGCCGTCCTTCAAGCAGCTCATCGTGATCCAGGATCCGAGCACCCTCGGAGCGGCGGAAGCCCTCAGCTCCTGTCTCAAGAAGAACGGCGCGGCCATCGTTGGCGAGCGCACGCCCGGCCTGGGCGTGGCGCAGACGCGCATCCCCTTGCGGGACGGGGGCGCGGTGGAGCTGGTGACGGAGCGCTGGATTGGCGATGGTGGCGAGAAGCTGGACCGCCAAGGCGTCACACCCACCCGCGCCCTCAAGCTCGGGCCCAAGGATGATCCCCTCACCGCCGTGTTGGCCGCGCTGGCCACCCCTGCGCCCGTGAGCACCCGCGTGAAGCAGGAGCATGCCTAAACGCGGAAATCGAACCTCCACCCCGGCGCTTCTGGGCTGGGCCGCGGCGGTGCTGGCCCTCGGCCTGGGCGCGGGCGCGCTACTCGGGCACCTGAGCTGCGAGCGAAAGAAGGAAGCGCCGAAGCGGGAAGAGCCCGCGAAGCCCTCCCATCCGGTGCACAAACCGAAGCCCGAGGTCCCGAAATCGGAAGTCCATTCGATAACGCATGAAGAGGCGAAGCTGCCCAGGCTCGCCCTCATCATTGACGACCTCGGCTATGCGGAGCCCGAGCTTGTGAAACGGCTGTGCCAGGAGCCGGTGCCCTTCACCGTGGCCGTCCTGCCCTACCAGGAGCACACGGTCGAAAGCGCGGATCTTGCCCACGAGATGGGCAAGGCTGTCATCCTCCACCTGCCCATGGAAGGTCGCGCAGACAAGGACCCGGGACCGGACGCGCTCAAGTACGACCTGCCGGAATCGGAGATCCGCACCCGCACCCGCAAGGCCCTCGCCGATGTGCCCTTCATCGAAGGCGCCAACAACCACATGGGTTCGCGCATGACGGCGGATGCCACGCGCATGCATTGGATCCTGGAAGAGTTCAAGGGCCGCAAGCTCTACTTCGTAGACAGCCGCACCATCGCGACGACCCAAGGTTGGAAGGTCGCGGAGGAACTCCACATCCCGACCATCCAGCGCAAGGTCTTCCTGGACGACGACAAGAGCTTCCCCGAAATCCAGAAGCAGTTCGAACGGGCCATCGCCTTTGCCCAGAAGGACGGCGAGGCCGTCGCCATCGGCCACATCTACCCCGAAACCGTGGACGCCCTTGAGAAGCTCATCCCGGAAGCAAAGGGGAAGGTGCGGTTCGTCTTCGTGCGGGAGTTGGTGAAGTAGGAAGAAATTTTGAACAGGGATAAAGGGGATGAAGGGGATGAACTTCTGTAGTTATCCCCTTTATCCCTGTTCAATCGCTTTTCCGCAGGATCTGCATAACCTTCTCCACCTCGGCGTGGATGACGCCACACCTTGATCCGGGCGGCGTGCGCCTATCTACTTCGTGATCTCCACTTTGTCCGTGATCCAGGAGAAGGATCGGACCAAGCTGTCAAACGCTGGCTTCAATGTCGCTTGGTCGGAAGGCGTTTTGGTCACTGCGCTGATGAAGACCACATGGGTCGGCGTCTGGATGTAGGCGAGGTATTCCGCGTTTCCAAGACTATCTCCGGAGGTGGAGAAGATGATCGCGGTGTTCTTGTCCGAAGTCTGGATATCAGGAAGTCGTTTCCAGGTGTAATGAGGGCTCTGAGCTTTCATGCCTTCCATATCGGCAAGGGCACAAGCAAGGAGACCCTTCGGGTTAAGTTCCATGACTCGCGAATAGGCAATCCAATTCCCGCTTGGCGATGCCCCCTTCGGATAGAAGACAGCGAAAACGCCTTGGTCAGCCCACACTTGGTTATCAAGTACCCAACCATCGGGTGCCGTCAGCATGTAGGCATGATCCCCGCCATAAATGATGCCTGTCTGAGGCTCATCCTTAGCTTGTGGCCCTTGTGGGGTTGGTGAAGGAGCAGTTTGACCTCTTTCTTGCCCCCATGCTGTTGCGGTGGCGAGGAGGCAGACCGAGAGGGTGACGGTTCTTAAGCAATTGTTCATAGGTCTAGAACCGAACCGTCACATCCCCGTCCGCCTTCTTCACGGTGTCAATGAAGCGGATCTCGCGGCTCAGATGAGTGAGGATGAGGCTGCTGGTGCGGATGCCGTGGCTGAAGAAACGGACGCCTTCCAGGAGGTTGCCGCCCGTCACGCCGGTGGCGGCGAAGACGATGTGCTTGCCGGGGGCCAGGTCGTCCGTGCTGTAGATGTGGTCGAAGCGCGCGCCCATGGATTCGGCCTTTTCGCGGCTCGCGGTGTTCGTGTCCACTACGAGGCGGCCCTGGATCTCGCCGCCCAGGCACTTGAGCGCGGCGGCGGCCAGCACGCCTTCGGGCGCGCCACCGGTGCCCATGACCGCGTGGATGCCCGTGCCGGAGACGGCCGCGGAGATGCCCGCGCTCAGGTCGCCATCCCCGATGAGTTGGATGCGCGCGCCCGCGGCGCGGATGTCCTCGATGAGTTTCGCGTGGCGTTCCCGGTCCAGCACCGTGACGACGAGGTCGCCCACGCCGCGGTCCAGGGCCTTGGCGATGGCCTTCAGGTTCTCCGCCACGGGCGCGTCCAGGCTCACCTTGCCCTTGGCGGCGGGGCCGACGACGAGCTTCTCCATGTAGAGATCCGGCGCATGCAGGAGGCCGCCCTTCTCGGAGGCCGCCAGCACGGCGATGGCGTTGGGCGCGCCGGTGGCGCAGAGGTTGGTGCCTTCCAGCGGGTCCACGGCGATGTCCACCGCCGGATTGCCCTTGCCCATGCCCACCTTCTCGCCGATGTAGAGCATCGGGGCCTCGTCCCGCTCGCCTTCGCCGATGACGATGGTGCCGTCCATGTGGACGGTCTCCATGGCCTTGCGCATGGCCTCCACCGCCAGCATGTCGCTGTGCTTGCGGCGGCCGTGACCGATGCTGCGGGCGCAGGCGATGGCCGCCTCTTCGGCGACGCGGAGGAATTCGAGGCTGAGGGTCTGTTCCATGTCTGGCTCCCGGCTACAGGCTTCAGGCTACCGGCACCGCACGACTCGACCAACCGGAAGCCGGAGGCCGGTGGACGGGAGGCCGGGTCAGACCGCCCGGCTGACGCTGCCGCGGATCCAGTCGAGGATGGAGGCGCTGCCTTGTTCGACCGGGACCATGAGGATTTCAGGAATCTCGTAGGTGTGGAGGTCCGCGATCACTTCCGCCACCCGGTCGTAGCGGTCCTTGGTGGTCTTGATGACGAGGAGGACCTCCTCGTCCAGGTGGGTCTCGCCCTTGAAGTAGTAGTAGCTCTTCAGGCCTGGCAGGATGTTCACGCAGGCGGCGAAGCCCTGGTCCACGAGCGCGGAAGCGATGGTGAGGGCCGTTTCCTCGCTGCCGCAGGTGGTCAAGATCATGCAGGCATCGGTCATGGTCGCTCCCCGCCCCGGGCGGACCATCCAGCTTACACCCGGATGACAATTCGACCGAGGCCTCGGGGCTTGAGGGTGGACTGGAACGCGTCCTTCCAGTAACCTTGAGGCTTCGTCGGGGCGTGGCTCAGCCTGGTAGAGCGCTCGGTTCGGGACCGAGAGGTCGGAGGTTCGAATCCTCTCGCCCCGACCAACAAAATGGCGCCTAAGGGCGCCTTTTTGTCGGGGCGAGAGGATTCGAACCTCCGAGTGGGATTGCGGAGACAGCGCGGGGCGCTGTCGGGAGCAATACCGGCGCATGGCGAAGCCAGGCGCGGTTCGAATCCGGCCTGAATGTCCGAATTCTCAACCGCCCTTCCGCCACGCCAGCAGGAGTTCCTTCAGGCCATCCTCGGAGGCGCGG
Organism: Acidobacteriota bacterium; assembly: GCA_018269025.1. Classification (GTDB taxonomy): domain Bacteria; phylum Acidobacteriota; class Holophagae; order Holophagales; family Holophagaceae; genus JAFDVN01. The sequence continues at coordinate 9,451 of JAFDVN010000063.1, read as the reverse complement.
GCAGGGGCCTCGGGCTCCGGCGGGTCGCAGGGGACGATTTCGATGCCGGAGAGGTGAACCCGGAAGGCCCGCGAGAGCCGTTCCTGCACCGTGGGCCAAGTGGCTTCCGCCGCGAGGCGAAGGCTGGGGATGGCGGTCAGTTCCCAGCAGCCCACCACAAGCCGCCCGCGGTGGAAGCGGATCAGCCGCGTGCGTCGGGCGAGCAGCGGTCCCACGGCGAAAGGCCACGCCTCCCGGATCCGCGCCTCCGCCAGGCGGGCGCTTTCCGGCGCGAGCTTGCCGCGAAGGCCCGTCGAGAGAGGATGGAGACCCTTCACTTCTTCCACCTGGGGGGTGGGGTTTTGGCGCAGGCGCGTTCGCCGTTGAGCATCACGGGGCTGGCGAGGGTGGGGACCATGCCGCCGGTTTCGGGGTCGAGCAGGGGCTGGATGAGGTGGTGGAGGTCGCCGGCTTTGCGGAAGAGGACTTCATCCACGGTGCGGACGCGGCTGGCGGGGATGGCGTTCTGATCGCAGAAGCGCACCACATCCTCCACGGCGCGGGGCGCGAGTTTTTCCGTGATGAGCGCGACGAGGTGATCCCGATCTTCCACGCGGCCGCGGTTGCGCCGCCAGTGGGGATTTCCTTCAAGGGGCAGGGCGAGCCACAGCGCGAGGATCTCGAACTGCTTGTCGCCGCCGACGCCGATGGCCACCTCCCCATCCGCGCAGGGGAAGGTCTGATAGGGCACGATCTGCGGGTGGGCGTTGCCGTAGCGTTCGGGCGCGCGGCCGGTCATGAGCGTGCCGCTGCCCACATTCACGAGGCCCGCCAGCGCCGCCTCCATGAGCGGCACCTGCACATGGATCGCCTCGCCCGTGCGCTCCCGGTGGAGCAGCGCGGCCTGGATGCCGTTGGCGCAGTAGAGCGCCGCGAGCACATCCACCAATGCGACGCCGATCTTCATGGGGCGGCCCTCGGGCTCGCCGGTGATGCTCATCCAGCCACTTTCGGCCTGCATGATGAAGTCGTAGCCCGCGCGGCGCGACGCCTTCACATCCGGCGCGAAGCCGCGGATGGAGGCGAGGATCACCTTGGGATGGGCGCGATGGAGCTTGGCCCAGGTGAGGCCGAGGCGTTCGGCGGAATCCGGGAGAAAGTTCTCCACGAGCACATCCGCGTCTTTCATCAGTTCCATGAGCCGCGCCCGGCCCTCGGCGGAATGCAGATCCAGCACCGTCGCGCCCTTGCCGCGGTTCGCCGCACGGAAGTAGGCGCTTTCGCCGCCAAAGGGATGGACCGCGTCGCCTTCTTCAAAGGGCGGACCCCAGCCGCGGGTGGGATCGCCTTCGGGCGGCTCCACCTTGAGGACTTCCGCGCCCAGATCCGCCAGCAACTGGGTGGCGAAGGGCCCGGCCAGGATGCGGGAGAGGTCCAGGACCTTGAATTTCTGGAGCGGCTTGAGCATGGGAAAGTCCAGTCTAACGGGCTTCGGGCGTCGGGCTTCGGGCAAGAGCATCAGAGTCGGTAGCCGGTAGCCGGTAGCCGGTAGTCGGAGGCCTGACGCCTGAAGCCGGACGCCCGGGCCCACGGGGCTCTGGGTTAAGATCATCTTTTCCGCGCCCAGAAGGGCCGAGAGGTACCGCTTTGGATCAGATGCTTGACCTGATGAGCCGGGAGTTGAAACTCCCCCGCGCCGCCGTCGCCGCCACTGCGGCCCTGCTGGAGGAGGGCAACACCGTCCCCTTCATCGCCCGGTACCGGAAAGAGAAGACCGGCAGCCTCGATGAAGTCGCCATCCGCGCCATCGAGGACCGCCTCGCGTACTACAAGGATCTCTTGGAGCGCCGCGCCACGGTGCTGAAGAGCATCGGCGAGCAGGGCAAGTTGACTCCTGAGTTGCAAGCCAAGATCGAAGGAACCTGGGTCAAGACCGAGCTGGAGGACCTCTACCTTCCCTACAAGCCCAAGAAGAAAACGAAGGCTTCCGTCGCCCGGGAGCGGGGCCTGGAGCCGCTGCTCGAAGAATTGCTGACGGATGCCAGTGGCGCCGATCCCATGATGCTCGCCGCGCCCTATGTGAAAGACGGCGAAGAGGGCATAGCCACGCCCTCGGAGTGCGTGGATGGCGCGGGCCACATCCTGGCCGAGCGTCTCGCCGAAGACGCCGATCTCCGCGCCCGCCTGCGTCTGGCCTTCCATGACCAGGGCGTGCTTGTGTCCGCCTTGCGCGAAGACAAGAAGGAGGACAAGGGCGCACTGCGCTTCAAGCCCTATTGGGCCTTCAGTGAGCCGCTCCGCAAGATCCCGAGCCACCGCCTGCTCGCGCTTCGGCGCGGCGAGAAGGAGGACATCCTCACAGTGAAGCTGGAGGTGGAGCGGGAGAAGCTCATCTCTGAAATCGTGATGCGCATCCCCGCGAACCCGGCCAGCGGCTACCGCAAGCTCATTTCCGCCGTGGGCGCGGATGCCTTCGACCGCCTGCTCTTCCCGAGCCTGGAGGTCGAGGTCCGCATGGACGCCAAGCGCAAAGCGGACGGCGAAGCCATCAAGGTCTTCCAATCCAACCTGGACCACCTGCTGCTCTCCCCGCCCGCGGGTCAGCGCTGCACGCTGGGCGTGGACCCGGGCATCCGCACCGGCTGCAAGCTCGCGGTGCTGAACCGCCTGGGCCAGTTCGTCCACACGGATGTGATGTATCCGCTGGAGCCCAAGCGCGACCTGGAAGGTTCCGCCGCGCTGTTGGAACAGCTCTTCAGCAAATTTCCCATTGAGGCCATCGCCATCGGCAATGGCACCGGCGGGCGGGAGGCGGAGGCCTTCATCCGCGGCTGGCTGAAGGAGACGGGGCGAAACGAAGTCATCTGCATCGCCGTGAGCGAAAGCGGCGCGTCGGTGTACAGCGCCTCCGACATCGCCCGGGAGGAGTTCCCCGAGCAGGACCTGACCGTGCGCGGCGCCATCAGCATCGGCCGCCGCTTCCAGGATCCCCTGGCGGAGCTCGTGAAGGTGGATCCCAAGTCCATCGGCGTCGGTCAGTACCAGCACGATGTGAACCAGACCGCGCTCAAGAAGGGGCTCGATGATGTGGTCGAATCCTGCGTGAACCGCGTGGGGGTGGACCTCAACACCGCCAGCTATAAGCTGCTGTCCTATGTGGCGGGCGTAGGCGAGCAGCTCGCGAAGAATATCGTCGCCCACCGTTTCGAGCACGGTGCCTTCAAGCGTCGCGATCAGCTCAAGGAAGTCTCCCGCTTCGGCGAAAAGGCCTTCCTGCAGGCGGCTGGCTTCTTGCGGATCCGCGAAGGCGAAGACCCCTTGGATGCCTCCGCCGTCCACCCGGAGAGCTATCCCGTCGTGCAGCGCATCTGTCAGCTCGTCGGCAAGACCGTGCCGGAACTCATTGGCAACGATGCGGTCCTCGACGCGCTGGACCCCAAGACGCTCGTGGATGATCAGTCCGGTCTCGAAACCGTGAAGGACATCCTCGCCGAGTTGAAGAAGCCCGGCCGCGATCCCCGCTCCGCCTTTGAGGCCGTGCAGTTCGCCGAAGGCATCAATAAGCCGGAGGATCTCACGGTGGGCATGGAGCTCACGGGCATCGTCACGAATGTGGCCGCCTTCGGCGCCTTCGTGGACATCGGCGTGCACCAGGACGGCCTCGTGCATCTGTCCGAGATCAGCCATCGCTTCATCAAGGAGGCCGCGGAAGTCCTCAGCGTCGGCCAGGTGGTGAAGGTCAAGGTCATGGCCGTGGACCTCGCCTCCAAGCGCATCGGCCTTTCCATCAAGGCGCTGCTCCCCGCGCCCGCGGGCGAGACCCATCATGCACCGCGCCCGCCCAGGGGGCCGAGGCCCGAGCGAACCCCAAGGCCTGAATCCAAAGCCCCGCGACCCGAGGCTCGAGGCCCGCGGCCTCCGCACAAAGGCCCGAAGCCCGAAGCCCGAGGCCCGAGGCCCGACAAGCCCGCCTCCGGCGGCGTCTTCGGCCCTAAGGCGGAGCCCGTCAAATCCGGCGCGTCGCTGGGTGACCTCATGGCCAAATTCGGGAAAGGACCGAAATGAAGCGCGCGCTGGTTCCCGCTTCCATCCTTCTCCTGCTGGCGGGGTGTCAGCAACCTGGACCTTCGGTGGCGCGTCCCTTCGCGCCGGAAGAAGAAGGCCTCACGCTCGTCTACCTCAACCCATCCCTGCCTTCCGATCAGCAGCAAGCCCAGCGGCTCCAGGTGCGGGTTGAGAAAGTGGTGGAAGGTCCCAAAGGGGGCCAGGTCATCACCAAATCCTTTGCCTCGGGGGTGCAACCTCCCTTCCGCACCGACACGCTGCTCAAGGATGGCGGCGTCGCGCTCCTGAGCCCGGATGGGAAGAGCCAGATCTCCCTTCTTCCCGAGGGATTCCCGAGCCTTGAAGGATGGTCCACTCCCGCGGGCACCTACCGTGTGCTTGGCCGCGGCGAGTGGGTGGCGCGTGGCTCAGTCCTGCCGGCCGATCGCCCGGCGGAAGGCGTGTGGGTCGAGTCCCGTTCTCTGTCGGGGTCCGTGACCCGCTCACTCTACTTGCCGGGGCTCGGAGAAGTTCAGACGGACCTCCGCCAGTCGGATGGCCATTGGCAAACCGTGAACCTGCTCACCCAGTACGGCTTCACGGACGCCCCGATCACCCCGAAGGAAGACAAGCCCGAGCCAACCCCGAAGAAGCGCAAGCGCTCCAAGGCCACGGCCTGATCCGGAGAACCCCATGGCCGACGACGCGAAGAACCTTCCTCCCGGCGCCGCCAAGGGCGCGATCCGCGACAATCTCGAAGTGGTCTGCTTCGCGGTGGCGTTGATCCTCTTTTTCAAGACCTTCGTGGGCCAGCAGTTCAGCATCCCCAGCGGCTCCATGCGCGAGACGCTGATGATCGGGGACCACCTGCTCATCAACAAGTTCATCTACGCGCGCCCCCAGTTCGCCTGGGAGTCCGCGCTCTTTCCGATGCGCAAGGTGGAGCGCGGCGACATCATCGTCTTCCGCTATCCCATGGAGCGGGACCAGGACTATGTGAAGCGCTGCGTGGCCCTGCCCGGCGACACGCTGGAGATGAAGGACAAGCGGCTCTATGTGAACGGCAAGCTCGTCACCGGGCCCTGGGAATACCACATCGTGAAGCCCAATGTCATCGCGAGCGACCGGGGCGATGGGTCCATGGTGGAAGCGGGCGATCCGATCCCCGGCCCATGGCCCGTGGGCCGGGACGCGGGCCCGGTCACCCAGCCGTCCGGCTTCTGGCGCTTCAAGGATCCGGATGTGCTGGCCATGGACCGCCAGGGCATGAGCAGCCTCATCCAGAGCGACTTCAAAGACAACCTCGGACCCGTGAAGGTGCCGCCCGGCTTCGTGATGGCCATGGGTGATGACCGGGACAACAGCGAGGACAGCCGCTACTGGGGTTTCGTGCCCATGGACCACCTGCGCGGGCGGCCCTTCCTCGTGTGGTGGAGCTTCCGCGAAGGCGAGCACGACTACGACAACGGCACCGTGCCCGGCGGGCCCGTGGATGTCGCCCACGGCATCGGCGATGCGGTCAGCCACTTCTTTACGCGCACCCGGTGGGAGCGGACGGGCACGATTCCGCGGTGATGCTCGGGCTTCAGGCTCCAGGCTTCGGGCTTCAGGCTGCGCGGTTTGGCTCGATGACGCGCGGGGATTCGTCAGCCTACGAATGGGACAAGCTTCGATCGTAGGCTGACGACGAGCTGATGCAGGGTAGGGCCAGCCGCGTAGGCTGCAGCCTGGAGCCCGCAGCCTACTTCGCGGGTTCCCAGCGCTTGCGGGTGAGGTGAACTTCGATGGGGTTTCCCGCGCTGTCCTGACCGGCGTAGGTGAGCTTCACCGGGCCAAGGGCATCCCGCTGATCCACGACGAGCCCGTCGCCCAGGGCTAAGGCCCGGGCGAGGGCTTCCACACTGCCGACTTGGGGAAGCAGCGGCAACGGAAGGTCTGAGAGCGCGGGCACCGTGCGGTTCACCTGCTCTTTGGGCAGGACATATTGATAGCCATGCTCGGGATCGCCATCCACGAGCGCCAGGCGATCGCCATAGCTGAAGACCTCCAGCACCAGCTTGCCCCTGACGGGTTCCAGCAGCAGGGCGAGGGTGCCGCTGCCGCTGCCCTCGGCGCCCTTGAAGCTCCATTTGTATTGGGCTTTGACGGACGCGAAAGGCAGGGGCGTGGTGGGCCGGGGCGTGACAGGCGCGGAGCTTTGCAGCGCGGGGGGGAAAATCATTCCCCGTCCCCATCTCCCTCGTCGGTCGGGCTCGGAGTGTCTGGCGCGGCGGCCTTGGCCTTGGCCTGCTGGGCGCGAACATCCTCAAGCCGCTTCTCCAGCGCGTCCCGCCCCGGGAAAGCGAAGGCGAGGGCGCGTTCCCATTGGGTGATGGCTTCGGCGGGCTTGCCCTGCTTCAGGAGCACTTCGCCCAGGTGCTGGCGCACATCCGCGCTGTAGGGTCGGATCTCCGCCGCATGGCGAAGCTGAGTCTCGGCGTCCGCCAGGTTGCCCTGCTTGAATCGGAGCCACCCAAGCGAATCCATGAAACTCCCATTGCTCGGCTCTTGTTTCACCGCGGCCTCGATGAGGCTGGCGGCTTCCTTCAAATCGCCGCCGTGATCCAGTAGCAGGTAACCCAGGTTGTTCTGGAGCGTGGCGTTGGTGGGGGCCAGCTTCTGCGCGGCGCGAAGGACGCGGAGGTTGTCATTGGGGCGATCCAGTTGATCGTAGGCGTTGGCTTCCAGCAACAGCAGGTCGGCGTTCTCCGGCGCGCCGAGGGCCTTTGCCTTCATCAGCGTGTCCAGGCAGGTCTGCCACTGACCAAAGCTGGCCCACATCTCCGCCATGGTCTGGAGGTCCACTTGGCGAAGCCGAGCCTGAAGATCTTTCCGGGAGCCGTCGAGGGCGCCTGCTTCCTTGAAGAAGGGACGGTCGGCGTAGGCCTTCGCGCCTTGGGCGAGGGCCTCTTTGGCAGCGGAGAACTTGCCGAGCTGGATCAGGGCCTGGGCCCGCATGACGGTCAGATCCCCCGCGGAGCCGGGCCGGGCGGGAGCCTGCTTGATCCAGGCGAGCAGTTGTTTCGGTTGTCCCTGAAGGAGCAGCGCCTGGGCGTAGAGGGTCTGGGAAAGGTCCTGGAGTTTGTCCTTCAGTTCCAGATCCGAACCGGGAAGCACCTTCATCAAGGCCTGCAAGCGCGTCGCCGCTTCGTCGAAGCGGGCCAGGTTCATGAGGCACAAGGCGATGTTGAAGGAAGTGCCCGGATCCGCTCTCAGGCTTTCGGCCTTCTGGAGGTTGGCGAGGGCCTTCGTGTATTCGGGCACACGCAGCTCCACGAGCGCGAGGCTTGCCCACACGGCGGGTTCCTGGGGGAGGTGCTCCGCGAGAAGGGTGTAGCTGTCCTCGGCGTGACCGAGGAAACCGCTCTTCATCTGCTCCTGGGCCAGAGAGTCCAGCAGCTTCAGGTCCCCGGGGCGGGGGTCCTCCCGATCGCAGAGCGCCATGATGGCTTCCCGCCGACCCGCGTAGTCCTTCAGCACCCAGGCGTGGATGGCCGCGCGCTCCCAGGCGGGGACGAAGTCCGGCCGCAGGCGGCCCAGGCGCAACCAGGCGTCCATGGCCGTGCGGTCATCGGAGGCGGCTTCGGCGCTTTCCGCGAGGAAGGCCCACATCTGGGGGTCCGTCGGCAACTTCGCCGTGGCGGCGCGCAGGGCCTGGATGGCCTCGGGCAGCACCGACTTGTCTTCCTGCGCCTTGCGGAAGAGCAGGCTCGCCAATTGGCCCGCGGCCTCGCCGGACTTCGGATCCAGCGCGACAGCCTGCTTGGCCGCCTGGATGGCGCCGGGCACATCCTTGGATTCTTCGAGGGCTTCGGAGAGCCGCAAGTGGGCCTCGCCGCTCTTGGGGGTAAGCTCGATGACCTTCCGATAGAGTGCGGCCGCGCCCTTGGGATCATCGCCGCCGACGCGGAGCTGCATGGACCGGGCCTTGAGCATGAGCGCCCGCGGGTCGTCGAGGCGCGTCGCGGCGAAGGACGCGTTCGGCGAAGGGGGCTTCACCGCCGGGGCCTGGGCGGCTAGCGCTGCACTGAGCGCGAGGAAAGGAAGGGTGCGGAGTTCAGGCACGGGCAGGGTCCCCTTGCAGGAGATGCTTCACCCGGGCATAGGGTTCAGCCCAGGCGGAGGGTGGGAGCAATTGCTGAAGCGCGGATTCACCCGGCCGGGGCAGGATGCAGCGGATTTGAACGCCTTCCGAGCCCGCGGGTTTCAGGCCGGTGCCCTTTTTATCTCGTGTGAGCCAGGGCAGGAGTGCCTCCCAGGTGGGAAGCTGAGGCGCGAGCGGGGCGAGCCGCGCGGCGAGCCGGTCCAGGAAGCTGGCGGGGAAGGGACGGAGGCCTTCGGATTCCGCCAGCAGGCAGCTCGCCAGCAGGCCGATGCCAACCGCCTCGCCGTGAAGGAGCGCGTAGCCGCTGGCGGATTCCACCGCATGGCCCAAAGTGTGGCCGAGGTTCAGGACGCGGCGTTCGCCATGCTCCATGGGATCGCGGTGGACCACCTCCGCCTTGAAAGCGAGGGCCCGCTCGATCCAGGCGGCCTTCACCGGACCCTCCCCCGCCACTTCCTGCGCCCACTCCTGGTCGCCGAGCAGGAGCGCGGTCTTCACCAGTTCCTGGCGCCCGCTCTCCGCCTGGCGGGCGGGGAGCGTGGCGAGAAAGCCCGTGCAGGCGACCATCCGCGAAGGGGGATGAAAGGCGCCGACGAGATTCTTCCCCGTGGGCAGGTCCGCGCCGGTCTTGCCGCCGAGCCCGGCGTCCGCCATGGAAAGGACGGTGGTGGGCCAGGCCTGCCAGGCGATGCCGCGCATGTAGAGCGAAGCCGCGAGGCCGGCCAGATCCGTGAGCACACCCCCGCCCACGGCGACGAGGGTGGCGTCCCGGTGCAGGGGAATCCGGGACCAGTCCTCCAGCCAGGGCAGGATCGTCTCCAGGCGCTTGCGGGATTCATCCACCCCTTCCCAGATCGCGCAGGGCGGCTCGGGCATGGCGGCGGCCCGCCAGGACTCCCGCACCGCCGCGTCGCCCACGAGGGCCCAGGGCCCGGAGGGCAGCAGCTCCGCGGCTGGCACCTCCTGGACGAAGACCTCCGTGGGGAAACCGGGCGGGGTGGCGAGGCGCATGGGCGATCCAGTGAACGACCATCATCCCACGGGCGGAGGCCGTGCGAGAATGGCCGGGATGGCCCAGGCGGCAGAAGGCTTCTTCCAATCCGACTCCACGGAGAAACCGCTCCGGCAGGCCTTGCTGTGGCGGCTGGTGGGCTACCTCAAGCCCTACCGCAAGCACCTCGCGCTCCTCTTTCTCCTCATGGCTGGTGGAGCAGCGCTGGAGGTGGTGCCCGCAGAGCTGACCGTCCGCATGATCAACCGCTTCATCGAGCTGGATTCGGTGCG
>JAFDVN010000062.1 GCA_018269025.1 Acidobacteriota bacterium | reverse complement strand
CTGGGCGCGAATGTCCTGATGATGTTCCTCGGCTGGGAAGGCGTGGGCCTCTGCTCCTACCTGCTCATCGGCTTCTATTTCGACAAGGATTACGCCGCCCAGGCCGCGAAGAAGGCCTTCGTCTTCAACCGTGTCGGCGACATGGGCTTCATGGTGGGCTTCTTCCTGCTCTTCATGATCTTCGGCAGCCTGGATTACGGCACGATGATGGCGACGGTCCACGGCGTCAGCTCCAACGCGACCATCACGCTGTTCGGCCACACCGCCGCGCCCACCTTCTGGTTCAACATCGCGGGCATCTGCCTCTTCCTCGGCGCCTGCGGCAAATCCGCCCAGATTCCCCTCTATGTGTGGTTGCCGGACGCCATGGCGGGCCCGACCCCCGTCAGCGCCCTGATCCACGCGGCGACGATGGTCACTTCCGGCCTCTACATGATCACGCGCCTGAACTTCGTGTTCGTGCAAGCGCCCATGGCCCTGGAAGTGGTGCTCATCATCGGCTCCCTCACCGCGATCCTCGCCGCGAGCATGGGCCTCGCCCAATACGACATCAAGAAGGTGCTGGCCTATTCCACCGTGTCCCAGCTCGGCTACATGTTCATGGGCATGGGCGCGGGCGCGTTCACCGCCGGCATGTTCCATGTGTTCACCCACGCCTTCTTCAAGGCCACGCTGTTCCTTGGTTCCGGCGCGGTCATCGTCGCCTGCCACCACGAACAGGACATGCGGAACATGGGCGGCCTGCGCAAGCTCATGCCCATCACCTTCGCGGCCATGATGGCCGCGACGCTCGCCATCGCGGGTATCCCGCCCTTCAGCGGCTTCTTCAGCAAGGACGAGATCCTGTGGCGCGTCTTCGAGGGCTGGTATCAGGGCGGCACCTACGCGGGCTCACACCTCTACCTCATCTGCTGGATCATGGGCATGCTCGGCGCCTTCATGACCGCCTTCTACATGATGCGGCTCATGGTGATGACCTTCTTCGGCGACTACCGCGGCGCGGGGAATGACCCGCACCATCACACGGTGGCTTCGGAGGCCCACGGGCACGACGCTCATCACGACGATCACGGACATGACGATCACGGGCACGGCGATCATGGTCACGGTCCCAAGGAAGTGGCCTGGAACATGTGGCTCCCGGTCGCCATCCTTGGCGTCCTCGCGGTGGTGGGCGGCTTCCTGAACCTGCCCCACAGCCTGGGCGGGAACGACCTCTTCTCGAAGTGGCTGGAGCCGCTGCTCTACCGCGCGCCGGAACCCGCGGGCCACGCGTCGAATCTCGAATACGGCCTGATGATCTTCTCCGGCGTGATTTGGGCGCCCGCCGCCATGTTCCTGGCCTGGCGCTTCTACGGCGCCGACGCTTCCTGGAGCACGCCCCGCGCCTTTGTCGCGCGTTTCCCACGCCTCTATGCCTGGGTCCATAACAAGTACTTCGTGGATGAGGGCTACCAGGCCGGAATCATCAATCCCATCGTCAAGGGATCGGTCGGCCTTTGGAAGTTCGATTCGGGCGTCGTGGATGGTCTCGTGAACCTCGTGGCCTGGCTGCTGCGCCAGCTCTCGGGAGCCTTCAAGCGCCTCCAGAGCGGTCGGGTGCAGAACTACGCCTTCCTGATGTTCCTCGGCTTCCTGGTCATTGCGATCTGGAAGTACCTGGCCTAGGCCGGAATCGGAGTCCCCCTGATGAGCGCCTTCGCCAATCCCACCATGATGCTAGTGGCGACCTTCCTGCCCCTCGCGGCAGCGTTGCTCTTGCTCTTCGTCCCCAAAGAGAACAAGGCCGCCTTCAAGCAGGTCGCCTTCTGGTCCATGACCCTCAGCTTCCTCGTGGGCCTGTCCTTCTGGTTCGGCTATGACCGCTCCAGCGACGCGGTCCAGTGGGCGTTCTCCAAGGACTGGATGCCCACCCTCGGCATCAAGTTCAGCATCGGCATGGACGGCATCAGCCTCCTGCTCTGGCTCCTGACCGCGTTCCTCGGGCCCATCTCGGCGCTCTGTTCCTTCGAGGCCATCGCGGACCGGGAGAAGGAGTACTACATCTGGCTGCTGGTGCTCCAGACTTCCATGCTCGGCGTCTTCATCGCCCAGGACATGTTCCTGTTCTACATCTTCTGGGAAGTGATGCTGGTGCCGATGTACTTCCTCATCGCCATCTGGGGCGGCGCGCAGAAGCTCTACGCCGCCATCAAGCTCTTCCTGTACACCCTGGCGGGTTCGCTGTTGATGCTTGTGGCGATCCTCGCCATCTACTTCCTCCAGCACAAGCACAGTGGCCACTACGATTTCAGCATCGCCTCCTTCCAGATGATGGCCCCCGTGATCGCCGCCCAGGGCAAGACCTTCGGCCTGCTGCTCGCGTTGGCCTTCTTCGTGGCCTTCGCCATCAAGGTGCCGATGTTCCCCTTCCACACCTGGCTGCCGGATGCCCATGTGCAGGCGCCCACGGCGGGCTCGGTCATCCTCGCCGGCGTGCTGCTGAAGATGGGCACCTACGGCTTCGTGCGCTTCCTGCTCCCGATCTTCCCGGACGCGGTGCGGACCCTCATGCCCTGGCTGCTGGCCCTCGCGCTCATCGGCATCATCTACGGCGCCCTCGTCGCGATGGTGCAGGCGGACATGAAGAAGCTGGTCGCCTATTCCTCCGTGAGCCACCTGGGTCTCTGCGTGTTAGGTCTCTTCGCCCTCAACTCTTACGGCTTGAAGGGCGCGATGTTCCAGATGATCAACCACGGCATCTCGACGCCGGGACTGTTCCTGTGCGTGGCCGTGGTCTACGACCGCCGCCACACCCGCCAGATCGCCGACTTCGGCGGGTTGATGAAGACCATGCCTGTCTACGCGACGGTCTTCATCCTCATGACGCTCAGCTCCATCGGCCTGCCCCTGCTCAACGGGTTCATCGGCGAAGTGCTGTGCCTCTGGGGCGCCTTCCAGGCCCACCCCTGGATCGGCGCGTCGGCCACCATCGCCATCGTCCTGGGCGCGGCCTACATGCTGTGGATGGTCCAGCGGGTGCTCTTCGGCGAAGTCTCCGAGGTCAACGCCAAGATGGGCGACCTGAGCCGCCGGGAACTGGCCACCTTCATCCCCCTCATCGCCGCGGCGGTGTGGATCGGTCTCTACCCGCAGCCCTTCTTCCGGGTCATGGACGCGCCCGTCGCCAAGCTCCTCAAGCAGGCGAATCCGGGACAGGTCGAGGGCCCCGCGCTGGAGATGGCCGCCGTGCCTGAATCCGCCCCCGAAGGAGCTGGCCGATGAACACCTTCGCCCAAGGCCTCATGGATTCGCTCCTGCAGGGCGTGCCCCTCATCGCGCCGCAGATCCTGCTCACCGTCATCGCCACGCTCATGCTGTGGCCCGGCGACTTGCTCTTCGCCAAGGGCGAGAAGCACAAGTGGGCGCCGGTCGCCTTCGCCGCCCTGCTCGTGGCGGGAGTCTTCATCTACCTCGGCAAGCCCGGGGAAGGCTTCAACGGCATGTACCGGGTGGATGGCCTCACCAAGGGCTTCCAGGCCCTCGTGATCCTGTCGGCCCTCGCGACCGTCGCGCTGTCCCAGCGGGTGCTGAATTCCCTGCGCGAGCAGACGGTGGAGTATTACGCCCTGATCCTCTTCGCCACGGCCGGCATGCTGTTTCTGTGCGGCGCCACGGACCTCGTCAGCGTCTATTTCTCCATGGAGTTGATGGCGCTCTGCTCCTACATCCTTGTCGGCTACTTCCGGTCCCAGAAGCGCGGGGTCGAGGCCGGCATGAAGTACTACCTGCTGGGCGCCTTCAGCAGCGCGATCTTCATCTACGGCGTGAGCCTGCTCTTCACCGCCACGGGCGGCCTCGTGACGAACCTCAACGAGCTGGGCCAGAAGCTGCCCCTCGTGCCCCAGGCCAACAGCCTGCTGGTCTTCGGCGGCGTGCTCTTCATCCTCGTGGGCATGTGCTTCAAGGTGTCCGCCGCGCCCTTCCACCAGTGGAGCCCGGATGTGTACGAGGGCGCGCCCACGCCCATCACGGCCTTCATGGCGACGGCCGCCAAGGCCGCGGCGCTGGCCGCCTTCCTCCGCGTTTTCGGCACGGCCTTCCATGGTTTGATGGACCAATGGCGCCTGCCGCTGGAATTCGTCGCGGCCATGAGCATGATCCTCGGCAATGTGGCGGCCATCCGCCAGCAAAGCATGAAGCGGATGCTGGCCTATTCCGGCATCGCCCATGTGGGCTACATGCTCATGGGCGTCCTCGCCGCGGACACCGCCACGGGCGTCCAGGCCGTGTGGCTCTACGCGCTGGTCTACCTGTTCATGAACATGGGCGCCTTCGCCATCGTCATCCACATCCAGAAGGGTGGCGTCGGCGAGCGCATTGACGACCTTCGCGGACTCGGGAAAAAGCGTCCGGCGCTGGCCTTCGCCATGCTCATCTTCATGTTCAGCATGGCGGGCATTCCGCCCTTGGCCGGCTTCTTCACCAAGTTCTACCTCTTCAACATCGCCGTGCAGAACGGGCTCATCGGCCTCGTCACCATCGCCGTGCTCACCTCCGCCGTGAGCGCCTTCTACTACCTCTGGGTCATCCGCCAGATGTATTTCCACGAGGGCGGCGCGGAAGTGGAAGCACCCGGCATGGCCGTCTCGACCATCGTCTTCGTGGGCGGCGCCGTCACCCTGATCGCGACGGCCTTCGGGCCGAAGCTCCTCGAACTGGCGAGCCGCATCGGCTGGCTCTGATTTCCGGGTCTTAGAATGGAAGGCGCGGGCGCTCGTCCCGCGCCTTCGCCTTGAAGAGGGACCATGATCTTTCGGCGCATTAAGAAGGCCGCCGTCCGGGACGCGGACCCGCGGGAGCGCTCCCTGTGGGCGGACCTGCTCGCCTTGGGCATGGTCTTCCCCATCGCCATCGTCGCGGGGTTGTTCCTCGGCCGCTGGATCGGAGGGAAGTTCGGCCATCAGGATCTGGGCCAGTGGATCGGCCTCGCCTGGGGCGTGGCGGCGGGGTTCTGGGAGCTCTTCAAGACCTCCCAGAAGCTGGATCGCTTCGAGGCCGCCTCGGCCAAGGAGGCCCAAGAGGCGGAAACCGCCCGGAGGCAGGCTTCCCTTCCGACCTCGGGCGAGGACGGGGAGCAGGACCGGGAGGACGCCCATGGCCCCCGGCCCTGAGGCGCACCTCCAGCGCATCCAGCGGGTCATGGCGGGACTCATCCCCACCGGGGTCCTGGCCTGGGGCTTGGGCCGCTCCTGGGCGGCCGGATTGGCCTTCGGCGCGGGCGCGCTGGCCTCCCTCGCCTTCTGGTGGCTCCATGTGCTGCTGGTGAAGCGGATGCTCACCCCGGGCAATCCTGGGCGGGCGGGCTATGTCCTGCTCAGCACGGGAAAGCTTGCGTTGATCGCGGCGGCGCTCGCTGGAATAATAAATCGTTTCCCCGAGGAGGGGATCCCGTTCGCCACGGGCCTCCTGCTCTCCGTCGGCGCGATCCTGCTGGAAGCCGTGTTTCTCGCCTTGAG